>CAMDUN010000071.1:0-2511 GCA_945878665.1 uncultured Clostridia bacterium | reverse complement strand
GATGTTCGACATGCCGTATGCCTTGACCGAGGAGAACATCTTCTCCATCCCGATGAGCGATAGCGACAAGAGCGGTAGCCAGTCTCACCCGGTAGGTTTTGTTTATCACGGTGCTGGTCAGATCACTTGTGTGAATACGATCAACGGTATCCAGACGGTTTACGGTGTGGCTGAGGATGCCCGTTCAGGCTTTATCTACAGCGACGCAAAGGGTTATACTTACTGCGAGAAGTTCAATGAGTATTCTACTCGCTTGGAGTGGATCCCCATCTTCCGTTACGCAGAGATCCTGTTGAACTTGGCGGAGTGCTACTACAAGGCAGGCGATGAAGCTACGGC
Source organism: uncultured Clostridia bacterium (assembly GCA_945878665.1). Taxonomy (GTDB): domain Bacteria; phylum Bacillota; class Clostridia; order Oscillospirales; family Oscillospiraceae; genus Vescimonas. The sequence goes on along the minus strand of CAMDUN010000071.1, from coordinate 2,172 downwards.
GTTGAGCTACCTGAAGCAGGTTCGTACACGCTCTATCCCCGAGGCATCCGATAAGTTGGTGACCTACAAAGAGAGCGGTGCAGCCCTCTGGACAGCGATCGACAACGAGCGTCGTTGGGAGTTCTTGGGCGAGGGTATGCGTGGTTATGACATCTCTCGTCGTGCGGAAGACTATCGTCACCCGTTGACCGATGGTGGTTGGGAGGTAGTCGCTACGGCAGCAGATCGTACGACTTACTGCTGGGCATTCCCACTTTATGAGACAACGGTTAACACGGCATTGAATAATTGAAATGTGAAAAAGCCAGAACCGAAATAACACACACTTTTTCTCAAACTGGGGCGGGGGCAGCCGAGAGGTACCCTTCGCCCATTTTTTTGTAAGGCCCTTTGCTGCCCGGTGAAATGGCCTCGCGAATTTACAAACCCCTTCGCGGGCTTGCAAAATGGCCTCGCGGATTTACAAACCCATTTCGCGGGCCTGTAAAGTGGGTTCGCGATTTTACAAACCCCCTCGCGGGCTTGCAAAGTGGGTTCGCGATTTTACAAACCCATTTTGCGGGCTTGTAAAATGGGTTCGCGAATTTACAAACCCATTTCGCGACCCCGCGAGCCCCTCTCGCGATTTCGCGAGGCCATTTGGGAAGGGTTTGCAGGGGCTTGGCCGCATAGATAAGGCCAATAACCGATGAAATATGTATCTTTGAGGGACAATTTTAAGAACAAACAAATAGACAGGTATATGAAAAAGAAACTCTTTTTTGGCACATTGGCGGCCATCCTCTCACTGACGATGGCCACTGCGGAGGCACAGCCCCGCATGCAGGAGAAACTGACGGAAGAGGAGCAGCTGCTTGACGCGATGCACCGCACGATCACTTCCGAGAAACTTTTTGGCTATGTGAAACAACTTTCCGATCCCGCTTTGGAGGGACGCTTGGCCGGCTCTCCCGGTATGGCGAAGGCGGTGGAGATCGTGAAGGGCTATTACGAGGCCTGGGGATTGCAGCCTGCGGGCGACAAGGGTGGTTACATCCAGGAATTTCCGCATCCCTGCGTGGAGATTCAGCCGGGTAGCACGATGGATATCCTGATCCCTACGCCGGGCGCGAAGAAGGGGGAGAAGGTCTGGATCCGCAAAGGGTATGACTGGGCGGATGGCTGGTTTGCCGGAGGCATGTCGGGCAATGGCGACGTGGAGGCGGACGTGGTCTATTGTGGTTTTGGCGTGACGGCGCCGGAGTTGGGCTATGACGACTATAAAGGGATCGACGTGAAGGGCAAGATCGTGCTGGTGGAGGGCGAGACACCCAACCGCAGTCGGGAGCCGGAGGACATTGCCAAGTGGTATCACCATACGCTGCATCAGACGAAGCTCAACAACGCTTTCGAACATGGCGCCATCGGCCTGCTCTATAAGTGGGTGCCGGGTCCGAACGCTCCTTACAACGAGGGGTTTGTCTATTGCCATGTGACCGATACGGTGGTGAACGACCTCTTCCGAGGCACAGGAAAAACCTATGCGGAGACGGTGAAGCAAATCTATGAGACGCAGAAACCGGCCTCCTTCGTGATGGGCAAACGGGCGCATATCCGCATGAATGCCACCTATAACCCGCAGGCGACAGGTAAAAACATTGTTGGTGTGGTGGAGGGCAGCGATCCGACGCTGAAGCATGAGTATATCATTATCTCAGGTCACCTGGATCATCTGGGCATGATTCCCTATCACATCGAAGGCGCGAACGACAACAACTCATCGACGGCTGTATTGCTCGGCGTGGCAGAGGCGCTGGCAAAATCGCCCATCAAGCCGAAGCGTAGCGTGGTCTTCTTAAGTATTGATGGCGAGGAGGCTGGTCTGACCGGTAGCACCTATTACACGAAGCATCCGATCTTCCCGCAGGAGCAGGTGAAGGCGGTGATCAACCTGGAGCAGGTAGGCGCGGGCGAGCGCATCGTGACGAGCTACAACTATAAATATCCGGAGTTAGCGGAGGTAGCCGCCGCTGCGAACGATAAATACATCCATCGTAAGCTGATGAAGTGGGAGAACCGTTACCTCACCCGTCCACGTACCGATGGCGCGGTCTTCATGCAAGCGGGCTATCCCTGTATGGACTATCGGGCAGCCGGTGCCGGCTTCTATCACCATCCGAAAGATAACACGGA
>CAMDUN010000070.1:0-2552 GCA_945878665.1 uncultured Clostridia bacterium | reverse complement strand
CAGAGTTATCGACTTTCAGCTTACCCTGGGAAATCACGGAGGAAATGGTGGTATTCACACCGTCCACGGCGGTCTTGATGGTGGGCAGCTCATCCAGCTTATCCAGCTTATCGAGAGCCGTCACCACGGCAGAGTTATCGACTTTCAGCTTACCCTGGGAAATCACGGAGGAAATGGTGGTATTGAGCGTGTCAAGACGAGAGGACAGGGGTGTCAGGTCGAGGTCTACGGGAGGAATATTATTGATAGCCGTGATGATGTCGGCGGTCTGAGTGTAGCTATCGTAGGTCTCATACTTGCCGGTGATGCGGACATTATACGAAGATATGTAGCTGTTGCCCTCCGGGATGGCGATGGTAACGGGGGTGTAGCTGGCGACAACAGGAGTACGACAATACATCAATAAAAACCCGCTGAGACGAGAGGATACATCAATCGAAGCATCATCTAAATAAGAACTATAAAAACAAAGAACTTCCCTCCCATAAGCATGAGAATAACACACATCAGAGGTATGGTGGAACAGCGATGAATACGAAGCATTAGTCAACCGTGGCGAGTTCAAGGGCCCAGGAGTAGAAATATCATCATGTTCAAGAAACCCCGCAGGGAGCGAACTACAAAACCAACGAGAATTGTCACCTTGAGAAATATAACTCCAAGATAAAGAGCCTAAATCAACACAATCAACCCGCTGCACATACTCGCCGGTGCTGGCGTTATACGTATCGCTGATGATGTAATCCGTACCCTTACGCCACACGCCGGCATAGAGTACCGGGTCATTGGCGATATAGGACGGGATGGTAGAGCCGAGGTTGACGGAACGGAGGACGATGCTATCATCCAACGTGGTCGGAGTGGTATTGCCAACATTAGGGCCTAAGCGATACCACAAACTGCCGGGTGTAAGAAACTCATTGCTGGACATTCCAGTATCGCCCCAAAACACCACGTCTTTCAGTTCACCGCCGACCGCGCCGGTGATCTGACCGCCGTTGACGCTGGCCGTGTCCAAAACGACGCTGTTGACCTTGCTATACATACTGATGAGCTTGTCCAACCGTGCTTCAATGGGGCTGGTGTTCACCTGAATTTGGCCGTTGCGGATGACAGAACCGAGCTGATTACCTATACCGGTCAGCGTTGACAGAATACGGTTTTCCGCATCGACCGAAGCCCAGGAAGCGGACTGGATAGACGAGAGCCGAGACACCGTGTCAGTAAGCATAGAACTAAGGTTTTTATTGATAGCTACCAACGCAGGGACAACGTTGTTATTGATGTTTGTATTTACATTTTTTACGTTGTAGTTGACTTCCTTGACCCAGTCCTTAGTAATTTGCAACCATTCATTGATAAACCACAACTTTTCATAGATCTTACCAAGCAACTCCTTTTCCTGCCAAGAAGACGAAACATAAGGCGAACCAGTAGAGCCGGATGCAGAGCCGGAAGAATTGTTGATGATTGTCTGATTGAAGTTGTTGACGGTAGAAGACGGTTCATCTGTGCTTTCAACTGCCGTTCGATAACGACCGCCATTACCGTTACAAAGCCAATAAATATCACCGTCACGAACCATGGTGATGAAATAGAAACTACCCGAATAAGTCAGCTGTGCAGAACGTGACTGCATACTGTCATTAAGAGAATTGCGTAAAGCAGACAAATCGGTATAGGTTAAAACAGTATCAACAGGATAAACCCGAGAACCCCCGCTAAATCCGCGATCAGGAAGTTGCCAATGTGTTTGAGATATGTCCACAGTGGCGAAAGCACACCCAACAGAAAGCACAAGTGAGACGCCCACAAGTAAACCAAAAACAAGTTTTTTCATTTATTGACAACCTCCCACCAAAATGCTACATTGTGAAGTATAGAAAGGGGTGCAAATATGAACGCCTACATACACGCTCAGATACTGAATATGCAAGCTATGGTGCAGACCTTTGAACGTGCCTGTGAAATGGCAGCCATGAAGGATGACAGCAAGATAAGCCGGGACGAAGAAAAGCAGCTGAAGAAAATCAAGGCGGCTTCGCAGGTTTTTCTGAAAGAACTGGACAAGGCTAAGAATATGTGACCTCTAATCCCTCGCCGTTGGCGGGGGATTTATCTTTTTACACCTTACCACTCTTTCCTTTGAACTTATCCGGGAACAGGGAGCGCAGGACTTTACCGGCGATCCACGCCATAAGCGAGAGCAGCAGGAACAGGATGAACACGAATACCAGCACGAAAGCGGCGGTGATCAGAAACTGGATCATAGCTATACCTCCCTCAGATACGGAACGCATGGCGCAGCCATTGCAACTGGTAGACGTCCAGGCCTACGATGTCAGGCTCACCGTTACGGTAGCCCTCGGCGGCCAGCAGCACATCACCGAAGATAGGTTCGCCATAGAAAACCGTTGCGAACTTGTTGAGCCGCAGAGGTTCTTTATACAGCCCGGACTCATCCACCAACAGGATCACGCCGGGCGGCAAAAGCCCGCACTGGACACGCACGACCTCGTAGAGATCACAGCGGATGACCCTACGAACAGCAG
>CAMDUN010000069.1:0-2589 GCA_945878665.1 uncultured Clostridia bacterium | reverse complement strand
CCATGACCTCCTGCACGTTGCCCTCGCACAGCATGGCAAAGCCGGTCTGGCGGCACGCCATCACGTCGGAGTGGTCACCGAAAATGTTCAGGGCGTGGGTGGACACGGTACGGGCGGAAACGTGGAACACGCAGGGCAGCTGCTCTGCTGCGATCTTGTACATATTGGGGATCATCAGCAGCAGACCCTGAGACGCGGTGTAGGTGGTGGTCAGCGCACCTGCACCCAGAGAGCCGTGAACGGCGCCGGCCGCACCGGCCTCGGACTGCATCTCGACCACCTTGACCTTGGTGCCGAAGATGTTCTTCAGGCCGTTGGCGCTCCACTGGTCAACAAAGTCGGCCATGGGGCTGGACGGCGTGATGGGGTAGATGGCAGCTACCTCGGAAAACGCATAGGAAACATGCGCTGCGGCGTTATTGCCATCCATGGATTTCATTTTTCTTACCATAACGTGCCTCCTTAAATAAATAGTCTTTTCAAAATTCCGCCTTCGCCCGTGCTGTACACAGGCAAAAGCGCTCCCTCTCCGCCCTCCGCTGGCGGCGGCCGGAAAGGAAGTTCATGTGAAAGCATCCTGTAAAAACGCTTTCCCGTCGGTATTGTTGATAGTAACACAAACATTTCGCCCTGTAAACCTGATTTTTGTGATTTCTACTACTGTGAAACTTTTTTAGCGCCATGCACAAATTTTCTCATCCCATGCCCGTCTGAAAGTGTCGTTCCGCGCAAAACGCCCGCCGCTTTTTTGAAAAAAGCGCTGTTCACCCACCAATTTTTATGGTAAGATGAGGGGTGAACGACGTATTGGAAGGGAGATGACGGCCCATGGTGGTCACCGTGCGTTCTCTGGGACTCACCGGCATCCGCGGCTACGAGGTGTCGGTGGAGTGTTTTCTCTCCGGCGGGCTGCCCGCCTTTGATGTGGTGGGTCTGCCGGATGCCGCCGTCAAGGAATCGCGGGAGCGTGTCCGCGCCGCCGTGAAAAACTGCGGCGCCAAATTCCCCGTCAGCCGGATCACCGTGAATCTGGCCCCCGCCCGTGTCCGCAAGGAGGGCACGCTGTACGACCTGCCCATCCTGCTGGGCATTCTGGCCGCGGCGGAGGAGCTGAAGCCCCTGCCGGAGGACGCCGCCTTTCTGGGTGAGCTGAGCCTTACCGGGGCGCTGCGCCCCGTCACCGGCGTGCTGCCCATGGCGCTGTGCGCCGCCCGGTTGGGCATCAAGACGCTGTACGTCCCGGCGCAGAATGCCGCCGAGGCCACGCTGGCCGATGGCCTCACCGTCTACGGCGTGGAGGATGTGTCCCAGCTCATCGCCCACCTGAAGGGCGAAACGTCCATGACGCCCGCTGCCCGCTGGCAGCCGGAGCCCGCTGCCCGGCTCCTGCCGGACTTTGCCGATGTGATGGGACAGGAAAACGTGAAGCGGGGGCTGGAGATCGCCGCCGCCGGCGGCCACAACGTGCTGCTCATCGGCTCGCCCGGCGCGGGCAAGTCCATGCTGGCACGGCGTATCCCCTCCATTCTGCCCGATATGACCCGCGCCGAATCCCTCCAGACCACGGAGATCTACTCCGTAGCCGGTATGACCGACGCCGCCCACCCGCTGGTGGATGTGCGGCCCTTCCGCAGCCCCCACCACACGGCCTCCACCGTGTCGCTGGCGGGAGGCGGCGGCACGCCGCGGCCCGGCGAGATCTCGCTGGCCCACAACGGCGTGCTGTTTCTGGACGAGCTGCCGGAGTTCGACAAGTCGGCGCTGGAGACGCTGCGCCAGCCGCTGGAGGACGGCTTCGTCACCATCACCCGCGCCGCCGGGACGCTGACGCTGCCCAGCCGCTTTATGCTGGTGTGCGCCATGAACCCCTGCAAATGCGGGTGGTATGGCCATCCCTCCGGCCGCTGCACCTGCTCGGAAAATCAGGTGGAGCAGTATATGCGCCGCATCTCCGGCCCCCTGCTGGACCGCATCGACATGTATATTGAGGTACCCTCCGTGGAGTACGAGGCCATGCGCCGCAAGGATACGCCGGAGTCCTCCGCCCTTATCCGGCAGCGGGTCAACGCCGCCCGGGAGGTGCAGAAGCAGCGCTTCGCCGGCACGGAGGTGTCCTGCAACGCCTATATGACCCCCGCCATGATCGGGCAGTACTGTCAGCTGGACGACGCCGGTGAGCGGCTGATGCAGGGTGCCTTTGACCGGCTGGGTCTTACCGGCCGCAGCCATGACCGGATCCTGCGTATGGCCCGCACCATCGCCGATCTGGAGGGCAGTGAGCGCATCGAGGCGCCCCATCTGGCGGAGGCCATCCAGTTCCGCAGCAGCGGTATCCTGAAATGAGGAGCGGTCTATGAACATCCCCGCCTTTCTGGTCTACTGCGCCATTATGGCCGTGACCCCCGGCCCCAACAACCTGATGAGCCTGTACCTGGGCGCCTCGGGCGGCTCCCGCTTCCGGCGGTTCTTCGCCGGCAGCATGGCCGGGCTTTTCGTCAAGTGCGCCCTGTGCGGCCTTCTGAATGTGCTGCTGGCGGAAAAGATCCCGGCGCTGGTGCCGTATCTCAAGTGGCTGGGCGCCCTGTATAT
>CAMDUN010000068.1:0-2682 GCA_945878665.1 uncultured Clostridia bacterium | reverse complement strand
CCGTATCGGACGGCGCGGTGGCTGTCCACTACGCGGAGGAATATCTGGCGGAGAACCGGTAAAGGAGACTGTCTTGAGAACATACAGGGATAAAGAGGATCTCAAAAATGAGATCCGTCAGAGCTTTGAAAAGTACATTTCTGAGTTTGATACGGTCCCGGAAGCCCTGAAGGATAAAAAAGTACCCGGCGTGGACAGGACACCGGCAGAGAATCTTGCGTATCAGGCGGGGTGGACAACACTGCTTTTGAAATGGGAGGCTGACGAGAAGCGCGGAATGGACGTGAAAACGCCGTCGGAGCAGTTCAGGTGGAACCAACTGGGCGGCCTGTATCAATGGTTCACGGACACCCACGCCCATTTGTCCTTGGCGGAATCGAAGGGCAGATTAAGCGAAAATATCGTCGCTATCCAGACCATGATCGATTCCATGAGCGAGGAGGAGCTGTTCCAGCCGCACATGAGAAGGTGGGCGGATGACGCCACCAAAACAGCGGTATGGGAGGTTTACAAGTTCATCCACGTCAATACGGTTGCTCCTTTCGGAACATTTCGGACAAAGATCAGGAAATGGAAAAAGGCAGCGCTGTAAATTGCAAGGAAGTGCAGCAAAAAGCGCAGCCGCAGATGTTCTCTGCGGCTGCGCTTTTATCCATTCTCAAGGCTTCAGCCTCACGCAGCACCATATTGCCGTCTAAATCAGCAACGCCGTTTCACTTTTGATGCATCGGGCGGCTGGACGAAGCCAGCCTCGGCGCGGGGATACCGTCCGGCCTCCCGCCGCTTACTCCGCGCAGAGCTCAGCCACCAGCGCATCCATCTGCGCCTCACTGGTTTGGTTCAGTGCGCCGCGCAGCGATACCTCCGTTTCGCACAGTCGGAGATCCTTCATCTTTTCCAGCTCGGCGCGCATCAGCCGCGCAGCGGCGGGTGCCCAGGATCCGTTTTCCATCAAGCCTACCCGGCGGCTTCGGAAGCCCTTGGCCTGCAAATGCTCCAAAAACGCCTTCATGGGCGGAAACAGTCCTCCGTCATAGGTGGAGCTGGCCAACACCAGCTTCCCGCAGTAGAATGCGCTGGTCACGGCATAGGACAGGTCTGTCACGGTCAAATCGCACAAGGTAACTCGCGTGCCTTTTCCCTCCAGCTTACCCTTGAGGATCTCCGACGCATGGGCGGTGTTTCCGTGGATGGACGCATGCGCGATCAGTATGCACTTCGGTTCCTCCGGCTTCCACTGTGACCACAGGTCATAAAGCCGCAGATACTCCTCCAACCCCTCTGTGAGCATCGGGCCATGGAGCGGGCAGATCGTTTTGATCTCCAGCGCGGAGACCTTTTTCAGCAGAGCCTGCACCTGCGCGCCGTATTTGCCGACGATATTGTAATAATACCGCCGCGCCTGCGGCGTCCACGGGGCGCGGGCAGTCCGCTCCAGTGCGCCGAAGCGGCCAAAGGCATCCGCTGAAAACAGGATCTTTTCCGTTTCCTCATACGCTGTCATTACCTCCGGCCAGTGTACCATCGGCGCCATCAGGAAGCGCAGTCGGTGCGTACCCAAGGAAAGCGTATCTCCTTCGCCGACCTCCAGCATACGGCCCTCCGTCAGCGCACCTGTGCCGAAGAACTGCTTGATCATGGTAAATGTTTTCGCATTTCCCACGAGCTTCATCTCCGGGTATCTTTGCGCCAGATGCATGAGGCTGCCGGAATGATCCGGCTCCATGTGTGTGACCACAAGATAGTCGGGGCTGCGCCCCTCCAACACCCGCGCCACATTGGAAAGCCATTCCTCCGCCGCCCGTGCGTCCACGCTGTCCATCACAGCGATCTTCTCATCCAAAATGACATAGGAGTTGTAGCTCACCCCCATAGGCTGGACGGGGTACTGGTTTTCAAAGAGTGTCAATGTGTTGTCGTCCGCCCCTACATAGCGGATCGCATCCGTTACCGTTCGGATGGCCATCGGAAAAACACCTCCTGATTTTCTGTTTTGAACCGGCATCAGCCTGTTTTCCGAAACTCGTTTTGTTGCGTTCTGACTTGCTTTGCTGTGCCTCTTTTGGAAAAAGGGCGGACAAGCGCGGGATCGTGCTTGTCCGCCCCATCTCGCGGAATACAGTCTCCCCGGCAGGGAGGCGCCAGAGCCTTCCGGCAGCCTATTTCTTTCTTCCGCTCCCCGCGCCGGTCACTGCACGGACTCCAAAATCGCGTCCGCCAGCGTTTCCAGCTCAACGGCCTTGTCCTCCCCCAGTGAGGAGGCAAGACTGAGCCGCTCGTTGAGCACCGTCATGTTCTTAAGCTCATCGTTGACGAATTTCTGCATGAGGTCACCGGACTTCACCGCCCATGAGCCGTTTTCAATGATGGCAAAAGTGCGGTTTTGCAGATTCAGCGCCTTCATATCCATGAGGAAGTCATGCATGGCGGGGTAGATGCCCAGATTGTAGGTCACCGAGGCCAGCACGATGTGGCTGTACTTGAACGCCTCGGAGATCAGCTGGGACACGTGGGTGGAGGACACGTCGTACAGTGCCACACGGCTCATGCCCTTGTCGCAGAGCCTTGCCGCAAGTGCCTGCGCCGCGTTCTCCGTGTTGCCGTACATGGAGGCGTAGACGATCAGCACGCCCTTTTCCTCCGGCGCGTACCGGCTCCATGTGTCGTACTTCCCGATGAACC
>CAMDUN010000067.1:0-2752 GCA_945878665.1 uncultured Clostridia bacterium | reverse complement strand
TGTCTTTTAGTATGGTCATTGTTTACCCTCTCCGTCCTCGCTGCGCTCGGCCACCACTCCCAAAGGGAGAGGCAAGGGACGCCCGCACGGTACACCCCGGGGAGTTCCCGGGGTGCTGCTCCATAGCTTACACTTTCTCGGACAGGTCCTCGTCCAGCTTTACCGCGCCATAGAGGTTCTTGGCGGAGCACCCTGCCCGGCCTCCGCCGGCACAGGCGCAGGCGCACGCACAGGCGCAGCTGCTGGCGCAGGCGCAGTGGCTGCCGCCGCCGAAACCGCCGCCGCCAAAGCCGCCGCCCCGGCTGCCGCCGCCGAAACCGCCGCCGCTCTTGGGCGGGCGGGGGCGTACCTTCGTGCCCACGCTGCCGGGACGGGGCTTGCCGTCCGGCCCTGCGGGATACCACAGGTGGTTCACGAACACGTACCGCGTGCCGAAGCCGCCGGCGTAGCCGTCGCCGCCAAAGCGGGCGATGATGCGGATGACCACGAACAGGATCAGCAGGAACACAAACAGGCCGATGAGGGCGTTGCCGCCATCGTCATCGTCGTAGTAATAGTCATCGCTGCCGTTCCAGCCGCCGCCGGGGGCATTGTCGGCGCTGTATTCCTCCGCCAGCTGGGTGGGCCAGTCGGTGTAGCGCACCTGCACGTTCATCTTGTAGCCGTAGCCCAGATCGGAGGCGGTGATGGTCATGCCGTCCTGCACCGTCACGCTGTCAGCGCCGCTGACCGTACCCTCGGTGAAATCGCCGGTCAGCCCCGCCGGGTCGTTCCAGACGAGGGTCATCTGCCCGATCTTCGCCTCGTCGAACCAGCCGGCGGTGTAATCGTAGGTCACGGCGCTGCCGTCCAACTGGTACATATACTCCTGCACCCACGAGTAGGCGAAGGAAAAGGTCTCGTTTGCGTCGTAGCCGCGGTCAAGATAGACGTACATATAGCTATTGTCGAAGTCCAGCCGCTCGATGTTGTCCGTCTGTGCCGCCACGTCCCGGATGGAGCCGTTGGGCACGCCGATCTTCAGCTCCTGACCGTAGGGCAGCTCCTCCAGCGGCGTCCACTCCAGCTTCACGGTGATAAGTAGGCTGCCGTCCTCCGTGTTGGGCGTCACCATAACGCCGTACTGCTCTATGTAGTCGTAATCCGCCCATGCGGTGACGGTGAGGCACGCTGCCGCCAGCAGGGCCAGCATCAGCGCGGTCAGTTTCTTCAGCATAGGACGGCCTCCTCTCGGTTGCTCTCCCGCAGCTGGCACAGCTGCTCCATTTTGGCGCTTTTGGCCCGGATGGCGGCGCACCGCTCTCCCTGCCACACCGCGTCCCAGTCGTCGTTGAGGATGCTGCCCAGGGACTTGCTGCTCAGCCAGCTCTGACAGGGGATGATCTCCCCGTCCGGGGCGATGGCCATGTTGCTCAGGCACGCGCCGCAGCTGGGGATCAGCGTCAGGCCCAGGGCGCGCAGCGTCTCCTCCTTCAGCCAGCCGGGGCTGGTGAAGTCGATTTCCAGCTCCAGCGCCTCCGCCGTTTTCACGGCGGCGGACAGCGCGTCCGTCAGCTGCTGCTCCGTCAGGGCCGTGGCCCGGCTTGCGCCGCTTTCGGCGCTGCCGGAGGGGATGAGGCCGGAGCAGGTCACATACCGCACGCCCAGGTCGTGGACGAACCGCAGCGTGGCGGCGTAGTCGCTGTTCATGCTGCAAAGAGGCGTGTTCACCGACACGGACAGACCCGCCGCTACGGCACTGCGGATGCCCGCCACCGTGTCGTCAAAGCCCTCCGCGCCCACCAGCGCGTTGTGGATGGACGGGTCGGCGCTGTAAAGCGTCACCTGTACGCTGTCCAGGCTGGCCTCGTACAGCCGGCGGCACAGCTCCGGCGTGAGAAGCCGCCCGTTGGTGTTCAGCCGGGTGACGAACCACTGGGCCGCGTCCACCAGCTCCACCAGGTCGTCCCGGAGGGTGGGCTCGCCGCCGGTGAACGTCACCTGGGGCACGCCGATGCGGCGCAGGGTGTCCAGCGCCTGCTTCCACTGGGCGGTGGTCAGCTCCGCCGTGTCGGACAGGGGCTGCCCGGCGGCGTAGCAGTGCAGGCACTTCTGGTTGCAGTGCCACTGGCCGCCCCGGGTCATGGCGCTGATCATCAGATCCATGCGGTGGGGCGCGGTCATCTCCCGGGCGTATTCGCCCAGGGACAGCGGCGCGATCTCCGCCTCCGGCTCTTGCCCGCGGGCGATGGCCACCAGGGACGTGATCATGGTCTCCAGGTCGTCGGCCAGGCGCTGCTTGGGGGTGAAGGGGTAGACCCTCCGGGTCTCCGCCACCGCACCGGCGGCCATGGACTTCCAGTCGCTTTCGCTGATCTCCAGCCCGGAGAAGGGCTCCAGCTTGTCCATGAAGTTGGCCAGCAGGATGGCCCAGCTCAGGTTCAGCGGGACGAGCTTGCTGCCGTTGAGCAGCAGCAGAAACGGCGCGTTGTCCGCCTCGCCACGGGGCGGCATCATGTGGATACGCACCACGCCCCGGCCCTTGGGGTCAAGGGTGATGTGGCGCACGCAGTGCAGATGCTGGCGGCAGTAGCGCCGCTCCAACAGTGTAGGCATCGTTATTCCTCCTTTGCGGGGAAGTGGTGGATTTAGTATAGCATGGCCGGGCGGAATTGGCAACAGGCGGCAAAAAAGGAGGGCGGCATCGCCGCCCTCCTTGCTTGTCGATAAACCCTCTCTATGGGGTCAGAGGTTCATTTACGCAGGGGGAGCT
>CAMDUN010000066.1:0-2774 GCA_945878665.1 uncultured Clostridia bacterium | reverse complement strand
GCTGGCCTGCCTTTACAAAGCCCATCGAGAGTCCTGCTGTGGTGGAACGGGAGGAGTTGAGCCACGGCATGCGCTGCACAGAGGTGCGCAGCCGCGCCGGCGACTCCCATCTGGGTCATGTGTTCACCGGCGATTCGGAGTCGCCCAACGGTGTGTGCTACTGCATCAACAGCGCCGCCCTCCGCTTCGTGCCTTACGCGAAAATGGAGGCCGAGGGCTACGGATACCTCCTGAATTTGTTTGAGGGATAGGCCGGGCACGGATACGCTTGAGATGCTTGGAAAGTGCCGTGGGGTTCGTAAAGCGCGGCAGTTTATGCTGAGCGAAATGGTGGAGCTTGGCTACAAGGGCGGAAAGGTTCGAATCGGGCATTGTCAGAATGCGGCTCTTGCGCTGGAGCTTTGTACCGAGATCCAGCAGCGGTTTCCGGAGGCGGATGTGCGAAGCTATCCGCTACGGGGACTGTGCAGCTATTACGCCGAGCGCGGCGGGATCACGCTGGGCTTTGAGTCATAAAGGCAGGCGCAAAAGCTGTTTGTCCGGCATGGGCGTTTTTCCTCGTTCAAGCTCTGATTTCCTTTCTGTTTTATATATAGTTAGTCGTCTCTAACTGTCTGGCAGAAGAAAAGGCAGGCCACCTGTATGCGGTCTGCCTTTTGTCTGATGCGAAAGCCGCAGCCGCGCAGGGCTTACAGCACTAGGGAGGGCGCGGTGTAGACCCGTGCCTTCAGCTCGCTGTTGAGCATATACAGCCCCTTGCTGTCTCCGCCGAACAGCTCCATCTTGGTGATAAGGTCGGCGGCGTTCTTCTCCTCCTCGCCCTGCTCCTTAATGAACCAGTCCAGCATCTGCATGGCGCGGAAGTCCTTGGCCTCGTATGCGGCGGCGTAGATGGCGTCGATGCTGGCGGTGACCAGCTTCTCGTGCTCCAGCGCCTTTTTCAGCGGGGTCATATGGTCGCCCCGTTCCCACTCCGGCTTTACGATAGCCTCAAAGTTGACACCCTCGCCGTTATTCTGCAAATACTGATAGAACAGCATGGCGTGATCCCGCTCCTCCTGCGCCTGCACCCGGTACCAGTTCTCAAAGCCGTCTAAGCCCACGGCGGCGTAGTAGTTGGCAAAGTCCAGGTACAGATAGGCGGAGTAGAACTCCTTGTTGATCTGCTCGTTGAGCAGCTTAGATACGTTAGCGTTCATGGTGCTTCTCCTCCATAATGTTGTCTTTTTCCTGCTCCCGGCAAGCGGGGCAGATATACCGGATCCTAAGGTCGTAGGAGAGGATCTCCTGCCCCAGTGCCTCCCGGATCCGCTCTTGCATATCCGGCAGCCGAACGTCCGTGATTCTCCCGCACCGGCTGCAAATCAGGTGATCATGTCGTTCCGTCCGGTCGTACCGGTCCGGCGAACCCGGCTCGGTGATGCGGAGCAAAAGCCCCTCCTCCGCCAAACCGTTCAGGTGCTTATATACCGTACCCAGAGCGATGCGGGGATGCTCCCTCTTCATCTCCAGGAACACCTGCTCCGCCGTGGGATGCTGCTGCAGCTCCGTTACGGCGGCCAATATCTCCTCTGCGTATTTCGGCATACTGCGCCCCTCCAAAATAAGAGCTATTCTTATTCTTGTTTTCCATTATACGCATATTCGCCCTGTTGTCAACAGCTATGGAGGGCTTCCGCTGAAAAAATTGACGAAAAAGCTTGACACGCCGAACTGTATCTGTTATAGTCACAGTAGAATCTGTGCTTACCACAAGCACAGATTATCGCAGGAGGGATAACCATGGACAGTTCCTTTAATCTGGCCGTTCACGCGCTGGTCTGCCTGAGCCACAGCGAACGCTCTCTCAGCAGCGAAGTGCTGGCGGAGAACATCTGCACCAACCCCACCCGCGTCCGCCGTGTGCTGACGGGGCTAAAAAAGGCGGGAATGGTGGAGACCCGGGAGGGCTTGGACGGCGGCTACCGCCTGACGGCAGACCCGGCGGCGCTTACCCTGCGGCAAGTAGCGGAGGCGGTAAATACCCGCTTTGTGGACTGTGCGTGGCACAGCGGCGACATCGACCGGGACTGCGCCATCTGCTCCGGCATGGCAGGCGTGATGGACGCGCTGTACCGGAACATGAACGAGCAGTGCGCCGCCTATCTCTCGCGCATTACCATCACGGATATTGAAACACAGCTTTTTACACAGAAATAGGAGGATTTTACGATGCTTACCATTACGACCAACAGCTTTGAAAATGACGTCCTGCACGCGGACAAGCCCGTGCTGGTGGATTTCTGGGCCCAGTGGTGCCCCTACTGCCGCCGTATTGCCCCGGCCTTTGACAAGGTGGGGGAGCAGTACGCCGACACGCTTATCTCCGGCAAGATCAACTACGATGAGGAGCCGCAGCTCATCGAGCGCTTCGGCATCGACACCATCCCCACGCTGCTGCTCTTTAAGAACGGTGAGGTGCTCGGCTCCATTGTCGCCCCCGGCTCCAAGGCGGCCATCGAAGCATTTATCAAGGAAGCGCTTTCTCAGTAAGGAGACAGCTATGGAAAAAATCTACGATATGATCGTCATCGGCGGCGGCCCCGCCGGATACACCGCCGCCCTGTACGCCGCCCGTGCCGGACTTTCCACGCTGGTGCTGGAGAAGCTCTCTGCTGGCGGGCAGATGGCGCTGACGGAGCAGATCGACAACTACCCCGGCTTTGAAAGCGGCATCGATGGCTTTACGCTGGGCGAAAAAATGCAGCAGAGCGCCGAGCGCTTCGGTGCGGTGA
>CAMDUN010000065.1:0-2836 GCA_945878665.1 uncultured Clostridia bacterium | reverse complement strand
CTGCTGTTCGTAGGGTCATCCGCTGTGATCTCTACGAGGTCGTGCGTGTCCAGTGTGGGCTTTTGCCGCCCGGCGTGATCCTGCTGGTGGATGAGAGCGGGCTGTATAAAGAGCCCCTGCGTCTCAACAAGTTTGCGAGTGCTTTCTATGGTGAGCCTATCTTCGGAGATGTGCTGCTGGCCGCCGAGGGCTACCGCAATGGTGAACCTGACATCGTAGGCCTGGACGGCTATCAGCTTCAGTGGCTGCGCCGTGCGTTCTGCATCTGAGGGAGGTGCTGTCATGATCCAGTTCCTGATCACCGCCGCTTTCGTGCTGGTATTCGTGTTCATCCTGTTCCTGCTGCTCTCGCTCATGGCGTGGATCGCCGGTAAAGTTCTGCGCTCCCTGTTCCCCGATAAGTTCAAGGGAAAGGCGGGTAAGGCATGAAGCTCATGAACGAGATCATCCGTGTGAGTGAAGAAACCGGCTTCAGCACGGATTTGATCATCTTCATCGGGATCGCCCAGGCGCTCCTTACCGGCATTTGTATTCCCGTCCTCATTTCGCTTGGCTCTGACCTGGTGGCGTTCGTGGGCAAGCTGGTTAAGGCAAAGCTAAATCCCCCGCCTGCGGCGAGGGATTAGAGGTCACATCTTACCCGTTTTTATCCATTCTTTGTAAGGGTCTTTTGACTTCTTCTTTTTGCCCCTATTTATGAAGAATATAATGGTTGCAATTACTCCGATAATTGCAAAAACTATTGTGAGGAAGATACCTACTTCTACGAGGAATGCTGCAAATGTCGCTTTCATCATCAGGAGTGACAGGTCTGCAAAAATCGCTGTAAACACGGCATTATCTCCTTTCAGCCTTTCTTATAGTAAAACTTCTCTTTTAGGTACTCAATAAAGCCCTGGATACTTTTGTCATTTGTTGCTATTTGATAGTCGATAAATTGTTTAGACAGAAATAGTCCTAAAATGATTAAAAAAGCGCTCATACAATCAACTCCCTTTGCCTGATTATACTTTTAATTGCCGGAGGTGTCAAGCCGTGAAAAAAAGCATAATTTCCTTGTTGCTCGTTGCTTGTCTGCTTCCGTGCTTTATTTCGTTTGCGGCGGCAAATGAAGGCTATGCGCTTCATACTCGGAATTTTATCCCCGAGGTCATTTATGCAAAACTGAAATTGATGCCTAGCGCTGATATTGTTTTGTTGGACAAAAACCCTAGCGTTGGTAGTGTCGATTATGTGTCTTGGGTATCTTACGATTACTTGTCTGAGTTGTCCCTGAAATGGGATACTAGCGGTGTTATCGTCTACAATTCCTATATGGACGCCTACTTTATTCGCGTGTCCTATGTTCCGACTGTATCTAACAATGGCGAGTATGAATACTGTTCGTTGGGTACATCAAATGGTTTTGTGCTCGGTTCGAGAAATCCTAACAGCTCCACTACCATTGACAATAGCACAACAATAGGTACTGTCACCCTGATCACTAACAAGTACATCAGTACGGTCGTTAATAGCGCCAGCAAGACCGCTTCATCTGTTACTAATGGTTTAACTAATATCCTGTCGTGGTTAGAAGTTCTTTCTGACGGTATTGAACTCATGATTAGACATCAGGATTTCACGAATGATATTCTGTATTGGATTGCAGATGAGTTCTATGACATGATGCACCTCATCGGTGAAATCAATCTGACTATCGCGGAAGCCGATATAGAACAGTTGAAGTCGCTCAATCGTATTGATAGCGTCATTCGTGGTATATCGAGTAACCAGGTTTCTCTGATTTCGGCCTTGAATACCCATCTATCTTCCGTTTCGTCTCAGTTCACGGGCATAGACACCAAACTCTCCTCCGTCATTCGCAACGGACAAATTCAGGTGAACACCAGCCCCATTGAAGCCCGCCTGGACAAGCTCATCAGTATGTACGCTAAGGTCAACAGTGTGGTGCTGGACACGGCCAGCGTCAACGGCGGTAGCATCACCGGCGCGGTCGGCGGTGAACTGAAAGATGTTATCTTTTGGGGCGATACCGGGAAGTACAACAATGAGTTTCTTACGCCTGGTAGCCTTTGGTATCGTTTAGGCCCTAATGTTGGCAATACCATTCTGACCACGTTGGATGATAGCATCGTCCTCCGCTCCGTCAATCTCGGTTCTTCCGTCCCGTCCTATATCGCCAATGACCCGGTGCTCTATGCCGGCGTGTGGCGCAAGGGCACGGATTACATCATCAGCGATACGTATAACGCCAGCACCGGCGAGTATGTGCAGCGAGTTGATTGTGTTGATTTGGGCTCTTTATCTTGGAGTTATATTTCTCAAGGTGACACCTCTCGTTGGGTTTGTAGTTCGCTCCCCGCGGGGTTTCTTGAACATGATGACATTTCAACTATCGGACCCTCGAATTCGACACGGTTGGTTAATGTTTCGTATTCATCGCTGTTCTATCACACCTCTGATGTGTGTTATTCTCATGCTTATGGGAATGAAGCTCTTTGCTTTTATAGTTCTTATGTAGATGATGCTTCGATTGATGTATCCTCTCGTCTCAGCGGGTTTTTATTGATGTATTGTCGTACTCCTGTTGTCGCCAGCTACACCCCCGTTACCATCGCCATCCCGGAGGGCAACAGCTACATATCCTCGTATAATGTCCGTATCACCGGCAAGTATGAGACCTACGACAGCTACACTCAGACCGCCGATATCATCACGGCTATCAATAATTTGCAGCTCTCCTCCGGCGTAGGTGCTGACCTGACGGCCATTACTACCAGGCTTGATACGCTGATCAATAAGACCTCTGATACGGTGGTCAACGTGGTCAATAACA
>CAMDUN010000064.1:0-3324 GCA_945878665.1 uncultured Clostridia bacterium | reverse complement strand
AGTGGCTCACCGGAGAATCAAAATTTGCGAGGATATGAAAATGGAGTATAGAACAATATCCGTGGATGAAGCAGAACAATTCTGGAGTTTGATGAACCAATTGGATTACTATATGGCAAGGGTAAGATAAATTCTCGTTTACACGACAATGACTTACGATATAAGCAGATACTAAAATGATAAACGCGCCCCGATGGGCAAGGAAGGAGTATATGAAAATGATCGTTTGGGAGAAAAGGATTGGTGCAAAAAGGGAGAGTGAGGAAGTATGAACGAGAGAACATATTCGACACCATTGGGCAAAATCCATTATTGGGTGCATCTGATTTCACCGGACGTAATAACGTTGGTGTTCCTGCCCGGTCTGACAGCGGATCACCGGTTGTTTGACAAACAAATCGTGTATTTTGAGGGGATATACAATGCCCTTGTGTGGGACGCCCCCGGCCACGCCGCTTCCTGGCCCTTTGTCTTTGACTTTGATTTGATGGACAAGGCAAGGTGGCTGGACGGAATTCTGGAACAGGAGGGGATCACAAAACCCGTTATCGTGGGGCAGTCTATGGGCGGCTATGTGGGACAGGCGTATGCGCAAACTCACCCCGAAAAGCTGAAGGGCTTTGTGTCCATCGACTCCGCGCCGCTGCAACGAAAGTATATGACAAAGGCGGAGCTTTGGCTGCTGAAAAGAATGGAGCCGGTCTATCGCCACTATCCGTGGAAGGCCCTCTTAAAGTCCGGGACAAAGGGCGTCGCCCTGTCGGAATACGGAAGGAACCTGATGCGGGACATGATGCTGGTGTATGACGGCGACCAGGAGCGCTACGCAAAGCTTTCTGGCCACGGTTTCCGGATCCTGGCCGAGGCGGTGGAAAAGGATCTGCCCTATGAAATCCAATGCCCCGCCCTGCTCATCTGCGGCGAACAGGACAAGGCGGGATCTTGTGTTCGATACAACAAGGCGTGGCATAAAAATTCTGGCATACCGCTGGAATGGATCAAAGACGCCGGACACAACTCCAACACCGACCAGCCGGAAATCGTAAACCGGCTGATCGAACAGCTGGCTCAGCGGGCGAAGTGTCTGGAGGCTTAGTGTAAAAAATATTTTTTTCACAGACGAACTTGTTCGTCTTGCAGATATTGTGCCTGCGACCCAAAGTTTGCAGGTTGTGGGAAGGGCGTGGTTATTTTTATGAAATCAGTGAGTACAAAGAGAAGGTGCAAGCGTATGTGGAGTTACATAGCAGGGGGAGTTTTACTTGTCCTTGTAATTTATTTTATTGTTCAGGGAATACGGTGCAACATGGCGGTAAAGGAGAGCAAAAGCCGTCTTGCCACCTACAATGCCCAGACGATAGCATTAAGTTATGGCGATATGACTTATGTTGATTCGGGCAAGGGCGAGGTGATTTTATCCGTCCACGGCATTTTCGGCGGCTATGACCAGTCTTATGACACCTGTAAGGACTTTTGCTCCGACTATCGGATCATCGCTCCCTCACGGTTCGGATACCTGGGAAGCGACGTTTCCGGCGACGGAACGCCCGCCAGGCAGGCGGTGGCCTATGTGGAGCTGTTGGACAAGCTGGGCATTGACAAGGTGCACCTGCTGGCCACATCGGCAGGCGGCAGCGTCGCGATCCGATTTGCCCTTGATTATCCCCAACGCACGAAAGGCCTGATTTTATACTGCTCCGCCATGCCGCCTGTGGAGAAGCCGAAAGAATATGCCGAATATGCCGGGCCGCCTCCGTTCCTGTGCAATGATTACGCCATGTTCCTGTTAAGCCCTATGTTTGAGCCAATCATGGGGATGGAGCCGTCTACCATTTACAGTATGCTGCCCGTAAACGACAGAAAGGACGGCGTGATACTGGATGCTTCCGTTACCAACCCCGATATGGCAAGGAACTTTGGGGATTATCCGATTGAGGATTTTCAGGTTCCCACGCTGATTTTCCACGCAAAGGACGATAAGCTGGCAAGCTACGCCGATACGGAGAGAGCGGTATCAAGATTCCCGAACTGCACGTTCATTTCCTTTGAAAGCGGCGGGCATTTGCTGACAGGGCACGGAGAAGAAATCAAAAAGGCTGTTTCTGATTTCGTGGAAAACAGAACACGTTGACAGAATCCATTTTCGGTGTATGACCGTGACAGGAGGATCGAAATGATACAGGAAAGAATTATCCTTAAAACAGCTATAGCAATGCTTGTGCTGTTGCTGTTCTTTTTCGCCCAGGGCGCAATCGTTGTTATCACGGGGATAGATGGCATTCCCTCTGCGCTTATCAGGGGCGCTGTTATTTGGGGACTTGTAATTATCACATTAGCGTATTACATCATCAGATTCAAGGGGATCTCCAAACTCGGATTTCATGGCGCAGAAAAAGGTGCAGCAAAGAGAATGCTATATTTTGTGCCGCTTTTGCTCATTGCCTTTTCCCATTTTGCAGCGGGAATAAACCTTAATGGCGGTGCGGCATTTATTTTAGCAAACTTTTTTTTGACGCTTGGTATCGGGATGGCGGAGGAGATCTTCTTCCGGGGAATTATCTGCGGCTTGTGGCTGAAGCACGGCACCATAAAGGCAATGATAATCTCCTCCGTCCTTTTCGGGCTGAGCCATATTCTGAATATTGCAGGCGGCGCGGAGTTTTTTGAAACTATCCTACAGATTTGTTTCGCGCTGGTCTACGGAATGATACTTGCCTTGATTTTCGCGGAGGGGCGCAGCCTTCTCCCCTGCGTACTGCTCCACGCCCTGCACGACTTCTGTTCCTTCATCAGTGGGGATAGCTACGCGCAGTATGAAATTATTTTGGGCGCGGTACAATTTATCGTACTGTTGGTATATTTTATCTATCTGCTCCGAATGACTGCTCACAAAAGCGAGAGGGAACAGGCTATGAAAGGCAGATGAAAAACGATGAAAAAGTATAAAATCATGTACTATTCTGGAGCGGCAATCAGCCTGTTGGTGGGGCTGTGGCACTTTACCGTGCCGTGGATGTTTGGCTGGGCGTCATATATACCGTATGAAACGTTGGTGGTTCCCATCAATTATGTAAACCTGTGCTTTTCATTTTTGCTGTCGGGGCTAAGCCTTACAGTCATTCTGTGGGGCAAAAAGGTATTTGCGAAGAATCCGGAAGCGTTCTATATTTATGTTTTTTTGCTTGTGCTTTGGATTTTCCGTGTGGCTGTGGCAATGATTTATCCCTGCCCGCCGGAATCAAATGTGTGGATGTCCTACGGGCAGCTCGGCGGCTCTGTTCTGGTATGTCTTCTGCTGCTTGTACCGTTTATCCGAGTGGCCTG
>CAMDUN010000063.1:0-3413 GCA_945878665.1 uncultured Clostridia bacterium | reverse complement strand
TGGTCACTTTTGGGGCTGTGGCCAAAAGTGACCCGCGCCGGGGCGCGGAACACCCTTCGTTGCTTCCGGAAAAGAAAGTACCTCGCCGAAGGCAACAAAAGAAAGAAAAAATCTTGCGCGGATGGAATTGTCCGCCCCACCTTTTCAAAAAGTTCATAATTTCCCGGAAAACTTAAAGGTAGAATTAAGAAAACCGAGTATCCTGATAAACAGTAAGAGACGAAACACACCGTTCCCCATTCGTATTCTACCACGGTTTGCCCGCTTCCACAAGCGTCCGCCGTGTCCAATCGCAAAAATCCGGGAGGCACATTTCCATGTATAACGACGAATTTAACTCTTATCATTTCACCAACCGGGACGACCTGCCCCGTGACGATTACACACCCACGCCCCGTCCCCAGCCGGAGCTGACCCCCACGCCGAAGAGGCAGGGCTTCTTCCGCCGCACCTGGGTCAAGGTCACAGCGCTGGTGCTGGCCTGTGCCGTTGTCGGCGGCGCGGCGGGCTACGGCGGCGCATCGCTGGCCAACAGCGGCAGCAACGAGGCCGCCATCCAGGAGAGCGGGCGCAAGCCCGCCACCGTCCAGATCAAAACGGTGAACGGCCTCACGAAGATGGACCCCAACGAGGTCTACGCCTCCACGGTGAACTCCACCGTGTCCATCAACTGCTCCGCCACCAGCACCAACGTGTTCGGTCAGACCACCCAGTCCGCCTCCAGCGGCAGCGGCTTCATCATCACTCAGGACGGCTATGTCGTCACCAATCATCACGTGGTGGCCGGGGCAAGCTCCATCAAGGTCACGCTGTATAACGGCGACACCTACGATGCCGCCCTCATCGGCAGCGACAGCGACTATGATGTGGCCGTCCTGAAGATCAACGCCGAGGGCCTCCAGCCCGTCACACTGGGCGACAGCGCCGATGTGAACGTGGGCGACTACGTGCTGGCCATCGGCAACCCCCTGGGTGAGCTGACGTTCTCCATGAGCCAGGGCATCGTCTCCAGCTGCAACCGTGCCATCAACGTGGACGGCACTCCCTTTAATATGATCCAGGTGGACTGCTCCATCAACCCCGGCAACTCCGGCGGCCCGCTGATGAACCTGTACGGCGAGGTGGTGGGCATCGTGTCCGCCAAGTATTCCACCTACTCCACCACCACGGTGGAGGGTCTGGGCTTCGCCATCCCCATCAGTGACGTGAAGTCCATCATCACCGACATCATGGAAAACGGCGCGGTGACGGATAAGGCCTACATGGCCATCACCGCCGGCACGATGACGGCGCAGATGGCCGCCCAGTACAGCATCGACGTCACCCAGGGTGTGTTCGTCTACTCCGTGGTGGAGGGCGGCGCCGGCGACAAGGCCGGATTGCGCCTGGGCGATGTGATCACCAAGCTGAACGACACCACCCTGACCAGCCGCCAGGATATGTCCGCGGCCATGAAGAACTACCGCGCCGGCGACACCGTCACCCTGACGGTCTACCGCGACGGCCAGTATATCACCACGGAGCTGACCTTCGATGCCCAGCCTCAGACCACCGGCTCTGACACCGACGACACCACCACCGACAACGGCGGCGGATACAGCGGTCAGATCCCCGAAAACTGGCAGGAGTTCTACAACTACTTCTTCGGCAGCCGCCGCGGCTGATGCTTTTTCAAGTTTTCTTCAAGTTTTTTCCTCATGATCTCCATTCTGTTTACAAGGTCTTATAAAGTTTTTTCAAGCTGTTTTCACCGACTTTTTCATGTCATTCTTCCTTTTTCCCCCCGCAAAAACTTCTTCATCGCGTTTTCCCCTTTCCCCCTCGTCCCCGCCGGAATCCCCGGCGGGGACACTCTTTTGTCCCCGGAAATCCTGATGATTTGCCCAACTCCCGATTGACGCTTTCCCCGGTTGATGGTACAATAAGACCGTAGAACCAAAGGCGGCCCGGGCCGCCGGGGAATATGAAAAGAAGGAGCAGCGATGTATGTACCGTATCGTCAGAAAAGAAGCACTGAAACCCACCGTCATCCTTTATGAGATCGAAGCCCCCATGGTGGCTAAAAAGGCGGAACCGGGCCAGTTCATCATCCTGCGGGTGGATGAAAACGGCGAACGCATCCCCATCACCATCCACGATTATGACCGCGAAAAGGGCACTGTCACTATCATCGTCCAGACCGTGGGCGCTACCACCGAAAAGCTCAGTCACAAGCAGCAGGGCGACTGTCTCCACGACTTCGTCGGCCCGCTGGGCAAGCCCACCGAGACCGAGGGCAAGAAAAAGGTCTGCGTCGTCGGCGGCGGCGTGGGCTGCGCCATCGCCTACCCCGTATTAAAGAAGTTCCACGACTGCGGCGCCGAGGTCCACGCCGTGGTGGGCTTCAAGAGCAAGGATGTCGTCATTTTGGAGGACAAGTTCAAAGCCGTTTCCTCCGTATTAAAGGTCTGTACTGATGATGGCAGCTACGGCCAAAAGGGCATGGTAACTGAGGCTTTGAAGGAGCTGCTGGACGCGGGCAACGTGTATGATGAGATCTTCGCCATCGGCCCGATGGTCATGATGAAGTTCGTGTGCAAGACCACCGCTCCTTACAACATGCCTACAACTGTATCCATGTCCCCCATCATGATCGACGGCACAGGTATGTGCGGCGGCTGCCGTCTGACCGTAGGCGGCGAGACGAAGTTCGCCTGTGTGGACGGCCCGGACTTTGATGGTCAGAAGGTGGACTGGGATTTGGCGGTGAAGCGCAACCAGATGTATCACGATTTCGAGGTGCGTAAGCACGAGGAAGTCTGCAATCTGTTCAAGCAGGAGGTAAAGTAAGATGGCCGGCAAGATCAATATGCGTTTGGATAAAAACGAAATGCCCTCCCAGGACCCCAATGTACGCAACAAAAACTTCCTGGAGGTGGCCCTGGGCTACACCGAGGAGCAGGCGCTGGACGAGGCCGCCCGCTGCCTGAACTGCAAGAACCACCCCTGCGTGGACGGCTGTCCCGTGAACGTCCGCATCCCGGAGTTCATTCAGAAGATCGTGGAGAAGGACTACGAGGGCGCGTATCAGGTCATCCATCAGACCAGCTCCCTGCCCGCCGTGTGTGGCCGTGTCTGTCCCCAGGAGAGCCAGTGCGAGATGCACTGTGTCCGGGGCAAGAAGGGCGACCCCGTAGGTATTGGCCGACTGGAACGCTTTGTGGCCGACTGGCACAACGCCCACAGCACCGAGGCCGCTGCTGTGCCCGCTCCCAACGGTCATAAGGTGGCGGTCATCGGCTCTGGCCCTGCGGGCCTGACCTGCGCCGGCGACCTGGCCAAGAAGGGCTATGAGGTCACGGTGTTCGAGGCGCTGCACCTGGCCGGCGGCGTGCTGGTGTACGGCATCCCCGAGTTCCGTCTGCCCAAGGCCA
>CAMDUN010000062.1:0-3578 GCA_945878665.1 uncultured Clostridia bacterium | reverse complement strand
GCTATGTCTTTCTTCATGCTCTTTTCAATTTGCGCAAGTTATTGTACATTATCAAGAGTGGGTAATATAAGTCACGACATAGTCGGACTGCTTGAGCATCCACTTGTTACGCCATGAGATTGCGAAGCGAGGGTGGACGGTTTCGATGCCCTCCGGGAGCATGGTGTCGGAGTAATCGCGGGTATCAAACTCGTCTTGTTTTGGGGGCAAACGTTCCATAACGACAGCGTAATTTATGTGAGGATATGCCGATACCAACTCCTTCAATACAGAACGTACCATTGCATCAAATGCGCCTTGCTGACCAACATAAAACATATCTACAGCGTGATTCTTGATTAGATCGATCAACGTCTCACGTAGTTTGGGTTTAATTGAACTCGGACAATCACGATGTCCGAAAAAAGTACAGGTAGACATTCAAATACCTCCGCAAGTAAACTACCCATATTCGGGTATGTTTATTCTAACGCAAGTATATTTTGAGAGTCAACCCGTATACGGGTAAGCTACCCGAATTCCGTTGATATCATTTTATTAACCCACAAACGGGTAATGATATTAGCGAGGATGGTAGCTATGGAGTATTCTGAGCTTTATGTAAAAAGAATTCGCAAGCTTTGCAAGGAGCGTGGTATTGCGATCAATAAACTTGCTACGATGAGTGATGTGAAGCAGTCTACTCTGGACAATATCGTTCGTGGATTGACTAAGAACCCTCGAGTGAAAACGCTTCACAAAATCGCATTGGCTTTCAATATGACGTTGGCAGAGTTCCTTGATTTTGAAGAACTAAATGAATACTCCTTTGAGGACGATACTGAAGAATAAGAGCAGGGCTCGCTTACGTGAGCCCTGCTCTTATTCTTCAGCCATTTTTGAGAAAATGCCTTACTATTTATATATTGCGATGAACTCTACTTTAACAACTGGACCGTCGATTATAATTGGATCTAATCCAGTACCGCTCTCAAAATTTCCGGATCTTCTCATTGCGCGATTTAGTTTGACGAAGTCCTTTAGAGGATTAAATACAGTTACTCTGTCCTGGCGAGAAATACCAACAACCTTGCACAGAGCGGTAATTTCTTGTTCTTCATATTCTTCTAACGCTGTGTATTCCTCCAGTAAACATTTGGTGTTCAGCTTTCCAACAATGGCAACGTCATCCGTCTCCAAAACAATGGGGATATCTGCTTTCGCATTTCCCAGAAATGTATTTACCATTTCTTGTTCATTCTCGTTTTTCGTTGGAATGCTTCCAATCAGCAACGGCTTAAAGGACTCGACCAAGTTAAATACGTCAAATTCTTCAGGCACAGATATATTACCGCTCATACGAAAAATCTTCATTGCTGGGACAGAACATATATCGTAGGAACCTTCGTTGGTTATAAAATCGAAATAATCGTCGCCTTCAAGCTCCGATAAAGACAATTCGAATCTATCATAGTCCCAAAAGGGATCCTTTTCGATATCTGTAGTAATGTTTTCCTCGTCAGAAAAGCTAATATTTGTCCCTTTTAGTCCAGCGGATGCAGCTTTTGTGCGTTTCTTGCTGATAGACTTGGGAGGAACACGGCCGCCATCGATTAGTTTTTTGTATGAATAAAGCTTGTCCTCATCCAAATAGATAAAGCTTCGAAACATAGAATCCCTCCTTACTTTTGGGGTTTACAATCATATTATAACAGAGAACGACGAAAAAAGAAATATAATGATTGCCATAAAGAAGTAGTTGTGTTCAAATTGAACACAACTACTTTGCGCTGCTATTTAGAACTCCTGTCCCTCTCTAACTGTATTGAGATACTCTTCCATCCGTCCATTGAGGATCAGTTCCACATAGGACTCCGGTTCGTTATAGATCAGGAAGTCCAGCTCACGGCGGTCGAGCCATGTTTCAGAAAGCTCGTTCTCTACGGCGATACAGTCGATGGAAAGTCGGCTGCCATCGGAGAGTACTGCCTCCACTCGGTTGGTATCAAAGTCAAAGCGGCAATTATGGAAATACATATCAGCGCTCCTCCTTATTGTCTACGGGCTTATAGCGCTGGGCGTATTCCTGCAACTTCTGCAGTTCGATCTGGGCTTGGAAGCGGGCCTGCGCTTCGAGGCAGGGTGTGAACAGGGTGGTCTTGTCCATGTCCCATTCTCGGATGCCTTTGAGATATTCCGTGCGCCGTTTATCATCGAGGATGAACGGCGTTATTTCATGGCGCAGGCACTCTTTGAACATGAGCAGCCGACCAAGGCGGCCGTTGCCATCGGTGAAGGGATGGATACGCTCAAAGCGCACATGGAAGTCCAGAATCTGTGCCAGCTCCACTTTATCGAGGCTCTCGTATTCGGAGATCAGAGCGCTCATTTGGGAGTTTATATTCTTTGGCGGCGTGGTCTTGGTCTTGCCAAGGGTACAGGGATCCCTGCGGTATTCGCCCGGATGAAATTGGAGTTTACGCTCCGCCATGGTGCCGTAGCTGAGCATGGTGTGCAGCTTGCGGATGTAGGATTGGGAGATGCGGGCAGCAGCAGTATCGATGATATAGCTGACACAGGCGAAATGGTTATACGCCTCGATCAGATCATCCACCTTGATAGGCTCGAAGCCTGTGGAGACTTTGCCTTTCTTGTAGACTTCCTCCACCTGGGTGAGCATGAGTCGGTTGCTGGCCAGACGGTTGGAACTGTAGCAGAAGTTGATCTGTATGTAATCGTAGAGGCCGTGGTAGATCTTCTTGGTACGCTGACGCTGCAGCTGCTTCACGAGCTTGGGGACTTTCGGTGCTTCCTGCTTCTTTCTTGTCGGATGTGCTGTGCCTTCCGGTACAAACCAAGCACCTTCTTTTTGAACTGCGCCGGAGATTCTACCGTCACGACAGTACCGGCGAACCATTTGCTCGGTGGTATTCCATAAAACCGAGACTTCTTTTGTTGTCAGATAGTCCATAAAATACGTTCCTTTCTTGTAGGTATTATAAAAAAACCGCGTTACTTTTCGGTTTTCGCGTTACTTTTCTGACCAGAGTTTTGACCAGAATTAGGGCGAAACACCTTGTACAGAATGAAACTTTATAGATTTTTCTTGAATATAATTGGACTATTTGGACAGATTGGATGCATAAGTCGAATAAATATTCTTGAGGGCAGCCATGGCATTCAAGAGGTCAGCGGTTCGATCCCGCTTATCTCCACCAAGGAACACCACAACGAGAGTTGTGGTGTTTTCTTCGTTTGGAATATGAAAGAGGGAGGGCCGCGTCTGCGGATGAAAACATCCCCGAAACCTTTCACGGCTTCGGGGATGTTTTCTTATTTGATTTGACGGTTATGCCGGCTGGCGGGGGATGATGAGGACCATGATGATGTAGGCCAGCAGGCCGCTGCCACCCAGGGCGCAGAACACCACCCAGGCGAGGCGCACCAGCGTGGGGTCTATGTTGAAATACTCGCCGATGCCGCCGCAGACGCCATCGATGACCTTATTGGTGTTGGATTTGTATAGTCTCTTTTCCATAACGGATACCTCCTACAATAATAATTACGGTTTAAGGCGCGGCAGCCAGCCGCGTCTTTTC
>CAMDUN010000061.1:0-3740 GCA_945878665.1 uncultured Clostridia bacterium | reverse complement strand
CCCCCTGCGTAAAGGAACTGCTTGCCGCATAAAGAGGGTTTATCGACAAGCTGAAGAACCGCCCGGAGGCGGTTCTTTTTTGTTTGCCCTCTCCGTCCTCGCTGCGCTCGGCCACCTCTCCCAAAGGGAGAGGCAAGGGACGCTCACGCGGTGCATCGGAAGGGCGTAGGGAGGCAAGACCGCGCCTGCGGGCGCGGAGAACGGATTCCCACGCCAGTCTGCGGACTGGCTCGGAATGACAGGGAAAGAACAATGTGCGGCAGACCCTTCGTAGGGGCGGACGAACCTGTCCGCCCGTCTCCCACACAGTCTGCCCGTCTCCCACGCAGAAGAAGGCTTGACAACGGGTTGGGAATGGGTATAATAAAGATAAGGGGACGCTGCGACAAGCGGTCAGCCCTTAACCTCTAGTAACAGCTTTGAATAGAAACCGTCACCGGCCAGGGTGGCGGTTTCTGCGTTTTACGATGATCGTGACCGTGAAAGGCCCGATATGTAACGTAATTCGCATGGCCTCACCCCCTTTCGGGTGGCGTGGCTGACCGCCTGCCGTTTTACGCAGCGTCCTTGCGGCCAGTATAACAGCGCAGGCGGGATTTGTCAAATCTCGCGAATGTCACCGATAAAGGAAAATTTTTCCGACTGTTCCCGCGTTGACAGGCTACGGTAAATGTGTTACAATTTGGTTACAAAATTTTGGGAGGTACATCATGGCGGATACGAAGAAGCCCGAAGGGCTTGTCTATAAAGGCCACCCCCTGCGCCGGGTGGACAATTTCATCTATTACGGCAGCATGGCCGACAAATACATCGTGCTGCTGCAAATTCTGGACACGGTCAAGGAGCAGGATATGGACGTGGCCAAGAAGGTGTCCGTGCAGCTGCAGCTCACCGCGCCCGACCTGAAGTCCCGCGACCGCGTGGTAAAGAAGTCCGAGAAGGACAGTCTGTACGCCGCCATGGACGTGGGCTGCATCTGGCTGGAGCGGGCGCTGGCCGGCAAGCTGTAAGGCCGCGCTGCAAAGGATACGGCCATGAAGCGAACGATTTGCGCGTTACTGGCCGCGCTGGTGGGCGTTTTCGCCTTCACCGGCGCGACCATTCTGAACGGGCGGGTGGACACCCACGCCGTGGATGTGGCCCACGCCGTCCCCGTTACCGCCTCCGCCGGTCAGCTGGTGACTGACGCGGCGGCGGATACGCAGCCCGTGCCCCACGCGGCACACTTTTCCGCGCTGGTGAGCGCGGCGGCCATCGCGGCGCTGGATGACGCGGAGACGGCGGAGGATGCCGCCGCCAACAACAGCGATCTGAAGCAGGCCGAGACGAAAAAAGTAGAGAGCAAGGAAGTCAAGGAGGAAGAACCCGCCCAGGAGGAGGAGAAGAAGGCGGAAGAACCCGCCGCGGAAGCGCCTGCCTCCGCCTCCACCACCGGCGTGGAAGCACTGGGCATCGTCAGCGGCACGGGCGTGCGGATGCGCGGCGGTCCGGGCACGGGGTATTCCGTCCTGATGACCATGAGCCAGAACGCGGCGGTGGCCATCACCGGCAAGGACGGGAATTGGTACAAGGTGCTGTATGACGGCACGTCCGGCTATATCTCCGGCGACTATGTGACCCGGCACGACAGCGCCAGCGGTCTGAGCTATACGGGCCGGGTGACGGCGGACACGCTGAACATCCGCAGCGCACCGGGCAGCGGCAGCAGTGCCGTGGGCAGTGTGCAGCGCGGCGCGTATGTGACGGTGACGGGTATTGAAAAGGGCTGGTACGCCGTGAGCTATAACGGCGTGAGCGGCTATGTGTCCGGCGACTATGTGGCGCTGTGCGCCGCCGCCGGCACCGTGACGGAGACCCCGGCGGAAGCGCCGGTCGAGACACCTGCTGAGACACCGGCGGAGGAAGCGCCTGCTGTGACTGAGACGGTGAGCGGCACGGTCAGCGGCAGCAGCGTGGTGGCGCTGGCACAGCAGTATCTGGGCACGCCCTACGTGTACGGCGGCAGCTCCGCCAGCGGGTTCGACTGCTCCGGCTTCACCATGTATATCTTCTCCCAGGTGGGCATCAGCCTGCCCCACGGCGCGACCAGCCAGCTGAGCTACGGCGCGGAGGTGTCCCGCAGCGATCTGCAGCCCGGCGACCTGGTGTTTTTCCAGGATTACGGCGCGGTGGCGTCCCACGTGGGCATTTACATCGGCGGGGATCAGTTCATCCACGCCTCGTCCTCCTACTACAACGGGCACTGCGTGGTGACGTCCTCCCTGACGGAGACGTACTACAACAACCACTACTACACCGCCCGCAGACACTGAGCTACATAGAAAATTTCCCGGCTGTGCCGGGAAATTTTTTGCAAAAGACCTGAAACGTTTCGGCACTTGCGTGGTCATATTCTTGAAAGGGGTGAGGAAATGACGGATTTTGAGGCGGTCTACGCCCGGCACTTTGACGGCGTGTACCGCTACGTGTACTCCCTGTGCCGGGATGAGCACACCGCCGAGGAGATCACCCAGGAGGCCTTTTACAGGGCCATGACCCACATGGACAGGTTTGACGGGAAGTGCCGGCTGTATGTGTGGCTGTGTCAGATCGCCAAGAACGTCTACTTCACCTACGCCAAGCGGCAGAAGCGATACGGTGAGCCGGAGGAGGCGCAGGCGCAGCCGGGGTTCGAGGAGCAGCTTTTGGAGCGTGAGACGGCGTGGGAGGTACACAAGCTGCTGCATCAGTTGGACGAGCCGTACCGGGAGGTGTTCTCCCTGCGGGTGCTGGGTGAGCTGTCGTTTTCTCAGATCGGGCAGCTGTTCGGCAAGTCGGACAGCTGGGCGCGAGTGGTATTTTTCCGGGCGAAAACGGAGTTAAGGAGGCGGGCCGATGAAAAACAGCTGTGACGTTATACAGGATCTGCTGCCGCTGTACTGCGACGGTGTGTGCAGCGGCGAGAGCCGCCATCTGGTAGAGGAGCATCTGCGGGAGTGCGGCGAGTGCCGGGAGACATACGAGCTGATGCGGTCGGCGCTGCCCGCAAGAGCCGTGCCCTCGGAGGACGGGCAGGCCGCCCAGGCCGCGGCGGCGGCGTGGAAAAAAGGCACGCACAGGGCCGCCCGCAGGGCGTATTTCATCGCGCTGGCCGTCATCGTGGCGGTGATCGCCGCCGTGTGTCTGCGTCATGGTCTGCACAGCACGGCGGAGGGCAGCATTTTGGGCATGACCGCCCAGGCGGAGAAACTCCTGAACACGGAGAACAGTGAGCTGGTGCTGGCGAAGAAGCGGGGCGACTATTTGGCGGTCATGGTGCGTACCGAAAGCGGCGGCTGCGGCATGGACATTCTGGAGCGGGACGGGCTGTTTCACGACCGCTGGCGGGGCGGCCCGGGCAGCGCCGGGATACCCGCCGGGTTTCTGCATGCCGGTGTGTTCGGCGGCGGGAGCGAGGATGATATGCCGGTTTTGGTGGTGTTCGGGCTGGATCTGCCGGAGGCGGCCTGCTGGTACACCTTCACGTATGACAACACCACCTACACCCGGCCCATCGTATCACAGCGGGCGCTGGATGTGTTTTTCCCCATGTCGGTGGAGACCGGCAGCTACACCATCACCGTGACGTTGTTGGATGAAAGCATGAACGAGTTGACATAACAACAGCGCCCTTCCTGCGGGAAGGGCGCTGTTCAGGCTGTCGAAAAAGCCTGTCATTGCGAGCCAGTCCGCAGACTGGCGTGGCAATCCGTTCTCAAAAC
>CAMDUN010000060.1:0-3775 GCA_945878665.1 uncultured Clostridia bacterium | reverse complement strand
CTTGATACGCTGATCAATAAGACCTCTGATACGGTGGTCAACGTGGTCAATAACAACACCTACATCACCAACGTGTTTCAGCTGGACGATGATACCAGCGTGGTCGATACCACAAAGGACGGCGTTGGTAAGGTCAGCGGGCTATTCAAGTGGCTTTGGAATAACACGTTCAAGGGCGCTTTCAGCCATGCCGACATAAGCAAGCTGGACGGACTGCTTTAGGAGGTGCAAGATGGAAACTCACCTGTATACGTTCCTGCACTTCGTGCGCTCCGTCTATACCTCCATGCCGGTGGGCCTGCAAGCCTGTGTGGTGTATAGCTTCTCCGCTGCTATCATCGTGTCATTGGTCATTCTGTTGGCGAGGTGGAAGTAATGCTGTTGGAAAAATTAGCTATCGGCATCAGCTGGCTGCCGGATGGTGTCGCCGTGGCGGTGTATGCGCTGGGTGCGCTGCTCCTGGTGTTTCTGTTCGTCAAGATCGTGCTCCTGGTGGTGGAGTTTATCAAGGGTATTGCTGATCTCATCAAGTTTTGGAAGTAGGTGATCACATGGATGCGCTGCTCCTGGCCATTCGCTCTATTCTCAGCTGGGCATGGGATATTTTTTCCATCAATATTCCCGTGCTGAATGTTCCGTTCTGGATCATCGCCATGGCTGCCGTTGCTGTTGACCTGGCGTTTTACATCCTTGGCCGGCTTATCGGTTCGTCCGTGGCTTCGCCGCCCACACTTCCCAAAGGAAAGGCAGGTAAAGAAAAATGAGAATGCACATTGGCTTTTCGTTCAAGCCTAAGACCTTGTTGGTCGTGCTGGCTGTGATCCTCGGCCTTGTCGGCTTCTGCGTAGATGCTTTTGCTGATCCTCTGCCGGAGGAAGACGTTGCCCAGCTGCTCACTGATGAGACGGATACTACCGATACTGCGGATACCAAGGAAACGCCCACCAGTACGGTGGTCATCAATACCGCTCCCGCTGCCGAAGCTGCCGCGCCGGAGACGTACACCTACCAGCGCGGAGATCATACCGGCCTTGCCGCTTCTGTTGAAAGTATCTTCGGTGACTACCAGCCCCTCATGGCTACGGACAGCGCCGGTAATGTCTCCGCTGTCTCCGGCCTCGCCGGTGTAGACTTCTGCTGGATCGGCGGCTGCCTGGCGTTCCTGATCCTGTTTTATTCGTTCTTCAGACTGTTAGGAGGTGTGTTCCTTGGGAGGTCTAAATGATGTTCAATCTATGCTGGTCACCATGCTGTCTGCTCTGTCTGATTTCCTTTCTGAGGGCGTCGGCTGGTATTGCTTCTGCATGGTCCTATGTGTTTTTGTGATCTCTCTGTTTTTCAGGGTGTTTCATATCAAGCGTTGAGAAAGGAGGTAAGAATATGGCTGCTTTGGTCGCTGCCATCGGCACGTTTTTCAGCGGCGTCATGGGCATGGTGTCCACTCTGACCACCACCATCGTGGGTGATGACCTGCTGGTCCTGGGCGTTGTCGCCGTCCCCCTGGTGGGTATCTCTGTGGGTCTGCTGTCCCGCCTGTTCCGTCAGCGTGTGTAACGCCTGACCATCTACATCGAAAGGAGTTTTTGCTATGTCTGCTCTCATCACGAAGATCACCACGTTTTTCTCTGCCGTCATGACCATGATCACCGGCGGCTCGATTGGCTCTGGTGATACCGCTGTGACCGTCACCGGCCTGACCGATACCATTGTCGGTTCTGACCTGCTGGTTCTCGGCGTTATCGCCGTCCCGCTGGTGGGTATCTCTGTGGGCCTGCTGTCCCGCCTGTTCCGTCAGCGCGTGTAAAGAAAAAAGCGCGGGGGAGTGCGAATGCACCCCCGCGCTTTTTCCCTATACTTCGGAGGTTTCTATGAATGTTCCTTACATCGTCAAGTGGTGCTATCACCAGTATTTTTGGCGCTTCGTCTATCGCCCTGTCAAACCTTATGATACCGGCATCTATCTGTATTTTGGCCTGCCTCGTAGCGGCAAGTCTACCTACGCTGCCAAGCTGGCAAAAAAGGCTCTTGCTGCTGGCCGCGCTGTGTATAGCAACTTTCCTATTCGTGGTACATATCAGATCACTAAGGATGATATAGGCCGGTATCTTATGGAGGACTGCCTGATCATCATAGATGAAGCTGGTGTAGACTTCGATAACCGCAAAATGAAAATGACAGACGAACAGGTCTATTTCTTCAAGAACCATGGTCACTATCAGGCTGATATTGCTTTCTTCTCCCAGTCTACCGATGTGGACATCAAGATACGGAAACTGGCCGTCTGTCATTATGAGATAAAACGCTTTCCCCTTATCCGTGATCTCTCCTATATCAAGACCATTGGCCGGAAGATAGGCATTGACGAACTCACCCATCAGGAAACGGAGATGTTCTACTACGTCCACTTCCTCGCCGGTGGTATCAAGCTCTTTTGGCGCAGACCGTACTACAAGCTCTTCGATACCCGTTATCGCCATGATCTCCCTGCAAAGGTGTTCCCGAAGGTATAACTATGCTGCTTCGTTCGGCGTCTGCCATCCCAGCACCCTCCGAGGATAGTTGTTCATCCAGTCCTGGACGGCAGCTATCCTCTTTTTGCTGATCTTGGAGAAGTCCGTGCCCTTGGGGAAGAAACGGCGGATCATACGGTTGTGGTTCTCCACGCTGCCTTTCTCCCAGGCGCTGTAGCTGTGGCAGTACCATACCTGGAAGCGGCTGCCGCCGTGGATGCTCCGGCATAGCTTGTCGTACTCCATGAACTCGCTGCCGTTGTCGGTGGTCAGTGTCTTGAAGCGCTGGGCAAAGTCCTTGTGCTGCCGTTCCAGCCGGTCGAACACCCCTCGAATGGTGGCGGCCCTCCTGTCCGGCAGCTTGAAGATAAGCTCCTGTCGGCTGTATCGCTCCGTCAGCGTCAGCAGTACCGGCTTCGTCTCGGCCTTACCTACGATGAGGTCCATCTCCCAGTGCCCGCGCTCAGAGCGCTGCCCGATGTATGCGGGCCGGTTCTCGATGCTGGGTAGCTTCTGGTGCGCGATGCGCTTCTCGGCTTCGTCCTTCTTCTGCTTCTTCCTCCGCTTGTCCCATAGGTGCTTGTTGGTCAGGGTCAGAAAGACCCGCTTATCTATGTAGCTATACAGAGTGCTGACACAGATGCGGGTCTGAAAGTTGTACCGCCTTGCCGTCGCCAAGGCTGCCGCAGGTGAGTATCTGTCCACGATGATCTTATGCTCGATGTAGGCCGCGAAGGTGTGGTCGCTGCCGATCTTCAAGGGCCTGCCCTTGGCCGTTTGGTTGTAGCGGTGTATCTGCTGGCCTTTCTGTGCGGAGTAGCGCGTCTCGTCCCAGTATTTACAGGTATGGATGTAGCTTCCCCGTTTCAGCTCGTAGTAGATAGTCCGCTCACAGAAGCCCAGCTGGCGGGCGATCTCCCGTACAGGTATCTTGTTCCGCCGCATGGCTTCCAGCTGGTGGCGCTCCTGCTCCGTCATGTAGTGCTGCTTCTTCATCTCCTTGTCCTCCTCAATAAGCGTTGTTGGAGTGTGTCCATTGTACCACGTTTCCCATGATGGGTGGTGGTGTGAGCACGGCGCGGGCTCGCGCCGTGTTGATTGTCCATCCCGCACCGACAAAAGCCCTGTCAAGGAGACCGTGGAATAAATCCAGTGCGCACACTGGTTTTATGCCGCGAAAGCTCCTTTACAGGACTTTTTCGGTGTGATATAGAACGCTCCGTCCCCTCACCGAGGTTTGATATTTTTTGTCAATACTGCAAATT
>CAMDUN010000059.1:0-4044 GCA_945878665.1 uncultured Clostridia bacterium | reverse complement strand
TTTCAAGGGGGAAGGAAGATCGAAACTTCCTTCCCCCTTGAATGGCGTTCTTTGGTTACTTTCTTTCGCCAAAGAAAGAAAGTAACCCGCCGGAGGCAAAAAGAAAAAATGAGCCGGGCGGGGCAGAGCCCCGCCCCTACGCACCATCTACCGAAAGCCAGCACCTTCCTCACCGCCACAGCCCCACAAATCCCCCGTCGTGGAGCTGCTTCACCACCAGCACCGCCAGCGGCAGCAAGATCATCCCCGCCACGCCCACGATGCAGAACCCCACGTACATGGCCGCCAGCGCCACCAGCGGCGGCAGCCCCAC
The DNA here is from genome assembly GCA_945878665.1 of uncultured Clostridia bacterium. Lineage (GTDB taxonomy): Bacteria > Bacillota > Clostridia > Oscillospirales > Oscillospiraceae > Vescimonas. The sequence continues at coordinate 3,731 of CAMDUN010000059.1, read as the reverse complement.
CTGGGCCGCCACGATTTTCGGCTCAAGCACGCTGCGTACCACGGCGATGACGGCGTACAGCGCCGCCAGCGCGATGCCCCTGGGCACGTTCCCCGCCACGCACAGCACCGCCGCCCAGGGCAGCAGCACCGTCCCCGTGCCGAACACCGGCAGCGCGTCGATCAGGGCGATGACCACCGCCAGCAGCAGCGCGTACTCCTGCCGCAGCAGCAGAAACCCCGCCAGCAGCTGAAAAAATGTCACCAGCAGCAGAATACACTCCGCCCGCAGCCACTTGCCCAGCGTGTCCAGCACGTTGGCCTTCACGCCCCCTGCCCGACCCCGCCACCGCTCCGGCAGCTGCCGCCGCAGGAATGCCATCACCTGCGGATAGGCGCTCAGGGTGAAGAACACCGCCAGCACCGTCGTGCCGCAGGCCAAAAACAGCCCCGGCAGCGCCCCCATCAACGCCGACAGCCCCCGCAGCGCCGCGGAGGATACCTGCCCCGTCAGCGACGAGGCCAACCGCGGCACATCCGCCAGCGCCTCCTCCATCCACCGCCGCAGCCCCTCCGGGCAGGCGGCGCAGAACGCGCCGATCCGATCCTGCACCCGCCCCAGCGCCTCCGGCAGCCCCGCCAGCTGCTCCGGCAGCGCGGCCAGCAGCGCCAGCGCCTGCTCCACGGACCGCACCAGCACCGCCGCCAGTGCCGCCAGCACCCCGCCCACCAGCACCAGCGTCACCACCGCCGCCGTGAACCCCCGCTTCAGCCGCAGGCCGCGCCGCGCCCGCTCCATCAGCGGCTCAAGGAGCATGGCCAGCCCCAGCGCCAGCAGAAACGGCAGCAGCCACACCAGCGCGTACCGCACCCCGGCCCACACCAGCGCCGCCACCGCCCCGTACCACAGCAGCGCCGTCAGCTTTTCCCCGTGCCTCACGCCGCCCCCTCCTTTCATACGCCGCGCCGTTTCAAGGTCTTATACAAGTTTTCCCGGAAGTTTCTTCAAAACATCTCACATTTATTAAAGTTTTTTACAAGTTTTTCTTGCGTCCAAAACCCACCTGTGGTATCATTCTCACATACACTTGTTCGCATCGCACGGACACACGGAGGAACACTATGGAAAAGCAAAAGTATTATCTAGTCACCGCCGAGGCGCTGCCGGAGGTTTTCCTGCGGGTGGCGGAGGCCAAGCGGATGCTCCAGGTGGGCGAGGCCACCACCGTGGGCGAGGCCGCCAAGCAGGTGGGCATCAGCCGCAGCGCCTTCTACAAATACAAGGACGCGGTGCAGCCCTTCCAGAATATGCACGCGGGCCGCATCATCACTTTTTACGCGCTTTTGAAGGATATTCCCGGGGTGTTGTCCAATTACCTGTCTATTTTTGCCAATTCCGGCGCAAATATTCTGACCATCAACCAGTCCATTCCCACCAACGGCTGTGCCGGCGTGACCATCTCTGTAGAGACGGACGATATGTCCCAGGAGCTGGAGGAGCTGATGTCCCGCGCCACGGCGGCGGATGGCGTTTTGAAGTTTGAGATCATGGCCGGCTGACCCCGTCAGCACACAGGCGCACCGAAGCGGTGCGCCTGTTTTTACGAAAAAAGCACCCCTCCGGCAGTGCCGGAGGGGTGCTTTTTTCGTAACAGGGAGCTTACTCCGCCTTGGGAGCTTCCGCCTCGGCAGCAGCCTTGGCGGCAGCGGCCTTCTTCTCAGCGGCGGCCTTCTGCGCGGCCTTGAACTTCTCCTTCTCCTCGGGAGTGGGGATGGGCTCGATGGCGTTGCGGGGGCAGGCCTTGGCGCACATGGTGCAGTTCTTGCACTTGGTGTAGTCGATGACGGCCACGTTATCCACCACGTGGATGGCGTCGAACTTACAGGTGCGCTCGCACATACCGCAGGCGATGCAGCTGTTGGCGCAGACCTTGGTGACGGCAGGGCCCTTGTCCTTGTTGGAACAGTTGACGAACACCTTCTGCTTGTAGGGCACTTCCACGATCAGGTGGTGCGGGCAGGCAGCGCGGCACGCGCCGCAGTTGGTGCACTTCTCCTTGTCCACCACGGCCACGCCGTTCTCCACGTGGATGGCATCGAACTTACAGGCCGCGACACAAGAGCCGAAGCCGAAGCAGCCGTAACGGCAGGCCTTGGCGTCGCCGCCGCAGACCTTGGTGGCGGCCAGGCAGTCCTTCACGCCGCGATACTCAAAGTTATCCTTGGCGTTGCAGCCGCCGTTGCACAGCACGTGGGCCACCATCTTGTCGCCGGAGGGCGCTTCCATGCCCATGATGGCCGCGATCTTGGCGGCGTTCTCAGGGCCGGCGGGGGCGCAGGCGGTGACGGGGGCTTTACCGGCCAGGATGGCCTCGGCGCAGCCGCCGCAGCCGGGGTAGCCGCAGCCGCCGCAGTTCGCGCCGGCCAGGCAGCTCATGATCTCGGGCAGGCGGGGATCGACCTCCACCTCAAAGACCTTGGCGGCGATGGCCAGGATCAGGCCGAAGATGATAGCGAGAGCGCCGAGAACGACGATCGCCCAAATCAAAGTAGTCATATTCCTCTACCTCCTTACCAGACCTTCAGGCCGCTGAAGCCCATGAACGCCAGAGCGATCAGGCCGGCGGTGACCAGCGCGATGGGAAAGCCATCGAAAGCCTTGGGGTTCTCGCTGGAGACCTCCAGCTGCTCGCGGATCGCGGCGAACAGGAAGATGGCCAGCAGGAAGCCCAGACCGCCGGTGATACCGTAGACCACGGACTCAATGAAGTTGTACTCATTCTGGGTGTTCAGCAGGGCCACGCCCAGCACGGCGCAGTTGGTGGTGATCAGGGGCAGGTACACACCCAGCGCGGTGTACAGGGTGGGGATGTTCTTCTTCAGGAACATTTCCACGAACTGCACCAGCGCGGCGATGACCAGAATGTAGGCCACCGTCTGCATGAAGCCCAAATCGAAGGCGATGAGGATCTTGTTGACGCCGAAGCAGACGGCGGAGGCCAGGCCCATGACGAAGGTCACGGCGGCACCCATGCCCACGGCGGTGTCGATCTTCTTGGACACGCCCAGGAAGGGGCAGATACCCAGGAACTGGGCGAAGATGAAGTTATTGGTCAGAATAGCGCCAAGAGAGATGGCGAGCAAAGTAGTCACACTCATAGCTTACTTGGCCTCCTTTTTCTTTTCGCTCTTGGCCAGCGCCCACTGCATGACAGCGATGAGGCAGCCCAGGGTCAGGAAGCCGCCCACAGGCAGCGTCAGGACCTTGATGCCGAACTCCTCGGGGAAGATGGTGATGCCGGGTGCGCTGCCCAGAGCGCCGCCGCCCAGCAGGCCGCCGCCGAACTTGCCGCTGCCGAAGAACTCACGGAACACGCACATCACGATCAGCACCAGCGTGTAGCCGATGCCCTGGCAGATGCCGTCCACCGCGGAAGCGCCGATGCCGTTCTTGGAGGCAAAGCCCTCGGCACGGCCCAGGATGATGCAGTTGACGACGATCAGGGGGATGAACACGCCCAAGGAGTTGGACAGGGCGGGGACGAACGCCTTCAGCAGCAGATCCACGCAGGTAACGAAGCCGGCGATGACCACGATGTAGCAGGCGATACGCACTTCATTGGGGATGATCTTACGCAGCAGGGAGATAAAGATGTTGGAAAGGGTCAGGATGATCAGCACGGAGACGCCCATGCCCAGGCCGTTGAAGAACGACGTGGTGATGGCCATGGTGGAGCACATACCCAGCACCTG
>CAMDUN010000058.1:0-4254 GCA_945878665.1 uncultured Clostridia bacterium | reverse complement strand
AAAAGACGCGGCTGGCTGCCGCGCCTTAAACCGTAATTATTATTGTAGGAGGTGATGGGGTTGCTGCGGATCGATCAGGTGCGGCGGCTGCCGGATGAGACGGAGGCGGTGCTGCTGCGGCGGTGCGCCAAAATACTGCGTGTGCCCGCGGAGGACATACGGGGCTGCACGGTGCTGCGCCGTGCCATTGACGCACGGGAGGGACTGACATTCGTATACACGCTGGCGGCGGAGGTGGACCGGGAGGAGCAGGTGCTGCGCCGCTGCCGGGACAAGCGGGTATCCGTCTACAAGACGGAGGTATATACCCTGCCCGAGGCCGTGGCCGCGCCGGAGGTGCGGCCCATCGTGGTGGGAGCAGGCCCGGCGGGGCTGTTTGCGGCGCTGGTGCTGGCCCGGTGCGGGCTGCGGCCCATTCTGCTGGAGCGGGGACAGCCGGTGGAGCAGCGGCAGCGGGACGTGGCCCGGTTCTGGAGCGGCGGGCCGCTGGACGCGGAGAGCAACGTGCAGTTCGGCGAGGGCGGCGCGGGGGCGTTCTCCGACGGCAAGCTGAACACGGGGACGCGGGACGTGCGCCACCGCTTTATTATGGAGACGCTGGTGCGCTGCGGCGCGCCGGAGGACATTCTCACCGACGCAAAGCCCCACGTGGGCACGGATATGCTCCACACCGCTTTGCAGGGGCTGCGGCGGGAGCTGCTGGACGCGGGAGCGGATATCCGCTTCGGGGCGCGTTTGGAGGACATGACCGCGGAAAACGGCGCGGTGCAGGCGGTGACGGTATGTCAGAACGGACAGACCTATGACCTGCCCGCACGGCAGGTGGTGCTGGCGCTGGGGCACAGCGCACGGGACACCTTTGAGATGCTGTATCGCGCAGGGCTGCACATAGAGCAGAAGCCCTTTGCCGTGGGGGTGCGTATCGAGCACCGGCAATCGGACATGGACGCGGCCCAGTACCGGGCGCTGGCGGGCCATCCGGCGCTGCCGCCCAGCACGTATAAGCTGTCCTGCCATCTGGACAACGGGCGCAGCGCGTTCAGCTTCTGCGTATGTCCCGGCGGGCAGGTGGTGGCCGCCGCTTCGGAGGCGGGACGCACCGTGACCAACGGCATGAGCGAGTACGCACGGGATGGAGAGAACATCAACGGGGCGCTGCTGGTGAACGTGACACCGGCGGACTTCCCGTCGGAGCACCCATTGGCGGGGATGGCGTGGCAGCGGCAGCTGGAAGCGGCGGCCTATGCCCTTACCGGCGGGCATGACGCGCCGTGTCAGCGGGTGGAGGACTTTTTGGCCGGGCGGCCCTCGGAGGCGGCGGGACGGGTGAAGCCCACCTATCGTCCCGGCGTGGTCTACACCGACCTGCATCGCTGTCTGCCGCCCTTCGTCAGCGAGACGCTGGCGCTGGCGCTGCCGGTGCTGGGACGGAGGCTGAAGGGCTATGACGACCCGGACGCGCTGCTCACCGGCGTGGAGACGCGGTCGTCGTCCCCGGTGAAGCTGGTGCGGGACGAGCGCTATGAAGCGAACATACGGGGCGTATACCCCTGCGGCGAGGGAGCGGGCTATGCCGGAGGCATTCTGTCCGCCGCCGCCGACGGGATGCGCTGCGCGGAAAAAATATGGGAGGTATACAACAGATGAGAAAAATCGCCGTGTATGACAATTTTACTGAGCCGAAGCATCGGAGAATGATCGACGACACCGCCGCCAGGTACGGTTTCGCGGTGGATTACTATGAAGCGCCCCAGACCGTGCCGCCGGAAAAGCGAGGGGAGTACGAGGTGATCTACGGGATGCCCAAGCCCTCGGAGCTGAAGGATTTCGTGAACCTGAAGTGGTTCTGCGGCAGCTTCGCCGGGGTGGACGCCTATCTGGACGAGGGCCTGTATCCCAGCGCGGAGGTGATGCTGTCCAATTCCTCCGGCGCGTATGGCGTGACCATCGCGGAGCATCTGATCATGGTGACGCTGATGCTGCTGCGGCACGAGGTGACGTACTGCGCCGACGCGGCGGCACAGCGCTGGGGCGAGGTGCTGCCCATGCGGTCGATCATCGGCAGCACCATCACCGTGCTGGGCACGGGGGACATCGGGACGGAGTTTGCGCGCCGGGCCAAGGCCATGGGAGCCGCGTGCATTCGGGGCGTGCGGCGGACGAAAAGGGCCGCAGACCCGGCGTTTGACGCGATATACACCCACGAGGAGCTGGACGGGCTGCTGCCGGACACGGACATTCTGGTGATGGCGCTGCCCGCCACCGGGGAGACGCGGCATATCCTGTCCGCAGAGCGCATCGCGCTGATGAAGGACAGCGCCTATGTGGTCAATGTGGGGCGCGGCAGCGCCATCGACCAAAATGCGCTGGTGGCGGCGCTGAACGGCGGGAAGCTGGCGGGCGCGGCGCTGGACGTGTTCGAGGAGGAGCCGCTGCCCGCCGGTGATCCGGCGTGGACGGCGAGGAATCTGCTGATCACGCCCCACATCGCCGGGCAGATGAGCTTGGGCTATACCCGCGACCGCAACGCGGCGCTGTTCTGCGAGGATCTGGAGCGCTATGGGCGCGGGGAGAAGCCGCTGCGGCTGGTGAACCGGCGCGTGGGCTATTGAGAGGCGCGGCATGGGGCAGCGCGTCATTTTCCACTGTGACCTGAACTGCTTTTTCGCGTCGGTGGAGCTGCTGGACAAGCCCGCTTTGTGGGACGTGCCGGTGGCGGTGTGCGGCGACCCCAAGTCGCGGCACGGGATCATACTGGCCAAGAACGAGCCGGCGAAAAAACGGGGCGTGCAGACGGCGGAGACGGTGTGGCAGGCGAAGAAGAAGTGCCCGGTGCTGGTGCTGCTGCCGCCCCACCACGAGCTGTATGAGGTATACTCACGGCGGGTGAATGAGATATACGGGCGGTTCACCGATTTGGTAGAGCCGTTCGGCATCGACGAGAGCTGGCTGGACGTGACGGGAAGCCTGCATCTGTTCGGCGGCGACGCCGGGGCGCTGGCGGACCGCATACGGGCAACGGTGAAGGCGGAGACGGGGCTGACGGTCAGCGTAGGAGTGTCGTTCAACAAGGTGTTTGCCAAGCTGGGCAGCGACCTGAAGAAGCCGGACGCTACCACCGTTATCCCGCCGGAGGGGTGGCGGGACATCGTGTGGCCGCTGCCGGTGGGGGATATGCTGTTCGCCGGGCGCAGCACCCAGCGGGTGCTGGGACAGTACGGCATTGAGACCATCGGGCAGCTGGCGGCGTGCCCGGAGGAAATGGCGGAGCAACTGCTGGGCAAGATGGGCGGGCAGCTGTGGCGGTATGCCAACGGGCTGGACAACAGCCCCGTAAGGCCGGGGCATCAGCGCGAGCCGGTGAAGTCCGTGGGCAACGGGACGACGTTTCCCGCCGACCTGGTGCGGTGGGAGCAGATACGGCAGGGGCTTGCGCCGCTGTGCGACAGCGTGGCCACCCGGCTGCGGAGGCAGAGGCTGTACGCAGGGGGCGTCAGCGTGACGCTGAAGGGTGCGGATTTCAAGACCGTGAGCCGGCAGACGCGGCTGGACGAGCCGACCCACCTGATGCGGGATATATGGGAGACGGCCCAGGAGCTGGCGCGGCAGATATGGAAAGCGCCCACGCCCATCCGGGCCATGACGGTGACGGCGCTGTACGTGACGGAGGACGGGCAGGCATACCGGCAGATGGATCTGCTGGGGCAAGCATCGGCAAAGCGGAGCGAGCGGCAGGAGAAGCTGGAGAGCGCCGTGGATGCCATACGGGAGAAGTACGGCAGCGGGGCGATCCGCTTCGGGCAGACGCAGCGCCACACCGAGCACGAAGAATAAGGGCCGCGCAGGAAGCATTTTCTGCATTTTGTCTCCGGCGAGGTGCTTTCTTTAGACGGGCGTAGGGGAGGGGCTCTGCCCCGACCGTTGGCGTTTCGTTCTTCTTCTCTTTATTGCCTCCGGCGGGTTACTTTCTTTCCCGAAAGAAAGTAACCAAAGAACGGTTTAAGGGGAGAGGGATTTCGATTTTCTGTTTTGCCTCCGGCGGGTTACTTTTGTCAGTAGCGACAAAAGTAACCAAAAACGCCATTTAAGGGGAGAGGGATTTCGATTTCCCTCTCCCCTTAAAAATCCCCTCTCCTTGAAACGACCAAAGAGGGAGGGCTGCGGCCCTCCCTCTTTGGAAACACCCACCCTTGGGTTTGAGCGATTATCAAATCGCGCCTTTGCCGCGAAGCGGCAAAGGTAGGTGGCGGCCTT
>CAMDUN010000057.1:0-4306 GCA_945878665.1 uncultured Clostridia bacterium | reverse complement strand
TCCTCCCGTTCCACCACAGCAGGACTCTCGATGGGCTTTGTAAAGGCAGGCCAGCCGCAGCCGCTTTCAAACTTATCCGTAGAGGAGAACAGCGGCTCGCCGGTGACGATGTCCACATAGATGCCCTTTTCAAACTTGTCCCAGAGCTCACCGGTAAAGGCGCGCTCCGTGCCGCTCTCCTGTGTGACGCGGTACTGCTCCGCCGTCAGCGTGTCCCGGATGGTCTCCGCCGCAGGCTTCCGGTAGTCGCCCGGATCGATGCGAAGCCTTGAGAACAGCTCCATCTCCGCCCGGGGGATGTGGCAGTAGCCGTTGGGGTTCTTTTCCAGGTAGTTTTGGTGATATTCCTCGGCGGGATAGTAATTCCTCAGCGGGCCGAGCTCCACAAAGAATTTCTCGCTGCGGCCCCGCTCAATGTCCGCGATGCGCTCCACCGTTTCCCTGACCTTGTCGTTGGTGTAGTACACGCCGGTCTGATACTGGCTGCCCCGGTCGTTGCCCTGCCGGTTCTGCACCGTGGGGTCGATCACATAGAAGTAGGCCAGCAGCAGGGCATCCAGGCTCACCTGCTCAGGGTCATACTCCACCCGAACGGTCTCCCGAAAGCCGGTGTCGCCCTTGCAGACGGTCTGGTAGGTGGCGTCCGCCTCGCAGGTGCCGTTGGCATAGCCGCTTTGGGCGTCGATGACGCCGGGGATGGATTGCATGAGCTGCTCCATGCCCCAGAAGCAGCCGCCTGCCAGATAGATGACATTTTCCGTGGTGTCCATATACATACCTTCCTCGCCGGACATATCCGAGGACTGTCCGGCCATGTCCGTTCCCTGCGTGTCCTTTTCCTGCGGTATACGCTGCCGTTCTGCGGCGCAGCCGCTGAGCAGCAGTACCGAGGCGAAAAGAAGGGCCAATACGCTTCGATACATGGCGTTTCCTCCTTTCAGGGGGTGCAAGGGTCACTCCGCCCCGTCGCCGTCCTGTCTCTTGCCGCGGCCGGGCCGCAGGACGGTATACAGCAGCGACCCAAGGACACAGCCGAAGCCGGTGGAGAGCCACGGGCTGGACGTAATGGCGCAGGTGCCGGTGGCGCAGCCCACGTAGCGGTAGTACAGCCACCCTCCGGCGCTACCCACCAGGGGTAGGGCAATGGCGCGCAGAATACTCGTCAGCTTACAGTTCTTTTTCTTCATAATAGCCTCCCTTTGAAGATATTGGATCAGCCCATATCGGCAGCCAGTGCCTTGTCGATCTGGGCTTGCAGTGCATCGGCCTGCGCCTTGCTGGTGATAGCCCCCACAATGGGATCGCCCACGATGCGGCCACTGCGGTTGACCACGTAGGTGGTGGGATAGGCGTAGATACTCTCCACAAACTTGCCCGCCTCGCTGCCGGAATCGAAGTATACGTTCTGATAGGTAGCACCGCTCTGGGTCAGCACATCCTTGGCTTCAGAGATAGCCGCCTCGTTGCCGTCCAGCGTAAAGGCGTTGATGCCGATCAGCGCACCGCCCTTGCCGGAAAGGTCCTTGTTCAGCGCATCCAGATCGCCCAACTCGCCCACACAGGGACCGCAGGTGGTGAACCAGAAATTCACCACGGTGACGGCGTTGCCGGAGAACAGATCGCTGCTCTTTACCGTATTCCCGTCCAGATCCTTGCCCTCAAAGGCAGGGAACTTCGGCAGGCTGCTGTCGTCAGTCTTGTTGCCCGTGCTGCCACTATCAGGTATGTTGCCCGTACTGCCATTGTCGGGGGTGTTGCCAGTACTGCCGCTATCGGTCTTATTGCCTGTGTTGCCGCCGTCGGTTTTATTGTCCTTACTGCCGCTGTCGGGCATCGTGTCCATATCCTTGTCCGTCGGCATATTCATATCGCTGTCCAGAGATTTTTGCACGATATCGGGATACTTTTCCTCCAGTGCGGCCAGCTTGTTTCCGATGTCGCGAATCTTCTCCGCCTCGCCCTGAAGCAGCTTCAGCTCGTCTGCCGAAAACTGATCCTTGGCGGCGTTGATGGTTTCCAACAGGAAGTCGCCGTAGTTTTTACCGTCCTCCATCATGATCTTGCCCTTGTCCGCTGCCATAAAGACCTTTTCCAAAAGTGCTGTGTTCCCTGTCAAAATAGCAGCCTCCTGCGCTGTCAGCTCCTTGTGCATGGCAGCCGCCTCCTCGGCGTTCTTCGGCTCGTTGTCCATGCCGCCTATGTGATCGCCGCCCTTTGCGCCGCAGGCGGCCAGAGAGAGTACCAGCACGGCTGCCAACAGCAATGTCATTAGTTTCTTCGTGTGCATGTTCGTTCCTCCTTGATCTTTGTCGTCGTTCTTCTGCGGCGTTTCTGCCACAAGGACTGTTTATTTTTACTGTCTCCACGGCCGCAGCGGAAGAGGGCGGCACTGGTGGGACAGACACGCTGCATTCTATTACCATAATAAAGTGAATGGGTTAAAATCCTTGTTAAGAATATGGATTTAATGGAAATATATCTTAAATTCACTGAAAAAAGCGATTGGGGCAAAAAGGCAGGGGCTGCAAGAAGAAAGCCCCTGCGAAAAAGAACCAAACCCAACAGCTGCGCGGTTGCGAAGAGCGTTCTCCTCGCAGCCGCGCAGCTGTTTTCGAGCTTTATCGCTTGTCGCTTGGCTCCTGCCCTTCAGAAAGCTCACGCCTCCTCGAAGCTGTCCTTACCCACGCCGCACAGGGGGCATTCAAAGTCCTCCGGTACCTCGCTCCAGGGCGTTCCCGGCGCGATGCCGCCCTCGGGATACCCCGCGCTCTCGTCGTACTCCCAACCGCAAACGGTGCAAACGTATTTCATAATACTTCTCCTTTCGTGTTCTCCTGTGTTTTACTCCTCCACCAGCCGGCCGTCCACCGTGACGGTGACCACCTGCCACGGAATGAACTTCCCGCTTTGCTGGAGTGCCTTTTTCGCCGCCAGCTCCAGCCCGCCGCAGCAGGGTACCTCCATGCGGACGACGGTGACGCTCCTGATGTCGTTTTCCCGGATGATCTCCGTCAGCTTTTCGGCATAGTCCACGCTGTCCAGCTTGGGACAGCCCACCAGCGTGATGTGTCCCTTGATGAACCGCTCGTGGAAAGCGGCGTAGGCGTAGGCGGTGCAGTCGGCGGCGATCAGCAGCCGCGCGCCGTCAAAATACGGGGCATTCACCGGCACCAGCTTGATCTGCACCGGCCACTGGGACAGACGGCTTGTCTGCTCCGCTTGCGGCGTTTCCACGGCGGGCGCGGTCTCGCGCTGAATGTTCCGGGACTGGCTGCCGGGGCAGCCGCAGGGCAGCGTCATGCCCTGCTCCCGCATTTTCCGCTGCTTGTTCTCCATGACGGCTTTCTCATCGTAGGCGGCGGCCTCCCGCTCCACGAAGGTGATGGCTCCGGTGGGACAGGTGGGCAGGCAGTCCCCCAACCCGTCGCAGTAGTCGTCCCGCATGAGCTGCGCCTTGCCGTCCACCATGGCGATGGCGCCCTCGTGACACGCCTCGGCGCAGACACCGCAGCCGTTGCACTTGTCCCTGTCGATCTCAATGATTCTCCGTACCATATTTTTGTCCTCCTTGCGGTTCTTCTTGACTTTGTGGCTCCATTTTACTATCATAATTTATGAAAGTCTGTTGGCACGCCAACGAAAAGGAGAAAAATATGCGGATCAATTTGGGGAACACCCCGCTTTTTCGCGGCATGACGGTGCCGGACATCGAGGAAATGCTGTGCTGCCTGCGCGCCGCAGAGCGCAGCTATAAAAAGGGCGCGGTCATCCTGCCGGAGGGGACGCCCACGGAGCAGCTGGGCGTGGTGCTGTCCGGACGGGTCATCATCGAGATGGGGGACGTGTGGGGCAACAACAGCGTCCTCAGCAGCGTGGGCGCAGGCGGCATCTTTGCGGAGGCATATGCCTGCGTGCCGGGTGAGCCGCTGATGGTCAACGTCACCGCCGCCGAGGACACGGAGGTGCTGCTATTGCACATCGGGCAGGTGCTGGAGCCCTGCGCCAAGGTGTGTCCCCGCCATCTCCGGCTGCTGCGAAACCTGCTGACACTCTCCGCCGGGAAGAACTTGCAGCTCTCCCGCCGGGTGCTGCACACCTCGCCCAAGTCCATCCGCAAGCGGCTGCTGTCCTATTTCTCGGAGTGCATCAAGCGCGCCGGCAGCTACGAATTCGACATACCCTACAACCGCCAGCAGCTGGCGGACTACCTGAACGTGGAGCGCAGCGCGCTGAGCAACGAGCTGTCCCTCATGCAGCGGGACGGGCTGATCCGGTATGAGAAAAACCACTTTGCCGTGACGGAGCA
>CAMDUN010000056.1:0-4457 GCA_945878665.1 uncultured Clostridia bacterium | reverse complement strand
TTTCGTTCGTTGTTTAATTTACAAGGTACACGTCCCACAACCGCGGAACAGTCATAATCCTACCACATACCTCCCATCTTGTCAACTACTTTTTCCACTTTTCTCGATTTTTTTCCACTTGGATTTTCTTTTAATCATCTTGACATCCGTGATAGTATTTCTATATAAACAACTTGAATAAAAGTTTACCTCCCGGAGGACATGATATGCAAGCATTTTTAACCGGCCTGCTGGCCGCGGCGCTCCCCATTCTGCTGAGCCTGGGGCGCATGGTCATGGCGGTGCTGACCATTTGGATCATCGTGCGGTGCGCCCGCTCCCTGTTTGAGCCCCAGGCGCAGGAGCAGTGGGGCGTTATGACGCTGGCCAACGGCACTCGATACGAACTGTGCCACTGGGAAAACGTCATCGGACGGGCTAAAAACGCCGATGTGCGGGTCAACTTCCCCTCCGTGTCCCGCAATCACGCGGCGGTGTGCCGGGACGACAGCGGGCGCTGGATGCTATACCCCCTGCAGAGCCGCAACGGCATCCTGCTGAACGGGCAGCGAGTGGACGAGCCATCGCCGCTGCAAAACGGCGATGTGATCGCCGTGGGCGGCGTGGAGCTGTACTTCTTCCCCGCCGGAGCGCAGGAGGAGGCGGCGCTGGCGGAGCAGCGGGCCAAGGCGGGCCGCGCCGTGTCCGCGCCGGTCACGCTGTGGCTGCTCACCGGGCTTCAGGCGCTGACACTCATCCAGTTCCTGCCCGCGTTTACGGCGGAGAATTATCTGCCCATTTTGGTGGGCTTCGGCGGGCTGTGCGCCGCTATGTGGCTTCTGTACGCCGTGTACCGGCTGTGGCGGCGCACGGCCTATGAGCTGGAAACGCTGGCGTTCCTGCTGACCACCATCGGCTTTGCCATCGCCGCCGCCTATGCGCCCTCCACATTATATAAGGAATTGGCCGCCGTGGTGCTGGGCCTTGTCATCTTCCTCGTGCTCAGCGTTGCGCTGCGAAGTCTGCCGCTGGCGGTACACCTGCGGTGGCCCGCCGCCATCGCCGCAGGCGGGCTGCTGGTGTTCACGCTGCTGCTGGGGCAGCGCATCTTCGGCGCGAAGAACTGGATCGCCGTCGGGCCGCTGACGGTGCAGCCCTCGGAGCTGGTGAAGCTGGCGTTCGTGCTGGTGGGCGCGGCCACGCTGGATCGTCTGTTCGCCAAGCGCAATCTGATCTTCACGGCGCTGTTCTCCGCGTTCTGCGTGGGCTGTCTGGCGCTGATGAGCGACTTCGGCACGGCGCTGGTGTTCTTTGTGGCGTTTCTGTGCATCGCCTTTCTCCGCACCGGCGATCTGCCCTCGGTGGTGATGCTCACCGCCGCGGCGGGCATCGCCGGGGGCATCGTGCTGCACTTCAAGCCCTACATCGCCGACCGCTTCTCCGTATGGCATCACGCCTGGGAGTTCACGCAGACCACCGGCTATCAGCAGAGCCGCACCATGTCGGCCATCGCCTCCGGCGGACTGTTCGGCACAGGGCCGCAGGAGGGCTGGCTGAAGCACCTGGGCGCGGCCAACACCGACCTGGTGTTCGGCGTGGTAGGCGAGGAATTTGGCTTACTGCTGGCGCTGTGCATGGCGGCTGTGCCGGTGATCCTCGTGGTCTTCACCGTCCGGGCCGCAGGGTATGCCCGCTCCGCGTTCTACACCATCGCCTCCAGCGCGGCGGCGGCCATGCTCATCACCCAAACGCTGCTGAACGTGCTGGGCTCGGTGGATCTGCTGCCGCTGACCGGTGTAACGTTCCCCTTTGTGTCCATGGGCGGCAGCAGTATGCTGGCGTGCTGGGGCTTGCTGGCCTATCTGAAGGCCGCCGACACGCGGCGCAACGCCAGCTTCACCCTGCGTCTGCCCAAGTGGAGCAGCAGGGCGGCGGATATGGCCGCCGAGGAGGACGAGGACACGGACACGCCGCCGGACGCGGAGACAGCCGCTCCGCCGGAGCAGACGGCGGAGCACGCCCCCACGTTCTTTGACGACATCCAGGGACTGAACGTGGACGAGATATTCGGAAAGGAGGACGACCGATCATGAAGCAGGTAAAGCAGCGGACGCTGCTGCTGTTGCTGCTGGCGGCAGGCTTTGCGGCGGGCGTTATCCTGTTCTGCGTGCTCTACGCCGCAAAGGGCGGACAGTGGGCCGCGTTCTCCGCCAACGACCACGTATACAAGGACGGGCGCTTGGCCGTGGGACAGATTTTGGATCGAAACGGCGTGACGCTGTACGACGGCGCGTCCGGGGACTACGCAGAGGAGCGGGCGGCACGCAAGGCCACACTCCACGCCGTAGGCGACAAATGGGACAACATCGCCACCTCCGCCAAGGCGGCCTTTGACGGCCATTTGGTGGGCTTTAACGTGCTGACCGGCACGACCACCGGCGGCAGCCGCCTGTATCTGACCATCGACAGCGCGCTGAACGAGCTGGCGTGGGAGCTGCTGGACGGGCGCAAGGGCGCGGTGGGGCTTTACAACTACGAGACCGGCGAGGTGCTGTGCATGGTGTCCACGCCCACCTTTGACCCGGCTGACCCACCCACCATCCAGGACGGGGACAGCCGCTATGACGGCGTATACATCAACCGGCTGCTGTCCGCCACGTTCACGCCGGGGTCGGTGTTCAAGGTGGTGACCACGGCGGCGGTGATCGAAACGCTGCCGGACTGGGAGAGCCGGACGTTCCACTGCGACGGACAATATGAGCTGGGCGACTTCACCATCACCTGCCCCTACGCCCACGGCGACATGACGCTGCGGGACGCCTTTGCCAAGTCCTGCAACTGCGCCTACGCCCAGCTGTCCGTCGAGCTGGGCGGCGAAACGCTGGAGCGGTACGCGAAAAAGGCGGGGCTGCTGGACAGCATCTCCGTTTCCGGGCTGCAAACGGCACAGGGCAGCTTCACCGCGGCGGAGGAACAGGGGCTGCTGGGCTGGTCCGGCGTGGGCCAGCATGAGGACCTGGTGTGCCCCGCCAACCTGATGACGCTGATGGGCGCTATCGCCAACGGCGGCAGACCCGTGCTGCCGCACCTTATTTACAAAGAGGCCGATCTGGCGGGGCTGACGCTGTACCGCGATGGCGTGAGCCACGGCAGCCGCACCTTCTCCCGCGCCACCTGCGAGACACTGAAGGAGATGATGGCCAACAACGTGGCTGTGACCTACGGGCAGGAGAACTTCGGGGAGCTGAAGCTGTGCGCCAAGTCCGGCACGGCGGAGGTGGGCGATGCGTCGCCCCACGCCTGGTTTGCCGGTTTCCTCGATGACGCAGCGCATCCGCTGGCCTTTGTGGTGTTCGTGGAGAACGGCGGCAGCGGCGCGTCCGCAGCCGGGTCGATCGCCTCCTCCCTGCTGCTGACGGCCACGGCGGATGAAGCGGACGAAAACTCTTGACAACCGCCCGATCCCGTGCTATGATGTGGCCACAATCCAAGGGGTGCTGGCGCAAGCCGGCTGAGATGAGACGTGTCGCCGTCCAATCCCTCGAACCTGATCCGGGTAATGCCGGCGTAGGAATGCGATCATATCGATTTTCAGATTTCCGCATTGCGACGCCTGCGTGGCTCGCCATGCGGGAATTTCTTTTTTGGAGGTACACACAAATGAACAATCACATGAAGCTCCGCGCCCTGTGCGAGGGCGCTGTATTGGTGGCTGTGGCCCAGGTACTCAGCTTTCTGAAGCTGTGGGAGATGCCCTGGGGCGGCAGCGTGGTGCTGTCTATGGTGCCCCTGGTGCTGTACGCGGTGCGCTGGGGCTTGGGTGCGGGCCTGCTGGGCGGCTTCGCATTCGGCGCTTTGCAGTTTATGTTTGACGGCGGCTTCGCCATCGGCTGGCAATCCATCATCGGCGACTATCTGCTGGCCTTCACGGTGCTGGGCCTGGCCGGACTGGTGGCGCGGCGCAAGAACGGCGTGTTCACCGGCACGCTCATCGCAGGCTTCGCCCGTTTCCTGGTACACTACGTGGTGGGCGCTACCATTTGGGCGGCGTATATGCCCGACACGTTCTTCGGCCTGACCATGCACAGCCCCTGGTTCTACTCTCTGCTCTACAACCTGGCCTATATGCTGCCCAACATCGCCATCACGCTGGTGGTGTTCGCCGTGGCGTACAAGCCGCTGAACAAATACCTGACCGCTGCTGACATCTTTCCTTCCGCTGCCGCGGACACGTCAAAGCGCGATCCCAGCTCTCCCAAATGGAATCCCGAGCGCTGACCTCCCCCTCTCGTCGGCGCAGTTGACGGACGCGGCAAAGCCCGGCGCGAAAGCGCCGGGCTTCTTGCGTTTAGCCGCAGTATGCGAATTGGATAATCGAAGCAGCGGCGCAAGCGTTGCGAACCCCTTCTACAGACTCCCCCGGCAATGTGCCGGGGGTCTGTCCGTTCAGGGCTTTCTGGATTCCTTCTTCAGCAGGG
>CAMDUN010000055.1:0-5403 GCA_945878665.1 uncultured Clostridia bacterium | reverse complement strand
ATCTCCGGCGAGCGTCTGCCCGGCGTGCTGCACGTGGCGTCCCGCACCGTGGGTACCCACGCGTTCTCCATCTTCGGCGACCACTCCGACGTGATGAACTGCCGTCAGACCGGCTTTGCCATGCTGTCCAGCGGCAGCGTCCAGCAGGCCGCCGACCTGGCCGCCGTGGCCCACCTGAGCGCCATCAAGGCCCGCATCCCGTTCCTGCACTTCTTCGACGGCTTCCGCACCAGCCACGAGATCCAGAAGATCGACGTGCTGGACTACGACGACTACGCCAAGCTGGTGGACTACAACGCCCTGGCCGCCTTCCGCGCCAATGCCCTGAACCCGGAAGACCCCCGTATGCGCTCCCTGGTGGATAACCCTGACATCTACTTCCAGCTCCGCGAGTCCAACAACACCGCCTATGCCGAGCTGCCCGACATCGTGGAGGACTACATGGCCCAGATCAGCAAGCTGACGGGCCGCGAGTACCACCTGTTCAACTACTACGGCGCACCCGATGCCGAGCGCGTCATCGTGGCCATGGGCTCTGTGGGCGGCTGCGCCCAGGAGGTCGTCAACTACCTGAACGCCAAGGGCGAGAAGGTGGGCTTCCTCCAGGTACACCTGTTCCGCCCCTTCTCCCGCAAGCACCTGATGGCCGCCATGCCCAAGACGGTGAAGAAGGTCGCCGTTCTCGACCGCGTCAAGGAGATCGGCTCTATCGGCGAGCCTCTGTACGAGGACATCTGCGCCGCCTACATCAACGAGAGCGACCGTCCCGCCATCTACGCGGGCCGCTACGGCCTCAGCTCCAAGGACACCACCCCCGCCCAGCTCAAGGCCGTGTTCGACAACCTGCTGCTGGACGAGCCGAAGAACCACTTCACCATCGGCATCGTGGACGATGTGACCCATCTGTCCCTGCCCGTGGGCGCGCCTCTGCTCACCGAGCCGGAGGGCACGATCTCCTGCAAGTTCTGGGGTCTCGGTTCTGACGGCACGGTGGGTGCCAATAAGAACTCCATCAAGATCATCGGCGAGACCACTGATATGTACTGTCAGGCGTACTTCGAGTACGACACCAAGAAGTCCTTCGGCATCACCAAGAGCCACCTGCGCTTCGGCAAGAAGCCCATCAGCTCCACCTACTACGTCTCCAATGCCGACTTCATCGCCTGCCACAACCAGACGTACCTGACCAAGTACGACATCATCCACGAGCTGAAGCCCCACGGCAGCTTCCTGCTGAACTGCGAGTGGACGGAAAGCGAGCTGGAGCAGCACGTCCCCGGCGAGATCCTCAAGTACATCGCCGACAACGACATCAAGTTCTACATCATCGACGCCAACAAGGAGTCTCAGGCCCTGGGCCTGGGCAACCGCTCCAACATGGTGCTGCAGGCCGCCTTCTTCAAGCTGGCCAAGGTCATCCCCGTGGAGGATGCCGTGGAGCACATGAAGGCCGCCGTCAAGAAGACCTACGGCCTCAAGGGCGAGAAGGTCGTCAACATGAACATCGCCGCCGTGGATGCCGGCATCAACGCCCTGGTGGAGGTCAAGGTGAAGCCCGAGTGGACGAACCTCACCGGCAAGGCGCTGAAGCCCGCCGACGAGAACCTGCCCTACGTCATCAAGAACATCCTTGTCCCCATCAACGCGCAGAAGGGCGACGACCTGCCCGTCTCCGCCTTCAAGGGCATGGAGGACGGCACGATGCCCCTGGGCACGTCCCGTTACGAAAAGCGCGGCATCGCCACCCATCTGCCGGTTTGGGATGCCGCCGAGTGCCTCCAGTGCAATATGTGCTCCTTCGTCTGCCCCCACGCCGTCATCCGCCCGTTCCTGCTGGACGAGAATGAGGTCAAGGCCGCTCCCGCGGATATGACGCTGGTGGACGCCAAAGGCCCTGGCCTGTCCGGCCTGAAGTACACCATGGGCGTGTCCACGCTGGACTGCACCTCCTGCGGCAGCTGCGTGGCCTCCTGCCCCAAGAGCGGCAAGGCCCTGAAGATGGTGGCCGCCCACGAGGTGTCCCTGGATCAGACCGACTGGAACTTCCTGACCACCGTGAAGGAAAAGACCTCCCGCGTGGACAAATTCACCCTGAAGGGCAGCCAGTTCAAGCAGCCCCTTGTGGAGTTCAACGGCGCTTGCGCCGGCTGCGGCGAAACGCCCTATATCAAGCTGCTGACCCAGATGTTCGGCGACAAGATGTACCTGGCTAACGCCACCGGCTGTACCCAGGCCTGGGGCGCGGCCATGCCCTGCGTTCCGTACTGCAAGAATGCCGAGGGCAAGGGCGTTGCCTGGTCCAACTCCCTGTTTGAAAACAACGCCGAGTTCTCCTACGGTATGTGCCTGGCCGTCAAGCAGCTCCGCGACTGCGTCACCGGCTACGTCAAGGAACTGGATGCCCTGACGAAGGACGAGGCTGTCAAGGCCGCCATCGCCAAGTGGCTGGAGACCTATGACGACCTGGATGCTTCCACCCCTGCCACCGCCGAGCTGGTGAAGCTGCTGGAGAGCACCAAGTTCACCGCCGAGGAGCAGAAGCTGGCGGACGAGATCCTCAAGCGCAAAAAGGATATGTCCAAGAAGACCATGTGGATGTACGGCGGCGATGGCTGGGCCTACGACATCGGCTACGGCGGTCTGGATCACGTGTTCGCCATGGGCGAGGACGTGAACGTCCTGCTGGTGGACACCGAGGTCTACTCCAACACCGGCGGCCAGTCCTCCAAGGCCACGCCCGTGGGTGCGGTGGCCCAGTTCCAGGCCAGCGGTAAGAAGACCAAGAAGAAGGACCTGGGTATGCTGATGATGACCTACGACAACGTCTATGTGGCCCAGTGCTCCATGGGCGCGAACCCCAACCAGCTCATCAAGGCCATCAAGGAAGCCGAGGCCCACAAAGGCCCGTCCATCGTCATCTGCTACGCACCCTGCATCAACCACGGCATCAAGAAGGGCATGAACAACGTCCAGCAGGAGATGAAGGACGCCGTCAACTCCGGCTACTGGAATCTGTACCGTTACAGCCCCGAGACCAAGGTCTTTACGCTGGACAGCAAAGAGCCCACCATGCCGCTGTATGACTTCATGAAGGGCGAGGTGCGCTACGCTTCCCTGGAGCTGAGCTTCCCGGAGAACGCCAAGGTGCTGTTCGCCGAGGCCGAGGAAGCCGCCAAGGAGAAGTACGAGTCCTACAAGCGCCGCGCCGAGAAGTAAGTCTGTTTCCTGACAATAAACTTTCTCGAAAAACATCCCATAATATTTACGGAGGGCCGCCCACCGGGCGGCCCTCCTTTCTCCGCACTGACGGAGGGATTGTTTGCACCGGCTTCTTGCCATGTCATTCCCACGCCAGTGACCGATGTCACTGGCGTGGGAATCCGTTCCCCGCGCCCGCAGGCGCGGCCTCGCCTCCCTCTGTGAGGCGGCCCAGTGCTCACACTGGGTTGTGCGGCGAAGCGTAGCTGAGGTGTCAGCGCTCCGCGCTGACGGAGGGATTGTCATTCAGGGGCGGGGCAGAGCCCCGCCCCTACACACGTTCTAATGTGCCGTGTGAGCGTCCCTTGCCTCTCCCTCTGGGAGAGGTGGCCGAGCGCAGCGAGGACGGAGAGGGCAAACAATGACCATTTGGTCTTATTATTCAAAAAGGCTGCGAGGCCCTCTCAGTCACCTGCGGTGACAGCTCTCCCAAAGGGAGAGCCAAGGATCTGTGCCCCGTTATATAGGTGCATACCGCAGCGGCGTGAGGCCGTCCGCCCCTGCAACCGTCTACCTACCGAGTGGCCGTCTTATTTCCCCAAAATGCAAATTATTTTTTATTGCGGCGAGAAAAAACCGTTAATTTCTTGACATGCAGGAGAGAGGGTGATAAAATTAACAAAGTAGAGGCGAAAACAGAGCGGAAAGGAAGAGCAGTATGGCAAGACCGTTTGATTACACAGCAGAATACAACCGCAAGCTGACGACCCCCGACGAAGCGGCCCGGGTGGTAAAGAGCGGTGACTGGATCGACATCGCCATGGGCACGGGCTTCCCGGCCCTGATGGACGCTGCCATCGCCAAGCGCAAGGACGAGCTGCGCGAGGTCAAGATCCGCGGTTACCTGATCTTCGAGCCCATCCAGATGGTGGAGTGCGACCCGGAGCGCAAGCACTTCGTCTACAACAGCTGGCATATGTCCGGCTACGAGCGCAAGCTCTGCGACCGCGGCCTGTGCAATTTCAACCCCATGGTGTTCCGCAACCTGGGCTGGTATTACAGCCAGTTCCTCACCGTCAACGTGGCCATGATGGCCGTGACCCCCATGAACGAGCACGGCTATTTCAACTTTGCCGGCGCAACGGCCTCCGCCCGCTCCACCCTGGACAAGGCGGACATCGTCATCCTGGAGGTCAACGAGAACCTGCCCTGGGTCTACGGCGGCCTGGACGAGTGCATCCACATCAGCGACGTGGACATGATCGTGGAAGGCCCTCACGGCCCGCTGCCCAGCGTCAACTCTCCCGCCGCCAACGAGGCGGAGATGAAGATCGCCGAATACGTGGTGCAGAACATGGCCGACGGCTCGACCCTCCAGCTGGGCATCGGCTCTCTGCCCAACGCCGTGGGTCAGATGATCGCCAAGAGCGACCTGCGCGACCTGGGCATCCACACCGAGATGCTCTGCGACAGCTACCTGGATATGTATAAGGCCGGCAAGATCACCAACAACCACAAAAAGCTGGATCGCTACAAGAGCATCTTCGGCCTGGCCATCGGCTCTCCCGACCTGTACGACTGGATACGCGAGAACCCCGGCGTCGTCACCTACCCCATCAGCTACTGCAACGACCCCGCCAACGTGGGCCAGCAGGACAACTTTGTCTCCATCAACAACTGCATCTCCGTGGACCTGTACGGTCAGATCTGCGCCGAAAGCTCCGGCACGCGGCAGATCAGCGGCACGGGCGGCCAGCTGGACTTCCTGGAGGGCGCGGCCCTGTCCCGCGGCGGCAAGGCGTTCATCTGTCTCACATCCTCCTTCACGGACAAACAGGGCAACGTCAAATCCCGCATCAACCCGCTGCTTTCCCCCGGCGACATCGTCACCGATCCCCGCAGCCTTGCCTACTACATCGTCACCGAGTACGGCGGCGTGAACCTGGTGGGCTGCTCCACCTGGGAGCGCGCCGAGAAGCTCATCTCCATCGCCCACCCCATGTTCCGCGACGAGCTCATCGCCAACGCCCAAAAGCAGGGCATTTGGATCAGATCCAACAAGCGGTAACTACATAATAACGATAAAGGGCGGCGCATCGCGCCGCCCTTTCTGCTTGTCGATAAACCCTCTCCATGGGGTCAGCGGTTCTTTTACGCAGGGGGAGCTCGAGGGGGCAAAGCCCGCCTCGAATCGGATCAAATGTC
>CAMDUN010000054.1:0-5567 GCA_945878665.1 uncultured Clostridia bacterium | reverse complement strand
AGTCGGTAGAGCACCTGCCTTTTAAGCAGGGTGTCCGGGGTTCGAATCCCCGACGAGGCACCAAAAAAGGAAGATACCTTTTGGTATCTTCCTTTTTTGCCGTCTTGCCTCCGGGGAGTCGAAGTTTATGCCCTTTAGGGTAAATCCCCGACGAGGCACCAAAAGAGAGCCACCCTTTGGGTGGCTCTCTTTTGGTGCTGCTGATTTTTGCTCCGCAAAAATCAGGGCCGCCGTTGGCGGCCTTTGATTGAACGCGCAAGGGAAACCCGACAAAGGTTTCCCTTGCACACATTCCTTTCCTTGCGGTATGGAGGAGTGCCGCTCGCAGGGGCGGGGTTCTACCCTGCCCCTATACTCTTTTATTCCCGCTGGCCGTCGGCCACGATGTGATAGTAGGCGTTGCCCGTCAGCTTATACACCAGCGCGTACAGCACCGCGAACACCGCGAAGCTCACCGCCGTTGTGCCGATCAGCAGCCCCTTGTTGTCCAGATTGAACAGCATCAGCAGCTTGTGGATGAACGGAAACGCGAAGCACAGGTGAACGCCCGCCATCAGCAGCGGCAGGGAGAACACCGTCAGCAGCTGACTGTTGATGCTCCGCCGGATGTCGCCCTTGGTCATGCCCACCTTCTGCATAATGTCGAACCGGCTCTGATCCTCATAGCCCTCCGATAGCTGCTTGTAGTACAGAATGGCCACCGCCGCGAAGATGAACACGATACTCAGCATGATACCCAGGAAGAACAGCCCGCCATACGTGCCGTAGAAATCCGCCCGGTTGCCCGCCTTGGACTCCACGCTGACGGCTGCGTTCCAGTCGCTTCTCACATGGCTGAGATACTCGTCTAAAGCCGCCTTCAGGTTGGGTGTCACGCCATCGACGTTTGCCTGCTGGTTCTCCGGCAGGTCGGTGTCGAAGCCATAGTTCCAGTACGCGACGGGATGCCAGCCGTACTTGCCCTCCAGATAGTCCTGCAGCTCCGGCACGAACTGCTCAAAGTCCCGCACCACCACCGTCAACGACGGCGTGATGTCCGCCACCGCCGCGCCGTCCAGCGGGGTGATCTCCCGCTTCATCACGTGGCGGGTCATGCCGCCGTCAATGGACAGCGTGTCCGCGTCAAAGTCCATCCGCAGCGTGGCCACATACACCTGGCCGTCCTCCAGCGTCAGGCTCTGGCCGGTGAGGGCGTTGTACTCCTCCAGCGGCACAAAATGTATCTGGATGACGTGGGTGCTGTCCGTTGCGGACGCACCGCTGGCGTCAACGGTCAGGTTGCCGCCGTCCAGCAGTCCGCTGAGACTGAGTTCCCGGTACTCCGCCACGTTGCTGACCTCGCCGCCGAAGTTGAAGACGGTGTTCTCCACGCCCTGCCGCAGCTCTGCCATCTCCTTCTCGTCCAGCAGCTTTTCGCCGCCGTACACCGTCACGGCGAGGTCGTGGGGATAGCGGGCGTTCACCGCATCCTCCTGCCCGAAGTACAGACAGGTGGTGGAGGAGATCATCACCAGCACCATGGTGGCCAAAATGCACACCGAGGCCAGCCCCGCGCCGTTGCGCTTCATGCGGTAGGCCATGGAGGACACCGACACGAAGTGACGGGGATCGTAGTAGTAGCTCTTGTTGCTCTGCAAGCCCCTGCACAGCGTCACCGACCCGCTGATGAACAGCAGATACGTGGCGAGGATGACCATGATCACCGCCGCAAAGAACCACAGCAGCGCCGCCAGCGGCTCTTTGATGGACACCGCCAGCCAGTACGCGCCGCCCAGCAGCACCACGCCCGCCAGCGTCAGCACCCACTTGGCGCGGGGCGGCCTTTCACCCACGTTCTCGCTCCGCAGCAACGCGATGGCATTCACCGTATGCAGCTGCCGCAGGCTGTTCAGCAGGATCAGCGCCTGGATGACCGCGAACAGCGCCGCCGTCACCAGCAGGGAGCTGACGGACACCGACAGCGTGTACGTCACCGTGTCCCGCAGCAGCCGCACCAGCCCCAGCTCCGCCAGCTTATACAGCACCACGCCCAGGATAAGCCCCGTCCCGGCGGTCACGCCGTAGGTGATGGCCGTCTCCCACAGCAATATGCGGGCGATGTTGCCCTTGCCCATGCCCAGCACGTTATACAATCCGAACTCCCGCTCACGCCGCCGGATGAGGAACGAATGGGTGTAGAACAGAAACAGCAGGGAGAACACGGCGATGACCACCGTGCCCAGCCGCAGTATTATGGCGCTGCTGCCGCCGCCGGACATGTGCGCCAGCATGGGCGAGCCGGACAGCCCCAGCAGAATGTAAAACATCAGCACCATGCCGGTGCAGCTCAACAGGTACGGCAGATACAGCCGCCTGTTTTTCACCATGCCCGTCCAGGCAAGACGGGCGTACAGTCCTGTTTTCATTCCTGCTCACCGCCTGACTGGAGCATGGTCAGCGTGTCGGAGATACGCTGATAGAACCGTGTGTCGCTGTCCTCGCCCCGATAGAGCTGGTGGAACACCTGACCGTCCTTGATGAACAGCACCCGCCCCGCCCGGCTGGCGGCCTTCACGGAGTGGGTCACCATCAATATGGTCTGCCCCGCCCGGTTGATCTCGGCGAACAGCCGCAGCAGCTCGTCGGTCGAGCCGCTGTCCAGCGCGCCGGTGGGCTCGTCGGCCAGCAGCAGCTTGGGCTGGGTGATGATAGCCCGTGCCACGGCGGCCCGCTGCTTCTGTCCGCCGGACACCTCATAGGGGTACTTCTTCAGCAGCTCCGTCAGGCCCAGCTCCCTGGCGATGGGCTTCAGCCGCTCCCGCATCTCCTCATAGTCCATCCCCGCCAGCACCAGCGGCAGATAGATGTTATCCTCCAGTGTGAACGTGTCCAGCAGGTTGAACTCCTGGAACACGAAGCCCAGGTTGTCCCGGCGGAAGGACGCCGCGTCCTTCTCCCGGATCTTCCCCAGCTCGTGGCCGTCCAGCCGCACCGTGCCCGCTGTGGGCTCGTCCAGCGCCGCCAGGATGTTCAGCAGCGTGGTCTTGCCGCTGCCGGACTCACCCATGATGGCCACATACTCGCCCTGCTCCACCGTAAACTGTACGTTCCGCAGCGCCTCTACCCGGCTGCCGCCGAAGCGGGTGGTATATACCTTCCTCAGCCCGCTCACTTCCAAAATGCTCATGGCATTGACCTCCTTTTCGGTTTACGGTGCTATTGTAGCAGAGCGGGGAACGCGCCGCCATTTCTTTGGCTTACATTCCCCGCCCCAAAACGAACAAATCTGTCACATTTTCACTCCGGCGCGCCCTCCCGGCGCTTCAGGCCGATACGCACCTCCGTGCCCTGCCCCACCGCCGACCGGGCGGTGATGGTGTGCCCCAGGTTCTGACAGATGCGGCGGCACAGATACAGCCCGATGCCGCTGGCGTGGCGATCCATGCGGCCATTCGTGCCGGTGTAGCCCATCTCGAACACACGGGGCAGGTCCTCCGGCGCGATGCCGATGCCCGTGTCGGAAATGCACAGCACCTGCCCCTCCTCCTGCCACGTAACGGCGATGCGTCCGCCCTCCGGCGTGTACTTCAGCGCGTTGCTCAACACCTGCTCCACCACGAACCGCAGCCACTTCTCGTCCGTCACCACCGTCCGCCCGATGGGCCGGTACTCCAGCGCGATCCGCCGGTCGATGAACTCCCCGGCGAACCGCCGCACGGCGGGCCGCACGATGTCGTCCACGCTGTACGAGCGGATCACATAGTCGCTGCCGCCCTCGTGCAGCCGCAGGTATGTCAGCACCATGTCCACGTACTGCTCCACCCGGCCCAGCTCCGCTCTCAGCCGCCGGGCCGCGGGGTCATCCTGCCCCTGTAACGTCAGCTGCATGGCGGCGATAGGGGTCTTGATCTGATGCACCCACGCGGTGTAGTACGCCGTCAGCTCCCGCCGCCGCTCCTGATTTTCCGTCTCCCGCCGTGCCAGCTCCCGCCGCAGCGCGGCGATGATGGCAGCGCAGTCCTCACCCTCCGCCGTCCGCATGGACGGCAGCTGGTCCAGCAGCGCCGCACCGGCCTCCCGCAGCCGCAGCAGCTCCTTGTGCTGCCGCCGGCGGCGCAGGATACCGCTCAACACCAGCGCCCCGCCCAGCAGGGCGCACAGCCCCGCCGGGTACGCCACCGCCTCCAGCGGCAGGCCGTACAGCGCGAACGTCACGCCGAACACCGCCGTGAACAGGAAAAACGCCGCGATGCCCCAGCCATGCTCCCGCAGATACCCTCTCATACGTCCGTCCTCACTCAATGATGTACCCCACGCCGTGGCGCGTGGCGATAAAGTCCTCCAGCCCCGCCGCGGCCAGCTTCCGCCGCAGCCGGTTCACGTTCACCGTCAGCGTGTTCTCGTCCACGAAGCTGTCCGTCTCCCACAGTCGCTCCATCAGCTTCTCCCGGCTCACCACCCGTCCGCCGCTCTCCATCAGGCAGCTCAGGATACGGTACTCGTTCTTCGTCAGCTCCACCGTCTGCCCGTTATAGTCCAACTTCTGATCGCCGCTGTGCAGCCGCGCACCCCGGCACTCCAGCACCGGCTCTGATGCCATGTCGTAGCACCGCCGCAGCAGCGACCGCACCTTGGCCATCAGCACGCCGCCGTCAAAGGGCTTGGCCACGAAATCGTCGCCGCCCATGTTCACCGCCATGATGACGCTCATATTGTCCGCCGCCGACGACAAAAACAGGATGGGCGCAGCCGTCTGCTTCCGCAGCTCCCTGCACCAGTAGTACCCGTCAAAAAACGGCAGCCCGATGTCCATGATGATCAGATGCGGCCCGTATTCCGCCGCCTCCGCCGCCACGTTTCTAAGATCCTCGGCGCTTTTGGCCTCCATGCCCCAGCTCTCCGCCAGGCGGCAGACCTCCCGTGCGATGGTGCGGTCATCCTCCACCACAAAAATACGGTACATGATCGTCCCTCCCTTTTCTCCCCCTCACTATACCATTTCCCTCCCCTCCCCGCAACCCCCGCGGTTTTTTTGAAATTCCCTCTTGACAATTCCGCCTCCCCGTGCTATAACTATACCAACCTACCGAGTTGGTAGTTCAAAATCTCAGAAACGAGGCGACCAAAATGAACGCCCTGCACCCGCTTTTCCTCACAGGCCGATGTTGACCCTCCTTTTTTCACCCAACCCACATACACTATACTTATCATAAAAAGGAGAACACATCATGTCTGCTATCTATACCTCTGCCGACCAGCTCATCGGCCACACCCCCCTGCTGGAGCTGACCCACATCGAAAAGGCCCACGGCCTGAAGGCCAAGATCCTGGCCAAGTTGGAATACTTCAACCCCGCCGGCAGCGTCAAGGACCGCATCGCCAAGGCCATGGTGGACGATGCTGAGGCCAAGGGACTGCTGAAGCCCGGCTCTGTCATCATCGAGCCCACCTCCGGCAACACCGGCATCGGCCTGGCCTCCGTGGCCGCCGCCCGGGGCTACCGCATCATCATCGTCATGCCTGAGACCATGTCCGTGGAGCGCCGCCAGCTCATGAAGGCCTACGGCGCGGAGCTGGTGCTCACCGAG
>CAMDUN010000053.1:0-5666 GCA_945878665.1 uncultured Clostridia bacterium | reverse complement strand
TAAAATTTCTCTCGAAAATTTTGTTTTGGGGCTTGACTTTTAATAGTTAGTCTTTATGGTTTCACTTATCACCGAGTGAAAAACAGGAGGTCCTCGAATCGGCAAAAATCGACAAAAAAGGGGGCAGACATTTTTTGCACTGTCTGCCCCCTGCCATCATCTCTTGAAGAGATTTGGAACCTATGAAGTTGTTGCTGTGTAGCTGAAATTGAATTGAAATGATAATCTCCCGCATGACCATTGGTAGAATAAATCAAATTGCATGTGGGAGATTTTACAAGAATGAAAAAAGAAAACTTCGCAAATTGCAATAACAAGTTGAGCATCCATCCAAGACACTTTCACAAAGATGTACATGGTCGGCACATACTACTCCGGCTACAATTTCCACTTTCTTGTATTTGCACAGGATTCTGATAATGTACCTTATGAGAAAGTCGTTAACTGGCTGAAGTGCTTCTGCAGTTCCGACTAACATAGGCGTTTACAACGTACCGGCCACTTGTCCACGCGGCAGGGTATTTAGCCTTCCGCCAACGGGCCTTCAGGTAAAACTCGTCCTCAAACAGTGCGTAATGGACACAGCGCGAACCAACATGAATATCGGAGAGGTCAGCTTTTCGCAGGGAATGATATTCCGAAGTGCCAGAGGGCGACAAACCCCTTCTTTGAACGTGTCTAGAAACTTGACACGCTGAGGAAAGGCAAAGTGCCTTCCCCGTCTGCTGTGCGTTATCCTAAACTGTGTTTTTCCAGACCGACCCAGCGCAGCAAGGCAAGGCAGCATCTGCGGATCGTCAGATTTTTTGTCCACAGGAACCGGTACAGCCGGTACCAGCCGGTATGCTCATCCACGAGGCGTCCATTCCGGAAAAAGGCCTGCGCGACCGCTACAATCTGTTCGTCGTGAACCTGTTCCAGATGCTTCCACTGGTGGTCGCCGCACAGCCAACAGGTATCTGCTCCCTCCACCAAAACGATACGGTGCAGCACCAACGTGCCGTCCGCCCGCCGGTAGAGAACGACATCTCCCGCCTTCAGCGGGCTGCTGTTTCTGGCTGCGAGCTGCACCCGGCTGCGGCCCTGCTGCAAAAGTGGCCACATACTGGTGCCGGTAACAGGGATAATGGCGCAGCCCAGCTCCCGCAGGCAGCGTTCCAGATTGCCCTGCTGCATCAGTATACCAGCATACGGCAGGAATCCAGATCTGCCAGAAATGCATCCAGATCCGCCATGACCGCCTCCGGCTCCAACCCATATTTCTTTGCAAGGCCTGCGGCAAGGCGATTCCTGTCCGTTTCCTGCCGGAGCATTCGGCACACAAATTCTCCGGAGGGATTCAGCACGATCATGCCCTGAAAATCTGTCTCTCTGTCAGAGACCGGCGCCAGCACCACATTCCCGTGCACATTTCTCAAGATATGGTCTTCTATCAGACGCATAGCCGTTCCTTCCCGCAGATTATTCTATCGTGGTATTCGTCCCGCCAAAAAGCGCATTTAGCGCATTTGCCGCATAATTCGGAGTGGGTGGTTCCGGTTCCCCGCCGCTTGCGGTGAGAATCCGGTCATTCTCGTCAAACCGGTAAATCGTAGCTTTGGGCGGTTCATATACTTCATCCATGAAAATTACGTTCCTTTCATCACCGCACACGCCATGCGTGCGGCCTGCGGCTCCCGCGTACACGCCATTTCGTACAGAGGAATTTCCGCCATCACCTGCTCAACCATGTCCAGCAGGCGCTCCATGCTGTGGCTGCTGCCGGGCCGCCAGGTATTGTTCAGCAGCATTGCCAGCGCCCCGGCCCCCGAGAGGGGGCCAATGCGGTTTTCCTCCGCCTGCTTCAAAAAGCAGATGCCCCGGAGGGGAACCCCCCGGTTGACCTGCAAATCCGACTTTCCGGAAAACGGCGTTCCCCATGCGGTGATGCCCTCTTTCGTCGGCCAAATAACAGGCTTGTCGTCGTTGAGAATATAGCTTTGGGGGAACAGTTTGCGCCAAAGAGCCGTGTGGGTGGATTTGCCCGTGCCCGATGGTGCGGAAAACAGATAGGCCTCCCCCTCCACAACCACCGCAGAAGCGTGGAGGAAGAAGCGGCCATGCTCCACGATCTGCTGGCAGAACGCCGCACTGCAGCAGATATACTCCCTGTCCTCCGGGGTATAGTGACGCATCCAGGGGCGGGTGAGCTGCCCGGGGGTGGGGGTCACCGTCAAAACCGGTTCCCCCCACGAGCGGTAGGCTTCGCACTGTTTTGTCAAGCGGCCGAACTTTGGTTCCATCCCCACTTTCAGCCCTGCAATCTCATAGACCATATACCGGTTCCTGCCTGTCCGCTTATTTGGGATAACGGGATTTGCCCCGGTAATCACCGGAAGCCGTATTGACCACGCCGTTATCGTTGGTGACCTGGATGCCCGCCGTGCCGTTCACCGTGATGGTGGCGGTGGCTCCCGGCGCATAGAGGTTGTCGATGATAAAGCCGTATTTGGTGTTCGCTTGCAGACCGGAGGCTTCCCAATAATAGGTCAGGGTAGTGGCTCCGCTGATCTGCTGGATGCTGCCCTTGTTGTAGGTAACGCCGGCGCTGTCTGTCAGGATGGAGGTGCCATTGCCGGTGAATTTCCCGGTGCCGCCCACCTTCACATAGGCGGAGGCGGGGACGTTCACGGTGATCTGGATGGTGCTCACATCGGTCATGGTGTTTAAGGAATACTGAAAGCCGGTGGCGATGGTGTTGCCAAATTTGTTGTCCAGGCCATAGTCTGTCGTATTCTTACCCGTGCCCGCGTCGCGGCCATCAAAGGCGGAGGGGATCTGCGTCCCCTCACTCTCGGCAATAAAGGAGAGGTAAACATGACTATCCACCGTGGGCTTGTACTCGATCTCAAACCGGGCATAGTAGGTCACACCGTTGGTAGCCGATGTGGTTGTGGTGGAGTAGGTTGCGTTGGTGGAAAGCTGGTTGCCGTCCTTGTCATACCAGCCGAGGAATTTGTAGCCGGAATTGGCGGTAGCCTTGGAGCTGGCAGCCCCGCCGTCCACATTGGTGACCGAGGCCACGCTCACCTTGCCGCCCACCGTATCCGTTTTAAAGCTGCCGTCGGCCTGCTTGGTCTGGGCGACGAACTTGACGGTATAGGTGGTCTCAAACCGGGCGTAGTAGGTGGCGTTGCCGGTGGTGGTGTAGCTGATGGTGGCGCCATTGTTGGTCAGCATGGTATCCGCCACCTTGTTGCCATCGGAATCGTACCAGCCCACAAACTTGTAGCCGGTGCCCGCCGTGGCGGTGGAGCTGATGGGCATCCCCACCGCGTCGGTATAGGTATAGCGGCCCAGCTTGCCGATCTTGTCGTCGGTGGTGTCCTCCCAGGTGTCGCCGTTTTTCACCTGACGGATGTAGGTCTGGGTGACGCTGCCGGAGAACCGGGCGTAGTAGGTGTTGACGCTCTCCTTGGTCTCCACGTAGGTGTAGGTGGTGTTGGTAGTGACCAGCTTGCCGCTGGCGTCATACCAGCCCTCGAAGGTAAAGCCGTCCTTGGCGGTGGCGGTGGCGGTCACTTTCTCATCGGTTTCGGCGTGGTAGGATTTGCCGCCGTTGGCATTATAGGCGGCGTTGTAATTGGTATCGGATTTATTTGTCACACTGGTAATTTCCACCGTGCCGCCGTTGGCGGAATCGGTGTAGTTCGTGCCGCTGTTCACCTGGGGGATGAAGGCCTGCCGCCACCGCCACTGGGCCACCATGGTCAGGCCCTTGTGGTCATTGGCGTAGGCTCTTTCTTCTCCGTTATCTTTCCAGGTTACGCCCTTGACCTCATTGCCAGTTTTATTAATTGTTTTCGTCAACGACACGTTTCCATTATAAATGTTAAAATGCTGTGCTGCCCCCTCCTCTGTCGCTCCATCGACAGAGTAATTACATGCTATGGTATGTACGGCAGGAAGTATTAACTTGCCTAACTGATCCGCATTTACATGGGTTTCTTTTTCACCAGTCTTTTCTATTTTATCACCGGTCAGCAGCCAGCCCATGAACTTCCAGCCGTCATTTTGGCCTTCCGCCGCTTTGGATACATAGGGGGAAATAAACGTCTTCTTGTTCGGTGTGGCGCTGCTTATTGTGTCCACGCCGCTCGTGTTTTCTGTAAGCACCGCCGGTTTGAAGCTGTACACGTTCGGCGCTTCATTGGTGTTATAGGTTCGTTTCACCACATACGGTAGGCCGCCGTTGGGGTCGTAGGTGATGGTGGGGTTCTTGATGAAAACAAAGTGCAGGTCGGTGGGCGAAGTGATGTTCTCCAGATAATAGGTGTAAACGGTATCGCCATCGCTATTGGTGGACTTGATCCATTTTCCCTTTTTCTGTTCGTCTGTCAGGCTGCCGGTATCTTCAATTTCGTTTCCTGCCAACTGCAAAAACACGGTTTTTGGGTTGCCGTTTTCCCCCTGCGTGGTGTAATACACACCGACGAACTCACAGCCCGCTTCGGCATCGGCTTTTTTGACGATCGCCTGAATTTTCAGCGCCTCGCCATCGGTGACATAGGTGGCCAGCTTGTTGCCAACGGTAACCGTATGACCGCTGCTCGCTGTGCCCCCGCCCGAAGTCGTCCCGTCACTGCCGCCGACCACGGCGCTGCCGTGGGTGGTGGCGCTGCCGGACAGGGGATGGTAGAGCTGGAAGTTGATGTTGTCCAAAAAGTTGCCGTAGGTCTTTCCCTGATTATCTTTACATCCCACCGACACAAAGGCGAATACCGTTTCTGTCTGACCCGCCGGGACGGTGTACAGATAATACTTGCTCAAATCCACACTTTTGCTGCCTGAGCCGGTATCCGAACCGGCAGTACCCTCTGCATTGGAGCCGTAATGCCCCCAGGGATTTGTGCCGCTGGTTACTTTTCCGTCCGCCATGATCCAGATGTGCCATTCCTCGGTATAGATGGTACTGGGGGTCAGGCTGAAGGCATTGTTGCCCGCGTTATCTGCAAACGTGCCGTTGGCGGCGAATTTTTTGCTGTAAACGGTGAGCTGCTCGCCTAAACCCGCGTTGGTTTTCACGGATGTCTTGCCCTGCGCAATCAGCCAGTCCACCATCTGCATGAACTGATCCCGTCCTGCCTTGCTGGGCTTGGAGGGATTCACGCTCTGCTTGGGGCCGATGACCAGAGCCATGGTATCCATTGTGGTACGACCACCGTGATCCAGACCCCATTCGTACACGCTGGACGGGGTGGTTTTCACGTTCTGGTACAGCGTGCTTTCCTCGTCCGCATTCAGCTCGGCGGCGTAGGTACCGGCTGTGGGCTCCAAAGTAACACCGGAAATGTAGGTGTTGGTATTTTTTCGGAACAACTCGATCTTGCCCTCAAACGCCGTGGTATTCCAGGAGGGAACCGCGTTCTGATTTGGCTGGGAATAGTCGTTGGTAAAGGTCTGCCCTGCTTCAAAGCTGCCGTTCTGCAGTTTTCTATTATCAGTATTATCATCCGCCGCCGCCGTCAGCGGCAAAAGCATCGTCATCAGCAGGCACAGACTGAGCAGCACCGCGCATCCCTTTGCGGACAAGCCCGCCCCCTGCCGTTTTTTCCCATTGTTCATTGACTATTCTCACCCTTTGTATTCCCCGGTATCGCGTCGGTGCGCCTAAAACGACCATTAAC
>CAMDUN010000052.1:0-7138 GCA_945878665.1 uncultured Clostridia bacterium | reverse complement strand
ATTCGTCCAGCGTCAGCAGGATCGGCTCGGTATTCTCGCACCCGTTGGGGCAGAAGGTATCAACTTGTGGTGCACCACAAATCCGACGGCACCGTGGCGGTCTTGGCATGAACACGCCCCCTTTGTTTTCGGTATATACCGATTATACCGCTTTAGACAGGAAAAAGCAATATTCTTTTCAAAAGCCGTTACAATTTCTGCCCTCATATAGATGCTGGCGGATATTCGGAGTCGAAAGCTACATGTAAGCCATGATCGTATATCACCAATGTGGATGCCGGTCACGGACTGATCAAGGTCGGTTCCAGCCTTGTACCGTTTGCCAATAAATTCCCCAAGAACACGAAGCTCTATAAGCTGATGGCCACCAAACCGGGCGAGGGTGCTTAACCCTCGCCATATAGCAGGCAATCCGCAGTTGAATAAATTGTCGAGAAGTTTTGCGGTTTATAATCGCAAAACGAATTGACTTTTGATGAGAATTGCGGTATACTATCTACAAACGGAGGTGGTCACGATGATTTACAGGCCTTTGTATGTAGAGAAGATTATGGCTTATGTGGATACACCATTTGTAAAAATCCTCACGGGAGTGCGCCGCTGCGGAAAGTCAACGATCCTGAAAATGATTATGGAGAGATTGAAAACGCAGCGGAATATTTCGGATGAGCGCATTGTCAGTTGCCGCTATGACTCAATGGAATATGAGGATATGACGGCAAAGCAGATGTACGCACAGCTCAAGGAGCGTCTTTCGCCCGATGGAAAAACCTATCTGTTTCTTGATGAGGTTCAGGAAATCAAGGGCTGGGAAAAGGTCGTCAATTCGCTGGCATCGGACTTTGATGTTGACCTGTATGTGACAGGCTCCAACTCCCGTATGATGTCCTCTGAGATCTCGACCTATCTGACGGGACGGTATGTGTCTTTCCGCATCTTCACCTTGTCCTTTGGCGAGTACCTGATGTTCAAAAGCCAATATACCGAGGTGGGAGAGCCGAAGGCGGAGCTTGCCAACTATGTGCGCTTGGGTGGTTTCCCGGCAACGCATTTGCAGGAGTTCTCTCAGGACGAGGTCTACACCATCGT
The DNA here is from genome assembly GCA_945878665.1 of uncultured Clostridia bacterium. Classification (GTDB taxonomy): domain Bacteria; phylum Bacillota; class Clostridia; order Oscillospirales; family Oscillospiraceae; genus Vescimonas. The sequence goes on along the minus strand of CAMDUN010000052.1, from coordinate 6,049 downwards.
GCGGGATATTTACAACTCCACGATCTTCTCGGATATTGTCAAGCGCAATCAGGTGAGAAAGATCGACCAGTTGGAACGAGTGGTCAAGTACACCTTCAACAATGTGGGCAATACCTTCTCCGCAAAATCCATTTCGGATTATCTGAAAGCGGAGCACCGTGCGTTGGACAACGAAACGGTTTACAGCTACTTGGAGAAGCTGGAAAAGGCATATCTGCTTCACCGCTGCTCCCGTTTTGACTTGCAGGGTAAGGAAATCCTGAAAACGCAAGAGAAATTCTATCTTGCCGATACCGCCCTGCGGTACAGTGTTCTCGGCTATAACGCTGACAGCGTGGCATCCAGCCTTGAGAATGTTGTGTACTTGGAGCTTTGCCGCAGAGGCTATACCGTCAATGTCGGCAAGTCCGGCAGCGGCGAGATCGACTTTGTGGCTGTTCGGCAAAATGAAAAGCTCTATGTGCAGGTCACACAGGAGCTTCGTTCTCCGAAAACGGAAAAACGGGAGTATGAGCGTTTGTTGGAGATCCACGACAACTACCCCAAATATGTTCTCACAACGGATGAGTTCTCAGGAGGAAACTACGAGGGCATCAAGACGATGCACATAGCGGACTTCCTGTTAAGCTCTGAATATTAAACGACAGAATCGTGAAATGCTCGCTTGGAAACAGGCGGGCATTTTGCTTTTCGGAAAGGAAACTCAATGAAAAAGAAAATCTGTGTAATCCTTATTGCGGTGCTTGTAGCCGTCCTCGGCACAAGCACCTATTTTGTTATCGACCACCACAAGGAGTCGAATAAGCAAGCTGCGCTTTATGATGAGCTGGCTGAACTTGTAGACGCTGCGACTCAGACAGATGCCGCAACGGAACCGCTGGAGCGGATTCCATACTCCGAGGAAAAGATGCTTCTGCCGGAGCTTGCAGAGCTTTATCAGCAGAACGGCGATTTGGTGGGCTGGATCAGTATTGCAGATACCAACATCAATTATCGCGTGATACAGTCGGTGAATGAGCCGAATTTCTATCTAAAGCACGGCTTTGATAAGGAATACTCCGACTATACGATTCTCTTACTTTGGCACTGGCATGGTCACGCACAAGATAGCCGTTGAGAAAGCCGGTGATGACAGATATTTCCTCATCCGTATAAAACATGGCGTCCCTCCTGAATTCAATCACACAGGACAGATTATAGCATATTTTCTTTGCACCCACAAGCAGTCTTGTACAAACCGGGCTTCCTCTGTGTCAAGGCCGCCTTGAAAAGTGGCGGCATACCGACTTTGTGACAGTTTTGTGACACTTTCCCCGCACTTTTGCGGGGGAAGTCAGAGCCTTCTTCTGATATGATACAGACAAGGTTGATACACGACCTGAGTATTTCAAAGAAGGAGCGTAATATACCATGAAAAAGAAAACAGTTTGGAGCATTTTACTGGCATTGGCAATGACGGTAACGGCCATCGGAGCATCGACTGCAGCATTTGCCGCTGCGCCCAATCAGGCAGAGCCGCAGACCCTCATCGCTACCGAAAATGAGGATGTCATCTGGGAGCAGATCGAGGCACTGGAGGAAAAAAGCGATGCTGTATTCCAAAGAAATGAAGCACTGTGGGACAAGGTGGACGAGGCCTGCAATGCCCTGCCTGATGACTACGATTTCGAGAACTTTGACGAGGCAGCGTTCATCCGCAACATGACTACGCTGACGGAGGCGGAGAAGGAAACCCTTTTGAATGACATCAAGGAGCTGAACGAGCTGGATGCCCAGATGGAAAAGCTGTATGGGCAGCTGCCCGTCTGCGACAATATGCCGCTTTACGAGAAGGCACTGGAAAAGGCCGATCCCAAGGTGCTGGACGAGATCGACACGCTGGAGCAGGAGTATGACCGCCTCTGCGAGAAGAACGCCGACCTGTGGGACAAGGTAGATGAGGCTTACTTCAACCTGCCGGACGACTACGACTTCGACAACTACGATGAGGCCGCCTTCATCCGCAGCCTGAGCTTCCTGACCGACGCGGAAAAGGACACGCTGATCGCCGACTACAACCGTCTGGTAGAGCTTGATAACCAGCTGTGCAAGCTGTACGACACCATTTGGGGCAATACCGGCTGCGAAAGCGGCATCTGCCCCTTTTGACGGCAAAGAGTTTTTCTGATATGATTAACTAAATACGACGCCGATGCTGCGCCTGTGCGCAGCATTTGGCGCTGCTTTCTAGGAGGTCACCATGGGACATTCCATCTATTTGGCGGACGATGAAAAGAGCATCCGGGAACTGCTCCATAGCTTTTTGGCAAGTGACGGATATACCGTGCGCTCCTTTGAAAACGGCGACGCGCTGCTGGAGGCATTCCGTCAGGAGCCTGCGGAACTGGTCATACTGGACATTATGATGCCCGGCACGGACGGCCTTACCGTGTGCCGGGAGCTTCGCTCTGTTTCCGATATTCCCATCATCCTGCTTACGGCCAAGGACAGCGAGCTGGACTACGTCATGGGCATCAGTCAGGGCAGTGACGATTACCTCACCAAGCCCTTTCGCCCCACCATACTGCTCATGAAGGTGAGAGCCCTGCTGCGCCGGGTGGAGATGGACAGGGGGAAACCAGCGGCGGCAGTAGATGAATTGCGCTATGGAGATCTCCGCTATTCCGCCACGGAAAATGCCGTCCTTTGCGGGAATACACCTGTTGCGCTGACCCAGACCGAGCTGCGCCTGCTTAGCTATATGCTGAAGCAGCCGGAGAAAGCCTATTCCCGTGAGGAGTTACTTAACGCAGTATGGGGCTTCGACTCGGAGGTGGAGACCCGCGTGACCGATGAAACACTGCGCCGTATTCGGAAAAAGCTGCTGCAAGCGGGCAGCACTGTCAGCGTAAGCACCATATGGGGCTTTGGGTATAAGCTAAAGGAGGCGGAGCGCACATGAAGAACATTAAGCTGCGGATCGTGTATCTGATCCTCGGTGCGGCACTGCTGCTCTTTGCCCTTTTCATGCTGGCGGTGAACGTTGTGATCCCCGCCCACTTTGTAAGCGAGGCGGAAAAGGCGCTGCGCAACGAGGCGCAGTATGAGAATCGCACCATTCCTTACACCTATGAGGGCGAGGTGTATGATGACGATTGGGACGACGGGGCGGAGGAGCATTTCTTCACGCCCAGCATTGTGTTTCTTGAGCTGGAGAACGGCTACCAGCCCAACACATGGAGCCAGGACACCTATCGGCTGGAGAAAAAGCTGCTGGCGTATTGCAGTGAACGGTCTGTTGCACCCAATCGATGCCACGACTTCAAGGCAGACAAGCACCACCTGATCTTCATGCCTGTGCAGGAGGACTACGGTAATTCGGAAAAACCGTATTCCTATATCATGTACATAGATATCGGGCCCATCACCCGCTATATCGTGACGCTGAACTGGGCGTTCTTTGGGGTGCTGCTGGCGATCTCCTCCGTCATGTGTCTGCTGGGGTTCCGATTTGGCCGTGATATTGAGAAGGAGGCGGAGCGGCAGCAGACCTTCTTCCAGAATGCCTCCCACGAGCTGAAAACGCCGCTTATGGCGATACAGGGCTATGCCGAGGGCATACAGGCAGGCGTGATGGACACGGCCAGCGCGGCGGAGGTGATCCTGGAGGAAAGCGACCGCATGACGGAGCTGGTGGAGGAGCTCTTGGACATCTCGAAAATCGATATGGGGCGGCAGCAGCTTGCCCTTTCCGAAACGGATATTCGGGAACTGCTCTACGACAGCATACGCGCCGTGGAACCGGCAGCCGCTGCCAGCGGCATTACCATCGCGCCGGACTTCCCTGAAGAACCCATCATGGTCAAATGCGATGACACGCAGATGCGCAGGGCGGTCACGAATATCCTGACCAACGGATTGCGGTATGCCCGCAGCGACCTGTGCCTGACCTGCCGCGCAGACAGGCGGCAGGTGACGATACGCATACAGGACGACGGGGACGGCATCGCCGAAGCGGACCTGCCGCACATCTTCGACCGCTTCTACATGGGGAAAAGCGGCAAATCCGGCATCGGCCTTGCCTTGACGAAGGAGATCACTCACCTGCATAAAGGTACGATCCGCGCCTACAACGGGGATAGCGGTGCCGTTTTCGAGATCTCCATTCCGGTGAGCAGATAAGAAGATCACCGCGCCGCCTTCGAGCGTCCCTCTTGCAAAATGGACGGGCCTGGAAAGAATCTTTGCTGGTGCCGGGCGGAGAGTTTCCCGTGATTTCCTCTTGCGCCCACATTGTCAGAATGGAGTACATCTATGGACTGCAAAACAAAAAAATATCTGCATATTTATGACTGGAACTACTGGTGGGGGTACTACCGCTGCGGCAAGGACTGGGACCCTTTCGACGCGGCTGAGTTTTCTCTTTCCGAGGACGAGGCGGGAGAGGCGCCCTTTTTCCACTTTGATTTCCATAACCTCTCCGCACTTCACCAGACCATTCGGGACGGTGAGTTTGTGGAGCCGGATAACCCGGATCATCCGTACTTTCTGGAGCAGGCAAGGCGGCTCAGAAGCGGTGAACAGGACTGGTTCGTCGGGGCGCTGTACTATCCGCTTTTTTCACAGGAGATGCATTTCTGCAACGCCTCCGTCCGGAGCGGCGTCCCGCTGACACAGCTGCTTTCCCCGTCTGTACCGCCCTATTACGGGGTGATCTTTCTCCGGGAGGAGCGCCCCCTCACTCCGGAGGTGCTGACGCATTGGGCGGAGACACTGTCCCAACCCCTGTTCGGCCAGCCGTTTTCCTGTACGCTTGCACAAGTCCCCAGCCGGCAGGAGGCTATGGAGCAGTTTGAGAATGAGATGCGGCTGATGCGATGAACGAGCGCCAGCCGCGCTGCCCGGCGGCAGCTGCAAGGCCCCCAACGCCCTGCGGGTGCAGAATTACTTACAACGGAGAATACACATGACTTTTGAAATTCACAGCATGAAAACCTGTGAAAAATGCAGGGAAACGTATCGTCATTTGCAGTGTGATTTACCCACTATCGCAAATGGAACGGCCGATATGCGCTCCGAGGAAATCGCACGTTCCCTTTCAAAAAGAATTAAGAAACGCAAAGCGGCGGCTGCGGTGTTTGCGGTAATATTCTTTGTGTTTGCAATGATCTCTATCTTCTTCGTAGGCAAGGCAATCATGATAATGAGAGAGCAGGGTTCACCGATATCTCTTGGCAGTCTGGAAAGCACGGTAAATCTCTCTGAGGGAGATTTCTCCTGTTCCGCCCAAGATATAGGTGCTTACAGCTTTTTTACCAATACAACGAGAATCATTATTAGAACCGACTCTCCCTTAGATGAGACTGTGACGGTTCGCCTTTGGAATACAGAAAACATGAGTGAGAACATTCTACAGAGCCGCCTTGACAAAAAGCAGAAAATCTGCACCTTTATGCACCTATCCAGCCGGAACCGCTATGCGATTACTGTAGACAATATGCCCGATATAAGCATTTCTGTCAGTAGTCGTCTTACATTTTGTGAAGCGTTTTCTCAAGCCTTGCAAAATGAATAAGCGTTTTGAGGCCGGGGTATGGGGCGCGGAGCCACGCAAAGCCAACAGCGGACGCCGTGCAAGAGCAGGCGGCTTCAGCTGAAGGAAACGAATTGCCGAAGCAACTCGATCCATTTCAATCTATCAGTCTAACAGAAGCTTGAACCATGGGCGGCGGGACAGTAAACTGTCCCGCCGCTCTGATTTTCAGCGGGCATGGTCTTTCTCGTGCGTAATGGTTCTCCACGCCGAGGCTGTCTCTGCCAATGTTTTGCATGGCAAGGCGGTGCGTTTTTTCGGAATATGACAGAATGGCAGCACAATTCTCTAAAAATATCTTGACAAGATTTATCAAGATTGATAGAATGGATATATAACCAAAAAGGAGATGCAGGGATATGCTCATCACAAGGGAAACGGACTATGCGCTGCGGATGCTGCGGGTGCTGCTGGACGAAGAAAAGCACTCCGCCGCCGAGATGGCGGAGACGGAGCTGATCCCCATGCAGTTTGCCT
>CAMDUN010000051.1:0-7585 GCA_945878665.1 uncultured Clostridia bacterium | reverse complement strand
TATCTGGTCGCTGCGGGTGCTGCGTCCCTGCGGGAGGCCATTAAGCTGTTCTGGACATTCCGTGTGCCTTGGGGCTGGACTTATACAGCCGGTACAGTCGCTGATTGGGTGGCACAGTTCAGCTTCGGCTTTTATAGCCTCATGCTGACCTCTCTGCTGCTGGGGCTGATCGTTATGGTGCTCTACAAGCCCCGCACATGGTGTGCGTTTTGCCCGATGGGAACCATGACGCAGGGTATTTGCAAGCTGAAAAACAAAGAATAAACAAAGATAACAGAAAGGAGCCTTACTCATGGCTGAACTGAAAATTACTGCTGCGAATTTTGAAAACGAGGTACTGCGTTCCGACAAACCCGTTTTGCTGGATTTCTACGCGGACTGGTGCGGACCGTGCAAAATGCTCTCTCCCATACTGCATGAGCTTGCCGAAGAAAAAAGCGGTACGCTCAAGGTGGGCAAGGTCAATGTGGACGAGCAAATGGAGCTGGCAATGCGTTTTCAGGTATCCAGCATCCCGATGCTGGTGGTATTCAAGGACGGCAAGGCCGTGGCCAAATCGGTGGGCTATCGGCCTAAGTCGGAGATCGCCGCCATGGTGGAGGGCGCAAGATGAAAGTTGTGATCGTAGGCGGTGTGGCGGGCGGTGCTTCTGCCGCCGCCCGCATCCGCCGTTTGGATGAACACGCGCAGATCATCATGATCGAGCGCAGCGGCTATGTGTCCTATGCCAACTGCGGCCTGCCGTATTATGTGGGCGGTGTGATCAAAGAGCAGGAAGAACTGACGCTGCAAACTCCGGAGAGCTTTTGGGATCGCTTTCGCATTGATGTACGAGTACGGCAGGAAGTAACTGCGATCAATCCCGCAGAGAAAACCGTCACCGTCCATGCACTGGACAGCGGGAAGGTCTACACGGAAACCTATGACAAACTGCTTCTTGCCCCCGGCGCAAAGCCGACGGTTCCTGCGCTTTCCGGCGTCAGCAGTGAGCGTGTTTTCACGCTGCGCACCGTGGAGGATACCCTCCGCATTAGGCACTTTGTAGAGGATCAGAAGCCGAAAACCGCTGTTTTGGCTGGCGGCGGCTTTATCGGTCTGGAAATGGCGGAAAACCTTGTGGAGATGGGCGTTTCCGTCACCATCGTTCAGCGCCCCAAGCAGCTATTAGCGCCGCTGGATGCGGATATGGCGAGCTTTGTCCATGCGGAAATGCGCAGACACGGCGTGGCTCTGCGGTTGGGTGAAACCGTCACCGGATTTCAACAGAACGGAGATTCCGTGCTGACCCTGTTGGAGGGTAGTGAGCCGCTGCATTCGGATATGGTGCTGCTGGCCATCGGTGTTACCCCGGATACGCATTTGGCAAAAGAAGCCGGACTCAGGCTTGGTATTCGTGGCAGCATCGCTGTCAACGAGCGGATGGAAACCTCCGCGCCGGACATCTACGCTGTGGGCGATGCCGTAGAGGTCACCCATTTCGTGACCGGGCAGAAAGCGTTGATCTCACTGGCAGGGCCTGCCAACAAGCAGGGACGCATTGCCGCTGATAATATTTGCGGCGGAAGCAGCCGCTTTACCGGCTCTCAGGGTTCGTCTGTTCTGAAGCTGTTTGGTTTGACAGCGGCCTCCACGGGGATCAATGAAAAGGCAGCGCAGGCAGCAGGGATCACTTACGACAAAGTCGTGCTTTTCCCGGCATCCCACGCTGCCTATTATCCTGGCGCACAGTCTATGGCAATGAAGGTACTGTATGAAAAAGAAAGCCTGCGGCTGCTCGGTGCGCAGATCGTTGGCGGCGACGGTGTGGACAAGCGCATTGATGTACTGGCAACGGCCATTCGCGCAAAAATGACAGCTTTGGAACTGACGGAGCTTGACCTTTCCTATGCGCCGCCCTATTCCTCTGCCAAAGACCCGGTCAATATGGCCGGTTTTATGATCGAGGATTTGGAGAGCGGGAAAGTGCGGCAGTTCCATTGGAATGATGTTGAGGACTTGCCCTGCGATGGCAGTGCGACGCTGCTGGACATCCGCACGGCGTGGGAGTATCAGCGGGGTCATCTGGACGGCTTTCGGAACATTCCCTTGGACGATCTGCGGGAGCATTTGGACGAGTTAGACCGGGGTAAGCCTGTTTATGTGAATTGCCAGACAGGGCTTCGCAGTTATCTGGCCTGCCGGCTTTTGACGCAGTACGGTTTCACTTGTTCCCATCTCTCCGGCGGATACAGTTTTTATCAGGTCGTAACAAAAGAGCAGCAGACAGCGCGGAGCGCCTATCCCTGCGGAATGGAGAAGCTATGAGTGAAAATTTATTTGGTTTGACGGTTGCGGCAGATAAAGGCTTGGATGATCTGCAATGCCAGCGCCTTTTAAGTGAAAATCGCAGGTATCAGGAAGTCATGCTGCAATACCGCTGCGCACTGAAAGCACTTGAAAGCCGGTTGGAAATTCTGAACGAAGAGTTTTCATTGCAGCATGATCGCAATCCGATAGAAAGTATGAAAAGCCGCTTGAAGTCGCCGTCCAGCATTATGAACAAGATGCAGAAGCGCGGACTTTCTCTGGATTTTCCGACCATGCAGGCAAATATCATGGATATTGCCGGTGTGCGTGTGATCTGCTCTTTCGAGGAGGATGTGTTCTTTTTGGCAAAGTGCTTAAAAGATCAGTCCGACATTGAAATCATCACAGAGAAAGATTATATTTCACACCCTAAGCCAAATGGCTATCGCAGTCTGCACCTGACGATCCGGCTGCCGGTATTCTTTGCGGAAAAAGAGATCCATGTGCCGGTGGAGATACAACTCCGTACAATCGCTATGGACTTCTGGGCAAGCCTTGAGCATACCATCCGCTATAAGAAAAATCTGCCGATAAATGCTGAAATCGAAACTGAACTGAAAGAGTGCGCTGATTCCAGCAGAGAATGGGACAGCAAAATGGAGCATCTACTGCACATCTTAACTTAATATGCACTGAACAAAAGAAAAAGCCTTATATTTCAATCCATAGAGGCCAATCTGTGATATAATTGGAGCAAGAGAACTGGCAAAAATCCAGCAAAAACCTTGTACCTGGAGGGCAACTATGTATCGTTACAGCAATGGCCAGATCAGCTTGGCGGATTAATCGAGTATCTAATGCAGCAGGAGACCATCCTCCGGAAATGTGAGGCAGTGCTGGATCTATCGTCCGTGTATGAGAAAATGGTGCAGTTGTGCAGCAAAGAAGATAGTCGTCCGCCCCTCGCCCCAGCGTTCATCGTAAAGTACCTGCTGGTGAGTTTCCTGTACAGCAAACCATCGAACCGGCAGATCGGGCAGCGCACCCCTTCACCTCAAAGCTAACGAAGCTGATGAACTGCACCCTGCCACCAGCCTTCAGTGCCTCCATCACAACTGCGACGTGGACGTTCAGTGCCGCCTCCCTGTCCTTTCTTCGTCAGGTCAGGCTTTTTTCGCAATAGTGGCAACGAATTCGTTCTTGCTGTTTTTCGTTTGAAAAGAGCCTTATGACCTGGGCACTCTCCGGTCGTGGGTGGCGTAGTAGGCTCGCTTATTTTCGTACATGCAATAGTCGGCCTTGTCCAGCAGCGTTTGCATGACGCAGCCTTCATAATCGGCGGAGATCGCCCAACCGTAGGCGTAGCTGAGAGGAAGCTGATTGCCGTCACGGTTTGCAGCATCGGCTTCCCTGCGCAGACTGTCCAGTATGCCCTCCACCTCCTGCCGGTCCGTATGGTAAATGACCGCCAAAAATTCGTCGCCGCCGTATCTGCCCACAAAATGCTTTTCCGGGATCACCCGGCGTAAAAGCCGGGCAAAGCTCAGGATCAGTTGGTCACCCGCCGAATGACCCATCGTATCGTTGACGGTTTTCAGATTGTTCAGGTCAAACATGACGCAGGCCGTAGGCTCCCGGAGAATTTCCCTGTTGTTGAGAAGCTCCTCGCAGGAGCCTTTGTTGGGCAGGCCGGTATGGATATCGATGTATGCCCTCTGCTCCAGCAGTCGGTTTTTCCGGGCCATTTTCAGTGCCATGGCGGTCTGGAGCATGACCAGGATCACCAGGCACAGCATATCCAGTGCCGAGAGAATCTCAATAGTGCGGATCTTCATGGCGATCTTTTCTGAATAGTGTTCCGCGGCAGACACCGTTTCGTCCGCCATTTCAAAATAGGTCTCGCTCATGGCAACGATTTGGGTGTTCTCATATCCACGCTGTCTGGCCGCCGCGACCTCCGCCTTGAGCCGCTCCCAGTAGGCACGCTGGATGTCCAGCCTTTCCTGATAGGCCGCGTCCTTGAGCTTTACCAATTCGTAGTGCCCATCCCCGGATGTCAGATCGCTTAAAATATCGTCTAAATACGCGATCAGCTCATCGTTTCGGGTGCCTGTGATCTCCAGCTTTACCGCCCGCTGCGTGGCTCCGCGCACCAGCCCGGCATAATTGATGACGCGGGCCGTGCCCTTCAGGTTGCCGATCTCGACCATCATCAGAGCGACAAGGATCACCAAAATCAGCGCAAGGCAGCTTTGCAGGATGCTGATGAGCTTTTTGTGATCTATTTTTACATTTCCTTTTATCATAACAACCTCGATCACGGAACGACCATGATATTCTTTATTGCGAATCAGTCTTGATGAATACTTTACTCTGTAACGCACATCATGTCAATATCAATGGAAATTTTTCTACTGTCTCCCCAGAATGATCGGCATGATAAAATAATCTATATTTTCCCCCTGCTGAGGGGCTGGTTTTTTGAGCCTTTCTACAAGCTCAAAGCACGTTTAATGCTCAAAAACAGTAGAATTTCATCTGCACACGAAAGATAGATGAATAGCCGAACAGCAAAATGTAACTTTTGTAACCTACGACACCAGTCTCAAGCGGTCTAACTAATGTCCACTGAACAAGTGCCCAATTTTTGTTCTGAGCGAGAATCTCCAGAAGATATGCGAGCATTCTCAAAAGGGCGCACTGAATCTTGCGGAGATTCAGCACCAGAACGGACATGGCGATCACATGGGCCGCAGTCTCCCGCAGCTTTGCAGTGACCAGCCCCATGCCACATTTACGCTTCGCCAGACTGAATCTGCGCTCCACTTCCACGCGCTCGCACTCATCCCGATAGTCCTGAGCCTTGTCTCTGGTTTCACCCTTCTTAGGCCGCCCCAGAGCTGGGCCGGAAAGACGGATCCCATGCGCCTTGCAATAGCTGAGATTCTCCCAGTTTCGGTAGATTTTGTCCGCCAGGATCCGGCTGGGGTAATGCCCCTCTCGCGCTCGGAACCGCTCTGCCATTTCCCGCAGATTTCCCGCCTCATTGTAGGCGTCAAAAGAACAGCACTCCAACCGCGTCCATCCGTCAACGACACTGATGTCCAGCTTCGCGCCAAACTCCACCGGCTTTCCCGCTTTTCCCCGCACAATGGGCCGAACAAAGGGCTGGCTCACGCTGACGATCCGGTCAGGTACGCTGTGGGTACGGTTATCGTACATGTACTTCTGCTGCTCATAGACGGTGCGGATCGTGTCCAAACGCTCCGCCTGGCGAGGGGACAGGTTTTTTCCGAGGGACAGTTTTCCATCGATGGCATCCAGGTCGCGCCGGAGGTAAGTCAGCTGCTTCCCAATGGTTTTGCGGGTCATTTTCGCGGTGTGTTTACGGCATCTTGTGTATTTCAGGTAATCTTTCCGGGCGCGTTTGCGGTAGGTTCGAGGCTTCTTTCCGTCCGAGGGATCGTGAAGAACATCCAAAAGCGTTTCGGCGTTCTCCCTGGCCTCGTTGAGCAGGGAAACATCCTGAGGATAACGGATATTGGACGGCGCGCAGGTGGCATCCACGATCATAGTGCCGCTGTTTCTGCCGGTTCCCGGCTGGCCGTCAGAATCATCATCGTCATCCGTTCATTCGGCTTCTTTGACCTGACGATCCTTTGCGTCCCGTACGATCATCTCATTGATCTCACCCAGCACTTCCGGCGTCAGGCGCTTGCGGAAATACACCATCAAAGATGGGTCAAAGGGCTGCTTTTCGTCATCATAGCCAGGATACCCGCAGAAGTACTGCAGATACGGGTTCTCTTGGATCATAAGGGCAGTTTCTTCATCTGAGAAACCATACTCCGCCTGAATGATGCAGGCCCCCAAGGCCAGACGCAGCGGCTTGGCCACATTGCCTTTCCGGTTGGTGAATAGGGCGGCGTAGCGCTTCTCAATCTCCGGCCAGGGGATCGTCTGGGCTTTTTTTACCCAACGGTTGCCTTCCTTCAGATTCATGCCCACCGGCTGTTTGAAATCCGCCAAGCTGATCTGGCCATTGCTGTAACGATACATAGTTGCCCTCCAGGTACAAGGTTTTTGCTGGATTTTTGCCAGTTCTCTTGCTCCAATTATACCACGGATTGGCCTCTATGGATTGAAATATAAGGCTTTTTCTATTATTCAGTGCACATTAATTAAAAGTCTTCCTACAAAAACAAAAGCACCGCTGAACTGTCGTCAAACAATTCAGCGGTGCTTCTCCGCATTTATTCTTATTGTGCTGCTTCGATTAACACGTTTGGTATCGGGGGAAGGTGCATAGATTTACACTGGGCTTTACTGTCGCATAAATCGGTATGTTAGCTTCCTTCGATCCCATTATACCCATTATACTGGGAGATGGGGGTATAGGAGGGCGGCATTTTTTGCCGCCCCCCTATACCATTCGTCATACTATGCGCACATCGCTTCCGGCAGCTCCATCGCAAAAGGGGACGTTTCCAAGAACACATGATACATGGAGTTCATGGTTTCAAAAACGGCCTTTCGGTCAGAGAACGACTGGATACGGACGACCCGCGAGGTGCAGATCATACCGCTGGAATGGCGTATCCATGCACGGCAGCCCTCACAGAGCGGCGCAGCCAACTGGCCGGTAAGAATGACCTTCTTCTTATTCATTTTCTTTCTCCTTCCTTCGACCTGTGTGGTCGTGAAAAGCGCGATCATTATCCGAATCGAAAAACAGCTTGCGAATGATCTAATAGGCACACTTGAGAATACTCCGCACCATGTGCACGGTGGTAGAGCTGGAAGTTCTCCTCCGCATCCGTTGCCCGACCAATATGGTTGCGCTTTGTGGCGGCGTCGTTGACCACCATGCCGTTGCTGCATACCAATCGGCAGATCAGAAGCTGGATGTTGACAGAGCCTAAGCCCACCTCGCTGTTGCTGATGACCACGCCGGCCTGCACTGTGTCACCCGGCGTCACATCCTCCTGTAAACGGGGATTGACCGCCTTGATATACATGCGGGAGTCGGTGATCTGGCAGTTCTCGATGCGCACATCGGAGATCTCCGCCAGGATGGGCAGCACCGCTGAGGCGATACTGTAGTTATCCGTACGCAGATAACGATTGCTGAGGTAAGATGATGATTTTCTTCATGGCTTTCGCCTCCTTTCGCGTATATGGTAGCGAAAAGCGAGAAAAACACCAATGTGCAAAAATCAGATTTGCAGATTTGACGGGGATGGTAGGTGCCGTCAAGATTTATGCGCAAAATTGTTTGCAGGCTCCGGCAGACCTGAAG
>CAMDUN010000050.1:0-8223 GCA_945878665.1 uncultured Clostridia bacterium | reverse complement strand
GCTTCAGCTTCTCCTTGCAGATCTTCCGCATCTCCGCCTCGATCTCCGTCAGGTTCTCCGGCGTGAAGGCGAAGGGCGCGTCCAGGTCGTAATAGAAGCCGTTGTCGATGGAAGGGCCGATGGCCAGCTTCACCTCCGGCCACAGGCGCTTCACGGCCTGGGCCAGGATGTGGGAGCAGGTGTGCCAGTACGTCTTGCGGTACTGCTCGTTTTCAAACGTGTAGATGTTTTCTTCGCTCATGATATGTTCCTCCTTGTGATCGGGGCGGGACAAAAACAAAGCCTCACCCCTGAATGGTATCAGGGGTGAGGTAAAATACTTTACTCCACGGTTCCACCCTGCTTACGGCGCAAGCGCCGTCGCTCGTGACTTCTGTAACGGGAAGTCCCCGTCCTGCTCGTCGCAGGCGGCTCGGGAGTGGTACAGGCTGCGCCGCAGGCGGGACGCTTTCAGCCGGGGCGTCCCTCTCTTTGGCCGTTGGGAAACAGCTTCTTCTCCGTCAACACCTTTTTGATGGAGACAGTATACCCCGCTTTTGTCCGTTTGTCAACGGCAAAAAACGTCGCGGTCACAGCATGTTTTCCAGCAGCGTGGCGGCATCGTCCACCACCAGCACCGCACCGGCCTCCTCCAGCGCCTCGCGCCCGCGAAAGCCCCAGCTGACGGCAACGAGGGGCAGCTTCGCGTTACGGGCCAGCGCCACGTCCACCTCGCTGTCGCCCACGTAGGCGGCAGCCGAAGCCTCCACGCCCAGCTCCGCCAGCGCGTGGTACACCATATCCGGCGCGGGCTTGGCGGGGATGCCGTCCTGCTGGCCGAAGGCGGGCAGGCCGGGGAAGAACCGGGCCGCCAGCTCACGGGTCGCGCCGTCGGGCTTGTTGGACACCACGGCGCACCGCACACCGGCGCGGTGCAGCGCCGCCAGCACGGCGGGGACGCCGGGATAGGGCGCGGTCTTGACGCAGGCATGGGCCTCGTACCACTGGCGGTACTCCTCCAGCAGCGCCTCGAACGCATCGCCGGTGACATCCGGCGGCAGGGCGCGCTCCATCAGCTTCCGTGCGCCGTTGCCCACGAAGGCACGCACCTCCTCCACCGTGCGGAGGGGATAGCCGTGGACGGACAGGATGTGGTTCACCGCGGCGGCCATGTCGGCCAGCGTGTCCAGCAGCGTGCCGTCCATATCAAAGAGGACTGCTTTGTACTTCATCATGGCATTTCTTTCCTTTTATAAAATGGGGCAGCAGCAGACTGCCGAGGATGAGCAGGATGCCCACCAGCCCCAGGGGTGTGATTTTCTCCCGCAGGAGCACCGCGCCGAAGATGGTGGCAAACGCGGGGCTGAGAGCGCAGAACAGGCCGGCCCGCTGGGCGGTGGTGTGGCTCTGGGCCACGGGCTGGAGCGTGTAGCCGAAGCCGGTGCAGACGATGGCCAGGGCCAGGATGATACCCCACTCCGAGCCGGTTTGGGGCAGGCGGGGCGCTTCGAACAGCAGTGAGCCGACAAGGGCATACGCCCCCAGGAAACCCACCTGCAAAATGCCCAGCGTGAAGCCGTCGTCCCGGTGGGTGAAGCGGTCGGTGGCGATGATGGCGCAGGCGTACACCAACGCAGCGGTCAGGGCGATGCACTCCCCCGCGCCCAGCCGGAACGTGCCGCCGCCGGAGGTCAGCAGCGCCACGCCTACCAGCGCCACGGCGGCACTGAGGAGCGTCACCGGCCTAGGCGCGGTGCGCCGCAGCGCGCTCTCCAGCAGCGGGACGAACAGGATGGCCATATTCTCCAGCAGGGACACCGTGCCGGAGTCCACCGTTTTCAAGGCGAACATCTCGCAGGACATGACCACGAAGAACAATCCGCCCAGCAGCGCGCCCCGGCCTACGGTGCGCCGCGAGATATGACGCAGTCGTTTCCAAAACAGCAGCGCCAGCAGCACAAAGGCCAGCAGGAATCGCACCGCCAGCAAATTGAAGGCCGTCATCGTCCCCAGGCCCAGCTTGTTGAACACAAAGGACGTGCTGCGGGCGATGATAACGCAGGCCAGCAGCAGCTCGGCGCGTTTTTCTGACATGGCGAAGCGCCCCCTCTCTTCTGTACGACAGGAGTATACGCCGGTTTTCGTGGAAAATAAAGATGCTTTTTTCACTAAAAAAGCGAAAGCGCCGTCTATATTTTGGCCCGAACGGCGAAACAGGCATCAGCCGAAGCCGATGCCTGTTTCCCTGGGTCACACACTTATGGACGTGCGGGATCGTTACGCTTTTTTGCCGCCCCGGAAGAAGCTGCCGATGATCTCGATGACCACGAAGACGATGAGGTAATACACCACGTTCATCTTGTGGGAGTAGATAGCGGCGAACACCATGAACAGAGAGCACAGGATGGCCAGCACGGGCATGACCTTGCCGCGGAAGCCGGACAGATCCTTGCGCTTGAGCAGGGCGATGTAGATGGGGATGTAGATGGCGTACAGGGTGATGATGGGCAGCTCGGAGGAGTCGAACTTGAACGGGCCGAAGCCTTCCATGATCGTGCCGCCGTAGAAGTACAGCAGCCACAGGGAGCTGACCAGCAGACCGAACACGGCGGAGTTGTTGGCCATGTTGGTGTTGGCGTCCACGTTCTTGAACATAGCCAGCTTGGGGCTGTTGCTCTCGGCAGCCAGGTCGAACATACCGCGGGTCACGGCCATGGTCAGGCCGTTGCAGGTGCCCCAGCAGGAGATGACGACGAACACGAAGATGGCAGCGCCGCCCACCTGGCCGAAGATGTTCTGGAAGGCGATCTTGGCACCGGCCTCGCCGCCGGCCATCATGACTTCAGACTCTACGGCGCCGGCCAGGCCGACATAGTAGATCACGTACACGATGGCAACGATCACGGTGCCGATCAGCAGCGCGCGGGGCATGTTCTTCTTGGAATCCTTCAGCTCGGTGCCGATGGAGGTGGCGCAGATCCAGCCCTCATAGGCAAAGGCCAGGGAGACGATAGCGCCGAACAGCCCCTCGGTGAAGGGCATCTCGGTAACGACATTGGAGAAGTTGAACTCGGTCATGCCGCTGGTCAGACCCACGATGGTGCCGACAACGGCCATCAGCAGCAGGGGGATGAGCTTGATGATGGTGGTGCAGATCTGGAACTTACCGGCCAGCTTGGGAGCCAGAGCATTCATGGTGTAGGTGACAACCATGAAAACACCGGCCAACATCATGGTGCGGCCACCGACCACAGCGTCGTCCCAGCCCATGAGCACGCCGAAGTAGCGGGCGGGCAGCCAGCTCAGCACGGACACCAGGGAGGGGTAGTAGATGACGGCCATGAACCAGCCCACATAGTAGCTGTAGGTCTTACCGCAGGAGGCGGCAGCGTAGCCCACCAGGCCCTCCACGCCCTCGTGGCTCTGGGCCACCACGCCGAAGGTGCAGGCGCTGATGATCATGACAACGCCCATGATGATAAATGCCAGGATACCGACAGACAGGTTACCGCCGGTCTTCGTCAGGACGGCCTCGGCCTTGAAGAAAACGCCGGAACCGATGACAGTGCCCACCACCAGTGCGATGGCTACGGGCAGGGTATACCGTTTTTCCATAGTTGTATTCCTTTCTGATTTCTCTCCTCAATGGTCGATCGTTATGAATTTCACGATCGCCGCTATTATTATATCGTGATGACAAAAATTTCACAAGCAGTTTTTGCGCCGGAATAGTAGAAAAATAGTGATGTTTTTTATGTATTTTTACTAAGTCGCACTTTACACCATTACATTTTCGCCGTCTCCGCCCACGCAGAACGGCGCGAGCAGTCTGCCCGCGCCGTTTCGTCTCGCTACTATATTTTGCTCACACGTTAAAGCGGAAGTAGATCATGTCGCCGTCCTTGACCACGTACTCCTTGCCCTCGGACCGCAGCAGGCCCTTCTCCTTGGCGGCGGCCACACTGCCGCCGCAGGCCATCATCTCGTCGAAGTTGATGGTCTCCGCCCGGATGAAGCCCCGCTCGATGTCGGAGTGGATCTTGCCGGCGGCCTGGGGCGCTTTCGTGCCCTTCTTGATGGTCCAGGCCCGGCACTCGTCCTTGCCGTAGGTCAGGAAGGAGATCAGGCCCAGCAGGTCGTAGCTGCACTGGATCAGACGGTCCAGGCCGGACTTCTCGATGCCCAGATCCTCCAGGAACATGGCCCGCTCCTCCGGGTCGTCCAGCTCGGCGATGTCCTGCTCCAGCTTGGCGCAAATGGGCAGCACCTGCGCGCCCTCCTTGGCGGCCAGGTCGCGCACCAGGGCGAAATACTTGTTGTCCTCGTAGTGGGCGAAGCCGTCCTCGTCCATGTTGGCAGCGTAGATGATAGGCTTGAGACTCAGCAGGTCCGCCGTCTCGATGATGGCCCGGTCGTCCTTATCGCACTCGAAGGTGCGGGCGGACTTACCGCCGTCCAAATGGGCGGCCAGCGCCTTGAACACCTCGGCCTCGTGCAGGAACTTCTTGTCGCCCTTGGCGGCCTTCGTCGCCTTCTCCACCCGGCGGTTCACCATCTCCAGGTCGGCCATCACCAGCTCCAGGTCGATGGTCTCGATGTCGCCCAGGGGGTCTACCGGCACGTTTTGGCTGGCATCGGCCACCACGTGCATGATGTTCTCGTCGTCAAAGCAGCGCACCACATGCACGATGGCGTCGGTGCGGCGGATGTTCTCCAAAAACTTGTTGCCCAGGCCCGCGCCCTGGCTCGCACCCTTGACAAGGCCCGCGATGTCCACGAACTCGATGACGGCGGGGGTCTTCTTGTCCGGCTCGTACATCTCCGCCAGCTTGTCCAGCCGCGCATCCGGCACGGCCACCACGCCCACGTTGGGCTCGATGGTGCAGAACGGATAGTTGGCGCTCTCCGCGCCGGCGTTGGTAATGGCGTTGAACAGGGTGCTCTTGCCCACGTTGGGAAGTCCGATGATGCCCAGCTTCATAACTTTTTCTATCTCCTTTGCTCTGTCGGCACTTATTTTCTGCCCATATTGTAGCACAGGGCGTTCCTTTTCTCAATAGCGAAGTGGGCCAAATCAGGGTTTGTCGAAATGTTTTTGGGAAAGGTTTTCGGAAAAGGTGTTGACAGAGGCGGGGCAGTGTGGTATTCTAATAAATGCCCGGTTCGCCGGTGTGGTGGAATGGTAGACACAGGAGACTTAAAATCTCCCGGCAGAAATGCTGTACCGGTTCGAGTCCGGTCACCGGCACCACCCGGAAACCTTCATATCGCGGGATAGAGCAGTTGGTAGCTCGTCGGGCTCATAACCCGGAGACTTTTCCGATTCTTCGGAGCTCTAAATTCCGCAAAAACTCTATATCGCGGAGTAGAGCAGTTGGTAGCTCGTCGGGCTCATAACCCGGAGGTCGCAGGTTCAAGTCCTGCCTCCGCAACCAAACAGGAACCGCAAACCCATTGATTTCAAAGGGTTTGCGGTTCTTTTTGTTTTAACCGCACCCTTAAATCTCTTTGCTCATTTTGCTGTGACACCAACCGACACCAATGTGTCAGCGTCCTGCATTGTTCGGGCTTTCGGATATTTGATGTTGCGAAAGTGTGGTTTTCTGATACTCTTTCATGCTCTTGACACCAACGATTGACACCAACCGTTTCCCTGACACCAAATGACACCATTTTCGTTGGCAAGCCATACCGAAAAAAAAGCTGCTCATTTGAGGTTGTTTTTCAATTCTGGCGTGGATGGCTTTTGCTTTGACTCCAACGCGTTGGTGTCAAAATCAGCTTGCCTGAGCTTGTTCCTCGTTTGCGTTGGTGTCAGCGGTTGAATCGTGAATTTGCGGCATAGCTGTATTGGTGTCACCACTCAGTTCCAGTCCTTGGATATCCTCTACAGTGATGCTGATGGCCGGCTCTTGATTATCGTTGAATTGGATCGGCGCGGCAGAAATGACGCCGTATTCTATCACTGCGATAACCCTGACTTCATGGAGTTCGTTTGCAGCTTCGGTTTCAAGGAGAACTCCGGCTCGTTCAGCGACATCTCTGTGGTCGCACCGCACTTGAAAACTGCGGCTGTCAATATCAGCGCAGGTTATTTCAATGAACACCGTCCCCATGAGATGATCGATACCTATGCCATGTGCGAGAATGTCCGCAGGCTAACCGCTATGTTTTGGCAAAACACCTGTCACTTCCCGTATAAGGAGCGCGTACACGCACGCGGCTCCATGTTTGGAGAGCAAAGCAGCCTCTTTGCTCCGATGGTGGAACGACCGTCGCGGGCAGCCACGTGTAAGCTGTTGATGCCCCTGCCGGAAGAAACGCGGCTTTATATGGGGCAGCATCAGATTGGCTCTGCACCGGAATATAGGATGGATCGTTCCGGGAACCTCTATATGTACTTGGAGCGACTGAATGCCGCCGTAGAGGCAGAAGGGGTGTTCGCCTGCGATGCAGGAGGTCATCCACCCGTGTTCTCGGCGGTCTGCGAAGGGACGAGGTTTCTGCCGGTATACACCTATGAAGAAGCCGTTGAGAGACTTGAAAATGCATAGTTATTAGTGAAATTGGGAAGCCCAGCTCGCCTTTCATGCGAACTGGGCTTCTTCCTTGCAGCGGTTAAACCATTATTTCCATAGAACGTGACCGAGAGAGTTCTCTCTATCGAATATTGAACTTTGCCACGCACTTCAAGAACAGCAGGCACAGTTCCTGAAGCAGATCCTCATCAAAGATCCCGTTGACCACGGATTCCTTGTATAAGAGCGGGTAGTACATATGCAGAAGTTCCTCCATTGCAGACGAATCCCCGTTCTTCGCACTCATGAACAGCTCCATGAAATCATTCACCTTTACCACCTCCCACAGCGTTTCTCAGGCGCGAGACCGTGCGATGATAGGACATGGCCGCAGCTCCATAGGTGATACCGAGCGACAGCGCGATCGCGGAAAGACTCATCTCTCCAAGGACTTTAGACAGAAATATGTAACGCTCTCGCTCGCTTAACCCTTGCATAGCAGCGAACAGACGCTCATTCTCCAATCGGTGCATCAGCGGCAGCCCACAGAAGAAGTCCGTTTCCTCACATAATTCCATCACCTCGCTGTGTCCCTCCATGGGCAGTTCTGTCCGAAGAGCTGTGGAAATTCTCCTTAAATACGTTCTTTTGTAATTGCGAATCGCGGCAATCAGATAGGCTGTAAACTGGTTCTGTACCGCGCACGACTTGTACTGACTATCCCGCATGGCAGCAGGCCTCCTTTATCATAATGGTTTCGTTGGGGGAACGGCCATTATGGGCGGACCTCTGCACCGCACGACGTTTTTCGTTTCTTTTCGACACAAGAAAAACGCCCGCATTCTGCTCAGGGCAGAATGCGGGCGTTTTGATATTCGGCGTTGTCTCAGCTCAAAACGTATTCGCGTAAAGGGCTGTCTTTAGCGTCACTTTGTATCTTGTCCATAGTTCAGGCAAGGTCTTTTTGGTGTGTGTCGGTAAAAAAATGAAGCCCAACCTTTGCAGAATATGCAAAAGAGGGCTTATCCCCTTTATTTATCTTCGCTTCGGTTACGGTGCAGGCTTGCCTTCAGTGCCGTGACAGTATCCGTGATGATTTTTACTTCATCCTCGTTACAATCTGCGACCAGATCAGAAAGCCAACTGTTCAGGACAGGCCGCGCACTGCGCATTTCCATGCACAGCACCTCGGCGGGATCACAGTCCAGAATATTCATCATTTGCACAAGCAGCTTTGTGCTGGGAATCGTCATGCCGGTTTCAATATGGCTGATATGTGTAGACCCCACATCAGTCATCGCAGCCAGCTGCTCCTGCGTCATGTTTTTCCGTATGCGCGCTTCCCTGAGCCGTGCGCCTATAAATGCGTAGTCTATCATACAAACAAGTCTCCTGCAGATGAAGTGTTCTTAACTTGTATTGTATGTGCATTTTGGGCATGTTTTAATATCCTAAATGTGCAACCGCCCATATACTTATAGTCGCAAGGAAATTTATGCCGTTTTTTGGTGCATCAGAGTATTATTTTCTTAATTAAGTCAAATTTTTTCGTTGAAAGGTCGGCAAATCTCAAAAAGCCGGTTCGCAGCACACTTATAGCGCACACGCCGACAAAAGCGAACCATCCTACCACGCCGCACGCTTCCCTGTTTTTTTCACCGCTGCCCCAGTTGCTCCGTCACGGCAAAGTGGTTTTTCTCATACCGGATCAGCCCGTCCCGCTGCA
>CAMDUN010000049.1:0-8519 GCA_945878665.1 uncultured Clostridia bacterium | reverse complement strand
TCTCGCTTCGGTGCAAAGAAACAAAATGATACAATAAATTGAAAAAAGGCGACCTTTTGTCATTGTGGAATACAAAGGAATACTCTATCATTGAATTGTTGGAATTGCACGAATTCGGGCTTTGTTGGTTGAGAATAACTGATAAAATGACAAGGGGGATACGAATGCACAAGTCTGTCTGTGTGAAAAATCCGGACGCAGTTACACTGCGGGACTGTTTCGGCGCAACGGTGCTGTCTACGGTAAATGGTCTGTGTACCGTGTTTATGTCCAGTATGTTTATGCAGTATATGACCGACTACGCCGGGCTGGGCGCTATGGGGGCGACCTTGGCCACATCGCTTCTTCTGTTTGCGCGAATCTTTGATGCCGTGGATGATCCCATTCAGGGATTTTTGATGGATCGCGGAAAACGAACCAAGATCGGAAAGTACAAACCCTTTTTTCTCCTCAGCATACTGCTGACCGGCATTGGCTGTGTATGTCTCTACTCGTTCCCGTCCGAGTTGGCGTCCAAGCCCGTACTGGTTGTTGTGTGGGTTATCGTTTTCTACTTTTTGTTTGATGTGGGAACATCCTTTTATAAGGATAATCTTTTGTTCCGAACGATGACCAATGATCCCAACGAACGTTCCAAGCTGGTTATCGGGCCGCGGGTTTGGACCATGATCCTGGGCGTCGTTACGTCCGCCTTTACAGCTGTGCTGGTTGCGGTCAACGAACATGTGGGCAACTATCACGACTCATTTGCCATTCTGATCACCGGTATTGTTGGTGCAGCGATGGTGTTCTCCCTTATTGGCTGGTTCCTTGTCAAGGAAAAGCACAGTGTGCAGGAAGAAGAGGCAGAGCCGGTAAAGTTTAAGGACTTCTTTCTTCTGTTCAAAGAGAACAAGCCGATGGTGGTCTACTATTTGAAAGGCATCTTTTCCGGTTTTATCTGGTCCCTTATTTTTGCCACGCCTGCGTATTACATAAAATGGGGATTCTGCACGGATCTGACCACCGGCGTCACAAACATGGAGCAGTATGGTGTCCTCAACGGCATTTCTTCCATGATGATGCTCATACCGCTGCTGGTTGGTGCAGTTATTGGTCGTCCGCTCTTGAAGCTCTTTAAGAACAACCCGATCAAAATGACTTGTTTCCTTCTGGTTGTGCAGTCTGTCGGCGGGGTGGTCCTGTTTACTACCCAGATGGCGGGTCTGCTTACGAAGGTCCCTGCGCTGTTCTTCGTTACCCTGTTCATCATGGCAGTGGGGGTGGGAACTGACTTTGTCCCGCAATCCATGGTGGAAATGGAGATTATGGACTACAACATTTATAAAACCGGCAAGGATCGTTCCGCCTTGACAATGGTTGCCGGCGGTTTCATTGTCAAAGCCCAGGCAGCGCTTTCGGCTGCAATTATTGGTGCTGTGCTCATGTCAATCGGCTACAACGTGGATCCCGTCACCTCCGAATACATGGGGGAACTGTCGCAGATTCCGACCATGCTCAATTGGTTTATCGTTATCATGGGTCTTGTTCCTGCCATCCTCGGCGTATTGTCGGCTTTGATCCTGCGGGCATACCCAATTAAGGACGATGAGCGCCGAAAAATCCGGGAATGCCTGGATCACCGCAATGCCGGGTAAGGATCATTCCTCCGCAATATGGCGGCGGTATTCCAATGGGGTGAGGCCGTACTCGCGCCGAAACACTTTGTAGAATTGCGTTCTGTTCTCATAGCCCATGGATGCCGCGATCTGGCAGACCGGCAGCTCTGTGGTTCTCAGAAGCCGCGCCGCCTCGGTCATCTGTACCTTTTGACAGTACGCTTTCAGAGTGTATCCGGTGTTTGTCTTGATGATGCGGGATATATGCTCGCAGGAGTAGTTAAGTGCCTCCGCCAGATTGGTCCGCTGGATAGCCCCGTGGTGAGTTTCAATCAGTTTCTTGACCTGTTCCGCCGCCAGCAGCTCCTGACTGTTCCTCAGCGAAATGTGTGTTGCTTTGTATATGTCAGGATTCTCCAAGGCGGCAAACAGCCGGAGCAGAGAGGAATAAACGTCAAACTGGTATCCGATCCGCTTGACCGTAAAGGCGCGAATCAATTCCTGGGTGAGCTGCGGGATCGTATCTTCGCCTAAAAGGGTAAAGTCCAGGTAGTCCTTTTTATAGTCGGCACATTCCGACAGATTGTCGCTGAAAAACTGATTGAGAATGCTTTTGTACTGAAAGGGCGGCGGAAATGATTTGGGCCACTGTGTCAGCAGAGAGGCATCGATGCCGATGTAAACGATATCCGCATTCGACATATCTGTTTCGCGATGCATGGTGTTTCGATTGAGGAGACAAAGGTTTCCCTGCGTATAGGTGGTCTCGGCCCCCTCGATCATCACCCGGACGCGACCCCGCTGCACATACATCAGCTCAAAAAAATTATGCTTGTGCATATAGGTCTCATGAAAGAATTCTTGTTTGTTTGGAGTGTGAACGCAAAAGGACCATGCATCCATATAGTTGGAAAACAGATACTCCTGAGGCTTCTGGATGCTGGTTACAATGGACAACGGAGAAAAATAGTCCCGTTCGGCCGTATGGTTGCGAAGATAGTTCGGACCATGGCTGCCGGTCTGGTTCCGCATTTCATCAATGCTGTCAAAAAACAGGTGTTCCATGCGGGCATCCCCCCTTTTATGGCAGTATAGCATGGAATTGAGTATAGTATAACATAGAATTGAGTATTTTTGAAGGAGGAAATATCTGTGAAACGGCAATGCTATAACCCCTATCTTCCCAGTTGGGAATACATCCCGGATGCTGAACCGAGGGTATTTGGTCAGCGGCTGTACATTTATGGGAGCCACGATCTCTTTGGTGCCAAGGAATACTGTGAGGGCGATTACGTATGCTGGTCGACCCCGGTAGAGGATCTTTCCGACTGGCGATATGAAGGCGTAATCTTCAAAAAGCAAGATACGCCGTGGAATAAAGAGAACCTGTCCTACTATGCACCGGATGTGGTGCGCGGCACAGACGGACGGTACTACCTTTACTATTCGGTGGCCAATACGTCGATCACATCGGTCGCTGTGTGTGACAAACCTGCGGGAAAATACCAATATTTGGGCGATGTTCACTTCCCGGACGGGCGAGTCTACGGCTCAAAGCCGGAGGATTGGTTTATGTTTGACCCAGCCGTTCTGGTGGATGATGACGGGCGGGTGTTTCTCTACGTGGGCAGCGGGCAGAAATCCAACGGACAATTCGGCCACGAGATCAAGGGGCTGTTTGTGATGGAACTCAGCTCTGATATGCTGACCATCATCAGCGAACCCACCATCATCATGCCGGCGGATTTTGATCCCAAGAAGCCGAACTATTGGGAAGGACCCTCTATCCGTCACATCGGTGAGTGGTATTATCTGGTCTATCCGGCCACGGACATCACCGGTCTCAATTACGCGATGAGCTTGTTCCCCGACAAGGGATTTATCCACAAGGGACCGATCCATTCCTCAAGTGATATCGGTCTGGAGGGCAGAAAGCTCATGAATGCGGCATATCCGATGGGAAACAGCCACGGCGGTATGGTATGCGTCCACGGGCAATGGTATATATTTGACCACCGAACGACCAATGGCGCCAAACGAAACCGGCAGGCGGTAGCTGAGCCCATTGAGATCCGTGAGGACGGGACCATCCGCATGGTGGAGTCCACGAGCTGCGGATTGAATGGCGGCCCTTTGAAGGGAACCGGGACCTATCCGGCCTACATTGCCTGCGTCCTGCACCATGCCGGAATGTTTGGTCTGCGCAACCCGATGGACGGACCCGAGATCACCCAGGATGGTCCGGACTACGAGCCGCCGGAGCCCGCGGAACGGGAAGTGACCATAGAGACAGAGAGCGCGGCACCAAAGGCGTATATTTCCAAAATGAAGAATGGCAGTATTGCTGGTTTCCGATATTTTGATCTGAGTGAAAGCACCCACATTGCTGTAACGGTTCGCGGCGCAGGCGGCGTGCTGGAACTCTTACCCGGGGAAAAAGATCCTGTCATAGCATCCATTCCCCTTGCCGGGACAGCCGACTGGACAACCGCAGGAGTAAAATTCGATGCCGGACGTCTGGCGTTGGAGAGCGGGCGCCCCCTGGATTCCTGCCCGCTGTATTTCCGGTATAAGGGAAAGGGAACGCTTGACATCTTGAGTATTACATTGGCATAAGGAGAGATAACAATGGACTGGACACCAATCTGGCATCAAGCCGCGGCACCTGCCTTCGCGATGGGCTTTTTGGCGGGCAAGAAAAAAACAGTGGTGTATTCTGTGATATCCCAGGTTTCGGGCGAGAAACTTCGGGTCCGCTTCTCCAACCACTATGGAAAGAAACCCTACACCATTGGGGGACTGACCGTGTGGGCACAGGGAGAGATGCATACCGTCACGCGGGACGGCAGCTGTGTTTTCACGGTCCCCGCGGGGGAATGCTGCTATTCGGATGCGTTGACGCTCCCGGTGACGATGGGGGAAGAGCTGGAAATCAGACTCTACTATGCATCCAAGGTCATGGACAGCAATATGATCGAGGAAAATGCGGTAAGCTACCAGGGAAATCATACGACGGACAGCGAGCTGCCCCCACCTCGGCGGGAAAAGTATATGGAACAGTACGGCCTTTATGAAGCGATTCCCGGGATGGATCAGATCGAGGTGTTTACCGGGCAGCCTTCCAAAATCATCGTGGCGTTCGGGGACAGTATAACGGCTTTGAACCGCTGGGTAAAACCGTTGCAAAGGCGTCTGTTCGATGCGTATGGCGGTGACTACGCACTGATGAACGCCGGAATCAGCGGGAATTGTCTGCTTTATGATGTCCCGGGCCTGATGGGAGCTTCCTACGGGGAAAAAGGGGTGTCCCGCTTTGAGCGCGATGTACTCCGTTTTTCAGGACTCTGCGGCGTGATTTTGGCGTTGGGGGTCAATGATGTAGCCTACTATTCCCAAAAGACAGGGGCGGTCATCTCGCTGGAACAATATGGTTCGGCCGTAACCGATATTGTGGATCGGCTTCATAAGGCCGGTGTCCGGGTGATTGCCCAGACGCTTCCGCCCCGCAGCGGTTTTGTGAAAAAAGGGTATACCCCGGAGATGGAGGCGCTGAGAGTCAGCATCAATGAATGGATCCGAGATAGCGCGCTGTTCGATTATATGGTTGATGCGGATGCACTGCTGCGCGATCCGAAGAATCCTTCGTTCACCGACGAGCGTTATCACCAGGGGGATCACCTGCACCCGAATCAGGCCGGAGGAATGCTGCTGGCGCAGGCGTATGATTTGCAAAAGCTGACTGGGGAGGCATAAGCATGGGAAAAAAGTATTTCACGCTCAGCTTTGATGATGGACTGGAACAGGACAAACGGGTGATCCGGCTCATGAGGCAATACGGGCTCAAAGGGACCTTCAACCTCAATGCCGGCCTGCTTGGCACACGCGGTGAGGTGAAGGGGCTTGGAACCTTCTCTTTTCAGGATTGCCCCGAAGGCGTAAAGCACAAGTGGCCATTTTCCTATGTGCAGCACAACCGAATCCCACAGGACGAGGTGCGCCAGGTCTATGAGGGAATGGAGATTGCCACCCATGGTTTCCGGCATGAACCGCTGGGGGCTGTCAGCGAGGATGAAATGCGCGCATCGGTGGATGCGGACAAGGCCGCGCTGGAAAAAATCTTCGGCACTACGGTCGTGGGACACGCCTATGCGCAGGGTTCAACCTCGCCGACTGCCCAGGCGTATCTGAAGGCGCAGGGGTATCAATATGCCAGAGCGGTCTTTCCCTCCGGCGGCTTTGCGTTCCCGGAGGATCCGATGAACTTTCGGCCTTCCTCCTCGCTGATTCTGAAAAATGCCGCAAAGCTGGTGGAGCGTTTCAAATGTGAGGAACCCGGAGAAAAGGATCTGCTGTTGTTCCTGTGGGCACACAGTTATGAAATGGACTACGACAAGGGAAACGCCAGTTGGTATGCTTTGGAGCGGCTTTTTGAATCAATCGCAGGCCGAAACGATATCGTATATTGCACAAACAGCGAAGCGTTCGCGCATATTTAAGGAGAGCAGGAAAGTGAAAAAGAAAGATTTTAACCGAGGTTGGCTATTTGGCGCCGTGGGAAAGGAACCGTCTATGCAGCCGGTCACACTTCCCCACGATGCCATGCTGTACGAGAAACGCTCGAAGGATGCGGCAACAGCGGGAGCGTGCGGATACTTTCCCGGCGGGGCCTATGTCTACGTCAAACGGTTTCTTGTGCCTGAAACGTGGCGGACACAGTCCGCTGTGCTGGAATTTGAGGCAGTTTATCAAAACGCGCAGGTGTTCGTGAACGATGCGCTTGTGGCTGAACAGCGGTACGGGTATACCAACTTCTTTGTGGTGCTGGACCCGCAACTGAAGTATGGCGAAGAAAATGAAATCAAAGTGATCGCGGACAACTCGTCGGTACCCAATTCCCGTTGGTATTCCGGCAGCGGAATTTATCGCAACGTAAACCTCTTCCTGGGTGATAAGAGTCATATCCGCCCGGATGGACTGCTCGTCTCCACCTCCGGAAACAATGCGGCCCATGTGAAGGTTTCTGTCACCGGCGGTGATACGGTCAGAGTCTCTGTTCTGGATGGTGAAAAGGTGGTAGCGCAGGCCGAAGCTGCGGTCAAGGATGGCACTGCATCGGCGGACATTCCCGTTTCCCAGCCGCGGCTTTGGGACGCGGAACATCCCGAACTGTACCGATGCAGAGCGGAACTGCTGAAAAATGGTGAGATGGTGGATGAGGCGGACGCCTGGTTTGGATTCCGTACCCTTAGCTGGAGCACCAGAGGATTTTTTGTAAACGGCAAGAAAACGCTGCTCCGTGGCGCCTGCGTCCACCACGACAATGGTATTCTGGGCGCATGCTCTTTTGAGGATGCCGAGTTCCGCCGTGTCCGTCTGCTCAAGGAGGCCGGTTTCAACGCGATACGTTCCGCCCACAACCCTGCCTCCAAGGCGCTGTTGGATGCCTGTGACCGGCTGGGTCTGTATGTCATGGATGAATTCTGCGACAACTGGCTGGTACATAAAAACCCCTACGACTATGCGGACCAGGATTTCCGCGCATGGTGGCAGCAGGATCTCACAGCTATGGTCATCAAAAACTACAATCATCCCAGTGTGGTCATGAACTCTATCGGAAATGAAATCTCCGAACTGGCTATGCCCGAAGGACAGGAGTACTGTAAAAAATTGGCAGTCCTGGCACGAAAGCTGGACCCGGACAAAGCAGTGACGATGGGGGTCAACCTGATGCTGTGCAGTATGTCGGCCAAGGGCGGCGGCATATACGGCAACAAAAAGAACGGGAAAGAGAATCAAAACGGCAGTCAGACGATGGACAACGTTCCCACCAGCGCCTTCTTCAACATGCTGATGAACCTGGCGGGGGGTATGATTGAAAAAATGGCCGCCAAACCTGCCGCGGACGATGCCACAAAGGTGAGTTTCTCTTATCTGGATATTGGCGGTTACAACTACGCCGCGTCCCGATACGAGAAGGACGGTACGCTCCATCCCGACCGCGTCATTGTCGGGTCCGAGACCCTGCCCAAGAACCTGTATCATAACTGGCAACTGGTGAAAAAATTCCCCTATGTCATCGGCGACTTTATGTGGACGGGCTGGGATTATCTGGGAGAGGCGGGTATCGGTACCGTCCGTTACAAAAGCTTCAAAAATCCCGGTCAGGACGCGCCCATCATCTCCGCCGGCTGCGGCGTGATCGACATTTGCGGAAAGCTTCGCCCCGAGGTACAGTGGAATCGGCTGATCTGGGGGCTGGACCATACCCCCGGCATCGGCGTAGAACCGTACACCCACGCAGGGGAAACCGGCTCCGAATCCATGTGGCGTGACACAGACGCAGTGGCAAGCTGGTCCTGGGCCGGCTGTGAAGGCAAAAAAACCAAGGTCACGGTCTACGCTGACGGTGAAACGGCGGAGCTCATTGTCAACGGGCATTCCTATGGCAGAAAAAAGACGAAGGAATACAAGGCCGTCTTTAAGCGCGTTGTCTATGAGCCCGGTACCATCACCGCAATCAGCTACGATGGCGAGGGAAAAGAACAGAGCCGCACTTCCATGAAGACAGCGGCAGGACCTGCCGAACTGCGTGTGGTGGCCGACCGGAGCACCTTGCAGGCAAAAACGCAGGATTTGGCCTACATCAGCATTGACCTGACGGGGGCGGATGGCATCACAAAATCTTCTGAGGATACTGCGGTCACGGTGGAGGTTGCCGGTGCCGGGACGCTGCTGGCCCTTGGTTCTGCACGTCCTAACATGGGGGAAAACTTTTTCTCCGATACCCACACGACCTACTACGGCAAGGCATTGGCCGTGGTCCGCGGCGGCGATGCCCCCGGAAAGATTACGGTCACGGTGAAAGCAAAAGGCCTGCTGGCCAAAACGCTTGAATTGGAGGTGATCTGAGGAAAAGGCATA
>CAMDUN010000048.1:0-8734 GCA_945878665.1 uncultured Clostridia bacterium | reverse complement strand
ACCGTTCTTTGGTTACTTTCTTTCGGGAAAGAAAGTAACCCGCCGGAGGCAAAAAGAAAAAGGAAGGAAAGAAAGTAACCCGCTAGAGGCAACAGAAAAAGAACCCAAAAGCGGCCCGGTGTTCCCACCGGGCCGCCCATGATCAAATCCTCTATTCCTCCGCCAGCTTCCAGCCATCCACCAGCGCCGCCGCCATCCGCCGTCCCCGGCGCGGCAGGTCAAACTCCCCCTCGTAGATGCGCCACTCCAGCAGCATCCCCCGGTGCAGCGCCACCAGATCCGCCACCAGCTCCTCCCGGTCGCGGCTGGGATGCACCGAGCCCTCGTCCCGGCAGCCGTCCACCAGCTCCCGCAGCACCCGGAAATACACCCGCTTCTCGTTGTCCCGCAGGATCGCCTGCTCCGGGTATTTGATCCCGTGGACAAAGCTGCGGTACAGCGACGGGTCGTTGGCGCTGATCACCAACGCCTGCCCCACGAAATCCAGCAGCTTGTCGCGCCATCTGTTGGTCTCGTCTGCCAAATACCCGGCCTCCAAGACCCGATACTGCGCGTCCACGCTGTCCGTCACCTGAATGACCAGCTCATCCTTGCTCTTGAAATAGTGGTATATGTTGCCCACGGAGCACCCCGCCGCCTGGGCGATCTGCTCCACGGACACCGCCTCAAAGCTCTCCTTGTCGAACAGATCCAGCGCCACGGCCTGTATCCGCGAACGCATCTCCAACGCCTGCCGCTGCCGCGCCGTTAATTGCTTCTCCATAATAACCTCACTGTCAGCCGATTTTTCTCTATCATACCAATTTTCCGCCGCCAGGTCAAGGCGTGAAAACGCCCCGCCGGTCAACTTGAAAAAAATCGCAAAAAAGGGTTGACAATTCGCCTGGAACATACTATAATCACATTCGTTCGATGCGCGAGTGGTGGAATTGGCAGACTCGCTAGATTCAGGTTCTAGTGTCCACTACGGACGTGCGGGTTCAAGTCCCGCCTCGCGCACCAAAGCAAAAGAGACATCCGTTCGGATGTCTCTTTTGCTTTGGCGCGGTGGCCTTTAACTGAACGCGAGCGAGAAGCCGCCTCCTCACACCCGATACTTGACAAAGCCAAAAAGCCCGCCTATAACGGGCATAGAAAGGGCGCTGCGACAAGCGGTTAGCCCGGATTAGTCAGAATTTCAAAGCGAAACCTTGAAACCGTCACTTGGCCGAGTGGCGGTTTCTGCGTTATCCGCAAAAAACCAGCAGGAGACGGCTCACGCCGTCTCCTGCTTTATCTTTTCTATCCGAAGAACCCGCCCATATCCGGCGGCAGATCGTCGGTTTCCGTCGGCCCGTCATCATCGTCCTGATCGTTGCCCACGTCATCCTCCTCCGGCGCGCCCGGCATATTGGCGTTGCTGTTCTGATCGCCGCCGAAGAACCCGCCGTAGCCCACCATCATGAAGGCGTCCTCCACCACAATGTCCTCGTGTCCCTCGATCAGCTCCCGCTGATAGTTCAGCAGCGAGCCGGTAGCGGTGGTCACGTTCCCGTCCCCGTCCACCATATTCACGGTGTAGGTCGGCGCGGTGTGCATGGTACACACCGTGGTGGGTGCGTTGTCCGTGGCGCACAGCGCGCTATAGGCCCGGCTGCCCCGCACGTCCATGGTGCAGTATTCCGATGCCAGCAGTCCGCTGTCGGCGCACACCGTCACCGATGTCACCCCGGAGCAGGAGAAGAAGTCCTTATCCGGCAGATCCTCGTGGATGGCGCTCATCACCTTGCGGAAGATGGCGGAGCAGGGGTTGCCGCTGGCCACGATCTGCTGGTTGTGCTGATAGCCCGCCCACACGGCGCAGGTGTAATAGGGCGTGTAGCCCACGAAATAGCGTTCCTTGTTGCTGTTGGTCGAACCGGTCTTACCGGCGATGTGCATTCCGCTGAACTGGGCCTCGTTGCCCGTGCCGACCCGCGCCACCTCCTGCAGCAGCTTGTTCATGATGGCCGCCGTGGTGTTCTTGATGGCCACGTTGGACTGGGCCTCGTTTTCCAGTATCACGTTGCCGTTGGCGTCCTCCACCCGGATGAACGTCCGGGGCTTGGTGTAGATGCCCTCGTTGACGAAGGTGGCAAAGGCCGCCGCCATCTCCTCCGTGGTCACGCCCTTCTCAAAGCCGCCCAGCGCCATGTTGCCCACCTGCTGGGAGTCGGTGAACGTCAGGTTCTCAAACCCCAGCTTATCCACCAGGAAGTCGTAGGAGCGCCCCACGCCGTAGGCCAGATTTGTCCGCACCGCGCAGGTGTTCAGCGACTGTGCCAGCGCCGTGTGCAGCGCCGTCAGCCCGCGATAGCGCCAGTCGAAGTTCCGCGGCCACACGTCGCCGTTGAGCAGCATGGGATAGTCGTCGATGACGCTTGCGCCGTTGATCGTGCCGTCATCCAGGGCCGGGGCGTAGGTGGACAGGGGCTTGATGGCAGAACCGCACTGCCGTGCGTTCACCGCCCAGTTCCAGCCCCGGTCGGCCCGCTTTTCGCCTGCGCCGCCGATCATGGCCACCACGTAGCCGTTGGTGGGATCGACCACCGTCAGCGCGATCTGCAGCTGATCCGTGCTCTTATTCCCCTCGCTGTCGGTATAGCTGGCGGTGTAGGGGATGTTGTCCAGATCGTAGCACACTTCCTCCGCGATCTTCTGGAACTTGGGGTTCTGTGTGGTGTAGATCTTATAGCCCTTGCCGTAGACCATGTTGATGGCCTGCTTGTACGCCGATACGGTCTTGCCGTCGCTGTCCACCTTCTCCGTCAGGCCCAGCTTCTCCACCAGCGCCTCCGCCACGTCGTCGATCATGGCGTCGGTGAACCAGGAGTTCTCCGCCGGGAGCAGGTTCTCCTCTTCCTCTTCGGCAACGGTGTCAGTGTCCGGCTCGTCCGTTGTATCCTCCGGGGGGTTCAGCTTTTCCGGGTCGCTGCCCACGTACTTGCCGGTGATGGTGTAGCCGTCGGCAAACACCACGTCCTCGTTCTTGGCCGCCTCATAGGTAGCCTCATCGATCTTGCCCTGCTCCAGCATGGCCTCCAGCACCAGCAGCTGCCGCTCCCGGTTGTTCTCCCGTGTCCAGTCGTTCCGCATAGGGTCGAACAGGGACGGGTTGTTGGTGATGGCCACCAGACTGGCGCTCTCCGCCAGCGTCAGCTCGCTCACGTCCTTGTTGAAGTACTTCTTGGACGCCGTCACCACGCCGTAGCAGCGCCGCCCGAAGAACACCTCGTTCAGGAACGCCTCCAGGATCTCGTCCTTCTCGTACCGTTTCTCCAGCTCCAGCGCCTGATAGATCTCCGTCACCTTGCGCTTCACCGTCACCTGGTTGTTGCCGGTGACGTTCTTGATGAGCTGCTGGGTGATGGTCGAGCCGCCCTGCACGCTGCTTCCCGTCAGGGTGCGGAAAATAGCCCGGGTCGTGCCCTTCCAGTCCACGCCGTGATGGGACTCAAAGCGCTTGTCCTCGATGGCGATGACCGCCTCCTGCAAGTGCTTGGGGATGTTGTCCAGATCGGTCCAGATGCGGTCCTCCGCGTTCATGAACAGCGTCTGATACATGACCCACTCCTGGGTGTCCGGGTCCTGGTAATACAGCTCCGTGGAGACGCTGGCCTCGAACTCGTCCAGATACACCTCCACCTTGCCCCGCAGGGCGCTGTTGACGTATGCCATAAAGATCCCGGAGAAAATGGCTATGGTCAGCACGCCCACCAGCAGGATCGTGCCGATGATCCGCCCCGCCTTACGCCAGCCGTTTCGCTGCTCGGGGGTCATGTGCTCCACCCGCTCCTCCGCTTCGTGCTGAAGGCGGTGCGCGCCCTCCTTGGCATCCTGCTGTATGTGCCGGGCGCTCTGCTTTACTCGTCCCATAAAGCCCTGGGACGATCGTCTGCGCTTGTCCTCACTCAAGACAGAGTACCTTCCTTTCTTTCTCAATATGTAACCTGTGTCAGGCATGATACTTTTTCGTGAGCATTACATAAAAACCCACTATAAAAGTTATTTTACCACACCTGTCAAATCGGAAAAAGAGGTATTTTTGTCAAAAAAAGTCTTCCCCGCCCATACATTTCGGTAATTATTCCCCATTTCGTCCCGTTTTAGTAATGGTATCGGCGGAAAACCCCACCTCTTTCCCCTTGCTTTTTTCCCCGCCATCGGGTACAATACAGACAACACCACAAAGGAGGACCTTCCCATGAGCGAGGATTTCGGCCCTAATTTCATCACCCTCACCGACGAGGACGGCAACGACATCGAGCTGGAGTACGTAGACGCCATCGAGGTGGACGGCCAGACCTACATGGCCTTCTTCCCCACCGTGGACGACGAGGCCGACGAGGCCGCCGCCGAGGACTTCGGCCTGGTCATTCTCAAGTCCGTCACGGAAAACGGCGAGGAGCTTCTCAGCACCCTGGACAGCGACGAGGAGCTGGATAAGGTCTACGACCTGTTCATGGAGCAGCTCATGGCCGATGAGGACGAGGAAAACTGACCGTATTTTCACCCCCTCCCGTGGCATACTATGACACAAGGGGCGTGCTGAACAAAGCGTAGGGGCGGACGACCCTGTCCGCCCAAACACCGCGCAGCGTTGTCATTCCCCTTTTCATGCCTCCGGCGGCCTCTTTTCTTTCAGCAGCGAAAGAAAAGAGGAAAAGAAACGCCGCCAAAAACTACGTTTTTGGATTTCCTTACGCGCCTTCACATGATTTTTACCTTGTTAAAACAAACCACGCGAACGCTGTGCCGTGCAAATTTCGCCTAAATGTTGCATTGTCTCTGCTCCTCTGAGCGCTGCCGCTTTTGCTCTGAAATGCAAGCGCACCAGCTTCTACCGTGGCTGAGATCAGCGGCAGCGGCGCAGACGCAGAGACGATCCTTTTGACCGCACGACGAAGAAGTATTTCCGTGACCGTGCGGTAAAATCCGCCGATAATCACACAGCATAGCGCGCAGGAAGTCTTGAAACCTTTGGTTTCAAGCAGACCTTTTGGTCACTTTTGGGGCTGCGGCCAAAAGTGACCCGCGCCCGCAGGCGCGGAACACCCTCCCCTCCCCCTCTTTCGGCAAGATTTTTCGTCCTGCCGATGGCAAGGCGGCGCAGGCGTACTTTCTGTACGTCAAGCCGGCTTGACGCAGGCAGGGCGGAAAAGATGCCGAAAGATTTTTGATCGATGGGCAGCGGCTCTATTTATCCTGACATTGGTTATACGGGACGTCGGATCGGTAAATGGTTTGCAGGCCTCCCGCCTGCCCTTTGCGGGCGGAAGTTGGAAGCAGTAAAGTTGGCCGGAGACGACCCACCTGCGAGCTGTGCAGGTTATAACATGGCCGCTGCCCGTCGCTGAAGGAATAAACCCCGTCCGCAGGACGGGGTTTATTCCTTTTGCGGCAAAATGTTCACAAATTCCCACCGTTTCCCCCTTGCGAAAAGGAGCGGTATACGATATAATAGCCGGGTATGTTACCAACAAGGGCGTTTTGCGCCCAAAATTGAGAGGAATGAACACAAATGAGCGCATCAAGAGAAAAGAAGCTCCGCCAGGACCTGGCGGCACAAGGTGTCACCGACCCCAAGCTGATCCGCGAAGCGGAGGAGAAGGCCAAGGCCCGCAAGACCAACACGCTGTACGGCATCATCGCCGCGTTGTTTGTGCTGGTGGCGGCGGCAGTGCTGGTGTATAACTCCGGCGTACTGCAGCGGGGCAAGACCGCCGTGGTCATCGACGGTGAGAAGTACACGGCGGCCCAGGTGAACTATTACTACATGAGCCGCAAGAACAGCATCCTCAACAGCGGCTACGCCACGTACTACGGGCTGGACAGCTCCAAGTCCATGGACTCCCAGATCGTCAGCGACACCGCCAAGATGCTCCTGCAGATCACCGATGAGAGCGAGATGACGTGGGACGAGTACCTGCGTAACGATGCCATCCGCACGCTGACCGTCCGCGCCAAGGCCGCCAAGCTGGCCGAGGAGAACGGCATGGGCGCGGATGACCACACCCAGGAGGAGATCAACGCCACCATGGACGAGATCGCCGCCTACGCCAAGCAGAACGGCTACTCCACCAAGGAGTACCTGAAGCTGGTGTTCGGCAGCACCATGACCGTCAGCACCTTCAAGCAGATGGCGGAGCTGGACGACGTGTCCTCCCACTATATGCAGCACTATCAGGAGGATCTGACCTACACCGACAGCGACCTGGAGAGCTACTACGCCGCCAATAAGGACAGCTTCGACGTGGCCGCCTACGAGTATATCTACTTCAAGGGCACGGCTGACTCCACCACCGACAGCGAGGGCAACACCGTTGAGCCCACCGACGAGGAGAACGCTGCCGCCAAGGAGCTGGCCGCCGCCAACGCCGCCGCCGCCCTGGAGCGCTACAAGAACGGCGAGGACCTGAAGACCATCGCCGAGAGCTACGACAACGCCACCTACTACTCCCAGGATGCCGGCAGCAAGGGCTCCGGCGCGCTGGCCGACTGGCTGTTCGACAGCGCCCGTCAGAGCGGCGACTGCGACGTGGTGGACAGCGACCCCAACACCTACGTGATCCTGTTCCACAGCGTGGGCCGTCAGACCTACAACACCGTGGACGTGCGCCACATCCTGTTCCAGCCGGACACCACCGGCCTGGACAGCAAGTCAGAGACGTATGACGCCGACCTCCAGGCCCGCCGCGACGAGGCCAAGGCCAAGGCCGAGGATGCCCTGGCCCAGTGGAAGGCCGGCGACGCCACCGAGGACAGCTTCGCCGCCCTGGCCAACGAGCTGAGCGAGGACGGCGGCAGCAACACCAACGGCGGCCTGTATACCGAGGTCTACAAGGGCCAGATGGTCACTGAGTTCAACGACTGGTGCTTTGCCGAGGGCCGCAAGACCGGCGACACCGGCATCGTGTTCAACGAGAACACCGGCTACCACGTCATGTACTTCGTGGGTGAGGATACCCCCTACTGGAAGGTAGAGGTTCGGAAAGAGCTCACCGAGAACGACTTCAACGCCTGGGTGGACGGCCTGTACGACAGCGCCGAGATCACCCTGGACGATGCCGGTATGCAGTATGTCGGCTGACCGTAACGAGGCCTTCCTCCGCACGGAAATGATCTTAGGCCCTGCCGCCCTGGACAAGCTCCGCCGCAGCCATGTGGCGGTGTTTGGCCTGGGCGGCGTGGGCAGCTACGCCGCTGAGTGCCTGGCACGCAGCGGCGTTGGTGCTTTAACGCTGGTGGATCAGGACACCGTGTCCGTCACCAATATCAACCGCCAGCTCTGCGCCCTTCATTCCACCGTGGGACAGTATAAGGCCGACGTGGTGGCCGCCCGCTGCCGCGACATCGACCCGGATATGCAGGTCTACCCCCTGTGCGCCACCTACGACGCGGCCCACCGGGAGGACTTCTTCACCCGGGATTATGACTACATCGTGGACTGCATCGACCTGGTCAGCTGCAAGCTGGACCTGATCCAGCAGGCCCACCTGCGGCGCATCCCCATCCTGACGGCCCTGGGCACGGGCAACAAGCTCGACCCCACCCAGCTCCGCCTGGCGGACATCTCCGAAACCTACGGCTGCCCCCTGGCCCGCGTCATGCGTAAGGAGCTGCGGAGCAAGCTGGGCCTTTACCACCTCCGCGTGGTGTTCAGCCCGGAGCAGCCCCACGAGACGCAGCAGCTGGAAGCGCCGCCCCCCGGACGGCGCTCCGTCCCCGCCAGCGTGGCCTGGGTGCCCGCCACGGCAGGGCTTCTCATGGGCAGCGCCGTGGTGCAGGACTTAATTCAAGGAAAGGGGCTGATCCCATGATCCTTACCGGCGCATTGGTCAACGGCCTGGCCATCGTGGCCGCCGGCGTGCTGGGCTCGCTGGGCGGCAGGCTCATGCCGGAAAAAATGAAGCAGACCGTGCTGGCCGCCACGGCGCTGGTGTCCATCGGCATCGGCATCTCCGGCGCGATCGGCAGCAATAACCAACTCATCCCCATCCTGTCCCTGGTCATCGGCTCTGTCATCGGCGAGCTGCTCCACATCGAATCCGGCGTGGAGCGCATCGGCGGCTGGCTGCAAAGCCGCTTCGGCAAGCTGGGCTCTATCACCGAGGGCTTCGTCAGCGCCTCCCTGGTGTTCGCCGTGGGCGCGCTGGCCGTCATGGGCGGGCTGGACAGCGGCCTGAAAAACGACCACAGCATCCTCTTCGCCAAGTCCGTCATCGACTTCTCCGCCGCTGTGGCCTTCGCCAGCTCCCTGGGCATCGGCGTGGCCTTCTCCGGCCTGTCCGTCTTTGCGGTGGAGGGCGTGGTGGCGCTGCTGGCCTCCCTGCTGGTCAACGTCCTCAGCGACGCGGTCATCACCGAGATCACCGTCACCGGCTCGCTGCTCATCATCGGCATCGGCCTGAACGTGCTGGGCCTGACCAAGCTCCGCATTCTGAACATGACCCCCGCTCTCCTCATCCCCATCCTCCTCTGCCAGTTTATGTAAACCTCCCTGTAAGCCTCCCTCTGCGAGGGAGGTCAGACTGTCGAAATAGTCTGTCATTCCGAGCCAGTGACCGACGTCACTGGCGTGGGAATCCGTTCCCCGCGCCCGCAGGCGCGGAATCCCCCTCGCCTCCCTCTGCGAGGGATTGTCATTTCCGGGCGGGGCAGAGCCGTCCGCCCCTACACACGTTCTGATGTGCCGTGTGAGCGTCCCTTGCCTCTC
>CAMDUN010000047.1:0-8987 GCA_945878665.1 uncultured Clostridia bacterium | reverse complement strand
TAAATAAATCAGCGACGATGTTTTGCTTTTGAGGCATCGGGCGGACAGACGAAGCCAGACTCGCCGCCTACTCCGCGCAGAGCTCCGCCACCAGAGCGTCCATCTGCGCTTCGCTGGTTTGGTTCAGTGCGCCGCGCAGCGATACATCTGTTTCACACAGTCGGAGTTCCTTCATCTTTTCCAACTCGGCGCGCATCAGCCGCGCGGCAGCAGGGGCCCATGAGCCGTTTTCCATGAGGCCGATCCGGCGGTTTCGGAATCCCTTTGTCTGTAAATGATCCAAAAAGGCCTTCATGGGCGGGAACAGTCCTCCGTCATAAGTGGAGCAGGCCAACACCAGTTTCCCGCAGTAGAATGCGCTGGTCACGGCATAGGAAAGGTCTGTTGCCGTCAGATCGCACATGGTGACTTGCGCACCTTTTCCCTTCAGCTTGCTCTTGAGGGTCTCCGATGCATATGCGGTATTTCCATGGATGGATGCGTGAGCGATCAGGATGCCCTCCGGTTTTTCCGGTTTCCATTGTGACCAGAGATCATAGAGCCGCAGATACTCCCCCAAGTCTTCTGTGAGCATGGGGCCATGGAGCGGGCAAATCGTTTTGATCTCCAGCGCGGAGATTTTTTTCAGCAGCGCCTGCACCTGTGCGCCATACTTTCCGACGATGTTGTAATAATACCGCCGGGCCTGCGGCGCCCAAGGGGCACGGGCAGTCCGTTCCAGTGAACCGAAGCGGCCGAAGGCATCCGCCGAGAACAGGATCTTTTCCTCCTCTTCATACGCTGCCATCACCTCCGGCCAGTGTACCATCGGCGCCAGCAGAAAGCGCAGCCGGTGCAAACCCAAGGAAAGCGTATCTCTTTCGCCAACCTCCCGCATACGGTCTTCCGACAATGCACCTGTGCCGAAGAACTGCTTGATCAGGGTAAATGTTTTCGCGTTTCCCACGATCTTCATCTCCGGGTACTTTTGTGCCAGCCGCATGAGGCTGCCGGAATGATCCGGCTCCATGTGTGTGACCACAAGATAGTCGGGGCTGCGCCCCTCCAACACCCGCGCCACATTGGAAAGCCATTCCTCCGCCGCCCGTGCGTCCACGCTGTCCATCACAGCGATCTTCTCATCCAAAATGACATAGGAGTTGTAGCTCACCCCCATAGGCTGGACGGGGTACTGGTTTTCAAAGAGTGCCAATGTGTTATCATCCACCCCTACATAGCGGATGGCATCTGTTACCGTTTGAATGGTCATAATACAAAACATCTCCTTATCATCTGTTCAGGACCTGCATCTCTGGGTTCTTCTCCCCGAATTTCTCGCGCAGCGCACTGCAGGTATCCTCCCGGGACTTGCCCTGCTTCTCACCGTTTTTAATGAGCTTGTACGCCTGAAACAGCGCCGAGGGGCCGATCTCGCTGCTGAAAAAACCGATGCCCTGATTCCATGCCAGCAGCTCGAACACGTCGTCCAAACCGTCGCAGTAATCGCCCCGCATGAGCTGCGCCTTGCCGTCCACCATGGCGATGGCACCCTCATGACACGCCTCGGCGCAGGCGCCGCAGCCGTTGCATTTATCCTGATCGATTTCAATGATCCGTCGTTTCATGTTCGATTCTCTTGTTGCTTTTGTGCGTTCATTGTACTATACTAAAAGCAACAAGTCAGTTGAATTTTCAACGAAAGAGAACTTTTTATGAAAGAATTTTTCCCGGTGCTCCACGCCGCGGCGCTTTTCTCCGGTATTTCCGACGACGAGCTTGCCACCATGCTCTCCTGCCTCGGGGCAAGGATCGACACCTTTCCAAAAGGCTCCCGCCTGCTTCGCGCCGGAGAGGCGGTGGAGGAGGTGGGCCTTGTGTTGGCGGGCAGCGCCCTCATTATGCAGGAGGATATCTGGGGAAACCGCAACATCCTCTCCAAGACCGGGCCGGGGCAGACCTTCGCGGATGTGTTTGCCTGCGCGCCGGGAGCGGTGCTGAACGTGAGCGTGGAGGCGGAGAGCACGATGACGGTGATGTTTCTACACATAAGGCGCGTTTTGAGCGTGTGCCCCTCCGCCTGCTCCCACCATAGCCGGTTCATCCGCAATCTGCTGGGCGAGTTAGCGGAGAAGAACCTGCGGCTCAACGAAAAGCTCACCCACATGGGCCAGCGCACGACGCGTGCAAAGCTGATGTCCTATTTTTCCGCCGAGGCACTGCGGCGCGGGGTCTATGAGTTCGAAATTCCGTTTTCAAGGCAGCAGCTTGCGGATTACCTCGGTGTGGAGCGCAGCGGGCTGTCCGTGGAGCTTGGAAAAATGCGGGATGAGGGCCTGCTCGACTTTCACAAAAGCCATTTCCTTCTCAAAACGCCGGAGGCTGACCGTCCCTTTCCTTCTGCGCGTTAAGGAGCCCCCTTTGGGCGTATTAGCAAGTGCGGATAACCCCGTCAGCCACGGAGCGTCGGGGTTTTGCAGATGGAAAAAGCAGCTACGGTCTGTAGAGATCGGCAGGACAGCGTCAGCTCGTACAATCTGATTTGATCATACCCACAGCCGCTTTGGCTGTGGGTATTTTCTGTTTGAACTCCAAAAGCTTTGCAGAGCTCAAGGAGCCTAATCGTACAACCGGAGCAGCGCCGCGCCGATTTTCTCAAATTATGTGACGCCATCACAGTAAAACCGCTTGTCACGCGGTATACTACGCATAAAAACACAGCCGCAGAGTACATCTGTGGCTGTGTTTTGTGTTCAGTTGCTCACTGTTGCGTGGACTGGATATGGAGAGACAACATATCTCCCGATCTTACATGGGTTATCTTATCTGCCATCACTCTGGCAGTTTGCCTTGCAGATATGTCGGCATCCCCACTGCGGTCGTATCCGGCCTGACCTTAAACATGGCTTTTTCAATCTACCTTCCTTATCGGTTTTCCGCGATATATTTCTCCGCCATGTGGACTGCCACCGCGCCGTCCGCCACGGCGGTGACCACCTGACGAAGGGGCTTCGTCCGCACGTCGCCCACGGCGTAAACGCCGGGAATACTGGTTTCCGTGGTCTCTCCGGCCACAATATAGCCGCCGCCGTCCAGCGCCAGTTGACCTACCGCCAGCGCCGTGGCGGGCTGTCGGCCCACGCTGACAAATACGCCGTCGCAGTCCACCACGCTTTCCTCACCGGTGACGGTGTCCCGCAGGCGGACGCCGGTCAGCCTGTCCCCGGAAAGCAGCGCGGAAACGACGCTGTTCCAACGGAACTCCACGTTTTCGGCCTGTGCCAGCGGCTCGTGATAGATCTTGGTGGCCCGCAGGGTGTCTCTGCGGTGGACGAGGATCACTTTTTTCGCCACGCGGCTGAGAAGGAGGGCATCTGCCGCGGCGGAATTGCCGCCGCCCACCACGACCACCGTTTTGCCCTTGTAAAACATCCCATCGCAGGCGGCGCAATAGGCCACGCCCCGCCCCACCAGTTCCGACTCTCCGGCCACGCCCAGCGTTCTGGGGTCCGCACCGGTGGCCAGCACCACGGTTTTCCCCCGGAAGATCCCCTCGCTGGTCTCCACGAGCTTGGGAACCGCCGTCAGATCCATGCGGAGGACTTCTGCGTATTCGCTGCGTGCCCCAAAACGCTCCGCCTGCTTTTGCATCTTCTCCGCCAGAGAGAAGCCGTCGATCCCGTTCTCAAAGCCGGGGTAGTTGTCAATCTGCTCGGTCAGGGCCATCTGCCCACCGGCGGACAGTTTTTCCAGCACGATGGTGTCCAGCCCCGCCCGTGCGGCGTACAGGGCGGCGGTGTAGCCGCCCGGTCCGCCGCCCACCACAATCATATCATAAACATGATTGTTGTTCATATCTGAACCCTCCGTTATTTCGCCAAGGCTTCCTGAATGAAACGGTCGATCTCTGCCTTTGAGCCGGGCGCGGTGATGGAACCCACGGCCTTTCCGTTCCGGAACAGCACCAGAGTTGGGATGACCTTGATCCCCTCGGCCCCCGCCAGCTGCGGCTCCTCGTCAATATTGATCTTGCCGACGGCAAGGCTGTCCGCGTATTCCTCTCCAATCTTCTCATACGCAGGGCCGATCCTCCGGCAATAGCCGCACCAGGGCGCCCAGAAATCCACCAAAACAGGCTTTTCCTCCCGGATCAACTGCTTAAACTGCTCCTGATTCATGTTCATAGCTGCCATATCTGCCAGCTCCTTTCTTTTGTTTTCTTATAAATCGTCTATCAGTGCGGTACTCTTGGCGTAGGCGGTACTGCGTGCCTCAAAGAAATCGGTCTTGACCATGTTGGCGTCGGCGTACTGGCTGACCCATTCCATGCTCTCCGGTTCGCTCTCAAAGCCTGGATACAATGCCGGATAGCCAAGGCTCGTCCAGCGAAGATTGCCGAGATAGCGGATGTAATCGCTGATCATCTGCCGGTTCAACCCCGGGATGTCGTCGCCGATCACATAATGCCCCCATGCGATCTCCTGCTCCACGCCCTCACGCATCATCTCGCGCAGCGCTTGTACGCTCTCGGCGGTGAACAACTCCGGCTGCTCCTTTTGCAGCTCCGTGATGATATTGCGGAACAGCCACAAGTGCGTGTTCTCGTCGCGGTTGATATAGCGGATCTCCTGCGCCGAGCCGGACATCTTCCCGTTTCGGGAGAGATTGTAGAAGAACATAAAGCCGCTG
This sequence comes from uncultured Clostridia bacterium, assembly GCA_945878665.1. GTDB lineage: Bacteria > Bacillota > Clostridia > Oscillospirales > Oscillospiraceae > Vescimonas. Next base: position 4,322 of record CAMDUN010000047.1, on the reverse strand, counting down.
TAAAAATAGATGCCCTCCAAAATATAGTTCGCCATCATCACGCGCAGCAGCGTGGGAGCGTCCTTCCGCTCCTGAAACTCGTTGTAGCAGTCCCCAATGAAGGTGTTGCGGCGCAGCAGATGCTCGTCCGTTTTCCATTGGTAGAGGATGTCATTGCGCTCCACAGGGGAGCAGATGGTGTCGAGCATATAGCTGTAGCTCTGTGAGTGGACACACTCCTGAAACGCCTGAATGGACAGGCAGAGATTGACCTCGTTGGCGGTAATGTAGGCGCCGATATTAGGCAGGTTCGCTGTCTGAATGGAATCCAAAAAGACAAGAAAACTTAAAATTTTATCGTAGGCGCTGCGCTCGGCTGACAGCAGGCGGGGATAGTCCTTCACATCCTGCGAGAGATTGATCTCCTCCGGGATCCAAAAGTTGTTCATGGCCTGCCGGTACCAGTCGCTGACCCAAGCGTACTTCATATTGTTGAAGTCGTTGAGGTTGGTGGTATTGCCGCCGATCATGCGCCGCAGGCGCACATCAAGGTCGCCCTCCGGGTTAAAGAGGGGCTTTTTCTTCAGTTCCGTCATGCTATCCTCCTTATGACGAGCAGCTTTCGCAGTCCTCGACCTCAAGGGCCTTGCTGCGGACATAGTAAATGGTCTTGACGCCGACCCTCCACGCCTCTAAATACAGTCTGAGCACCTGACGCATGGAATAGTCATTGGTGATATAGAGATTCATGCTCTGCGCCTGGTCAATATGTCTCTGGCGAAGGCCCGCGGCGCGCACCGACCAGCTTTGGTCGATCAGATGCGCCGCCTTATAGTACCACCATGTATCCATAGAAAGCTCCGGGGCAACGCGGGGCAGCATGCTGCCCTTTTTTTCCTCTAAGAAGAATTTCTTCATAATTGGATCGATGCCCGCCGACGTGCCGGAGAGGATAGATGTGCTGGAGGTCGGTGCGACCGCCAGCAGATAGGCGTTGCGCATTCCCTGCGCCGCCACCGTTTTCGCAAGCGCCTGCCACTTTTCGGAGGTATAACCCCGCTTTTCAAAATACGCGCCCGTCTGCCAGTCGCTGCCCTCAAAGAGCGCGTAGCGGCCCTTTTCCCGTGCCAGTGCTGTGTCCGCCTTGACGGCGGCATAGTTGATATGCTCGAATACCGCATCGGTGAAGGCAAGGTGCTCCTCGCTCTCCCATCGGATGCCGCGCTTTGCCAGCATGTGGTGGTAGCCGCTGACGCCCAGGCCGATGCTGCGGTACTTCTGATTGGTAAGCCGCGCGTATTCCAACGGGTAGAAGTTGAGGTCAATCACATTATCCAGTGCGCGGATGGCCGTTTCCACCGTGCGTTCCATATAGGCCTCGTCCTCCACCGGCAGATTACCGAGAGACAGACTCGCCAGGTTGCAGACCACAAACTCACCGGGGCGTGTGGCTGTCACCACCACTGTGTCGCCGTTCTCCGTGTGCACCTCAGTGCTGATATGCTCGATGGGGGCCATGTTCTGCGCGATCTCCGTGCAGAGATTGGAGCAATAGATCATTCCCGTGTGGCCGTTTGGGTTCATACGATTTACGCTGTCGCGGTTGAAGGCGAAGGGCGTGCCGGTCTCCACTGCCGAGCGAAGCACCAACCGCACGATGTCCTTGACGGTGACGCTGCGCTTTTCGATGCGCGGGTCATTGACGCAGTCCAGATACCGCTTCTCCCATTCCGTACCCCAGTAATCCTCCAGAGCGTAGCCCTTGACCGTGAGGATCTCATGCGGACACATGAGATGCCACGGCGCGTCTATGTTCTCCTCCGCCAGTCGCCAGAAGAGATCCGGATAGCACACGGCGGGAAACACATCATGCGCCTTCATGCGGTCGTCGCCGTTGTTAGTGCGCAGTTGAAGGAATTCCGGCAGATCCCGGTGCCATGCGTCTAAGTAAACCGCCACAGCGCCCTGCCGCATCCCCAACTGATCCACCGCCACGGCGGTGTCGTTGACCAGCCGGATCCAGCGGATAACACCACCCGCCGCCCCTTGAAAGCCGCGGATGGTGCTGCCTGCAGCGCGCACCTTACCGAAGTACATCCCCATTCCACCGCCGAATTTAGAGACCTTTGCGAAGTTGTCCAGCGAGCGGTAGATGCCGTCCAGACTGTCCGGCACAGTGTCCACAAAGCAGCTTGAAAGCTGATGGTAGGGCTTTCGCGCGTTAGACATGGTAGGTGTCGCCATCGTGACCTCCATACGGCTGAGCATATCGTAAAAGCGTTTTACCCACCCCATGCGGTCAGAGCCTTCGTTCATAGCAAGATGCAGCGCGATACCCAAAAACATCTCCTGCGGTGTTTCCAGCGGCACGCGGCTCCGTGTCTGGATCACATAGCGTTTGAGTAGCAGGTCAAGGCCGGAGTAGGTGAACAGCTCGTCCCGTTCCGGGCAGAGGAAGCCCTCCGCCATGGCGATCTCCTTGTGGGTATAGTGGGCAAGGATATAGTCACCATAGAGTCCCTTATCCGTCAGATAGCGAAGCCTGCCATAGAGGTCGCCGACGCCGCGCCCCTCCCATTCCTGTGCGTTGCGACAGCGAAAGGAGTGGTTCAGAAGCCGCGCCGCGATGAACTCCCACTTGGGTGCCTCTGCCGTAGTCAGCTCTACCGCTGCCTTGGTCAGTGCCTCAGCCCGCTCATCCTCCGTCATGCCCGGGCGACAGAAGCTCTCAAACTTCATTTGAAGCGCCGCGAGGGAGTAGACTTCCTCGGTAAAATCCATCTGGATACGGCGCAGCACCTCGTCAAGCGAGTTATCCCCCACCGTCTGCGCGATGGTATGCCGGACGCGGCGCAGCGCAGACCGCTTTTCGCGATAGAGGATGTACGCCTTGGCCACCTCATAGTGTCCGCGCTCCATGAGCGTCCGCTCCACCTCGTCCTGCACACGCTCCACGGTGAGCGGCGCTGCGGCGGCGAGGTTGTCAAGAACGGCGGCGAGGATCTCATTCAGCTCTCTGCTCCCGATCTCCATCCCCTGTCCATCAAACGCTTTTTTCATGGCGTTGAAAATTTTCTCCTGTTGAAAGGGAACAGACTCCCCGTTTCGTTTTCTGATCTCCATTTCGATTTTCTCCTCTTCTCCGGTCACTTGCCTAATAGGTTTTCCTTGGGGACCTTCACGTCGTTGAAGATCAGCTCCGCCGTGGAGGAGGAGCGAATGCCCATCTTGTCATAGTGGTCGCCGAACTCAAAGCCCTTCCAGCCCTTCTCCACGATGAAAGCGGAGATGCCCCGGGTGCCGATGTCCGGCGTGGTGATGGCGAAAACCACATAGATATCCGCCTTAGGGGCGCTGGCACTGCAAATCATCTAAGCCTTTATCTGCCGCAACCGTCAAGCCAAATAAATTTTCACTCATAGCTTCTCCATTCCGCAGGGATAGGCGCTCCGCGCTGTCTGCTGCTCTTTTGTTACGACCTGATAAAAACTGTATCCGCCGGAGAGATGGGAACAAGTGAAACCGTACTGCGTCAAAAGCCGGCAGGCCAGATAACTGCGAAGCCCTGTCTGGCAATTCACATAAACAGGCTTACCCCGGTCTAACTCGTCCAAATGCTCCCGCAGATCGTCCAAGGGAATGTTCCGAAAGCCGTCCAGATGACCCCGCTGATACTCCCACGCCGTGCGGATGTCCAGCAGCGTCGCACTGCCATCGCAGGGCAAGTCCTCAACATCATTCCAATGGAACTGCCGCACTTTCCCGCTCTCCAAATCCTCGATCATAAAACCGGCCATATTGACCGGGTCTTTGGCAGAGGAATAGGGCGGCGCATAGGAAAGGTCAAGCTCCGTCAGTTCCAAAGCTGTCATTTTTGCGCGAATGGCCGTTGCCAGTACATCAATGCGCTTGTCCACACCGTCGCCGCCAACGATCTGCGCACCGAGCAGCCGCAGGCTTTCTTTTTCATACAGCACCTTCATTACCATAGACTGTGCACCGGGATAATAGGCCGCGTGGGATGCCGGGAACAATACGACTTTGTCGTAAGCAATCCCTGCTGCCCGCGCTGTCTTTTCATTGATCCCCGTAAAGGCCGCTGTCAAGTCAAACAGTTTCAGAACAGACGAGCCTTGAGAGCCGTGATAGCGGCTGCTTCCGCCGCAGATATTGTCAGCGGCAATGCGTCCCTGCTTGTTGGCAGGTCCCGCCAGCGAAATCAACACTTTCTGCCCGGTCACGAAATGGGAAACCTCTACGGCATCGCCCACAGCATAGATGTCCGGCACGGAGGTTTCCATCCGCTCGTTGACAGCGATGCTGCCACGAATACCAAGCCTGAG
>CAMDUN010000046.1:0-9272 GCA_945878665.1 uncultured Clostridia bacterium | reverse complement strand
TCTGCGTTCCCGCGCTATGGAATATCTGTCATTCCGAGCCAGTGACCGATGTCACCTGGCGTGGGAATCCGTATCCCCAGGTAGTGAAGAACGGATCGCCGCAACCAGTCTGCGGACTGGTTTCGCAATGACAGCGCGGGAAAGCATCCCGAATTGGAACTATCATTTCAAAATCTCCGCCAGGACGTAGTCCTCCATGGCGGTCTTGTCGATCACGTCCTTGTGCAGCACGGGGCGGCCCTCCAGCCCCCGCAGGTTGGCAGGGATGGCCGCGCCGGTGATGGCGTGGAGCTGTTCCATCATGGCGAACTCATCGCCGCCGCCATCCTCGCCCAGCGCCGCCAGCACGGCGGCGGGGAACTTATAGGGCGATGCGGTAGACAGCACCACCATGGGCGCGTCGCCGGTCTGCTCCTGCGCCACGGCCCACGCCACGGCGGTGTGGGGATCGCACAGGTAGCGCTGCTCCCGCCACAGCTCACCGATGACCTTCGCCGCGCCCGCGTCATCGCAGCAGCCGCAGCCGAAGCTCTCCTGCAATTTGGCCAGCAGCGTGTCGCTGACCTGATACCAGCCCTGCTCACTGAGCTGTGCCATCAGGGACGCCACATAGTCCGCGTCGCCGCTGAGAAGATACAGCAGCCGCTCCAGGTTGCTGGACACCAAGATGTCCATGGAGGGGGAGGTGGTCTTGTAGAACGGCCTGCGCCGGTCATAGCGCCCGGTACGCAGGAACTCCGTCAGCACATCGTTGGCGTTGCTGGCGCACACCAGCCGCCCCACGGGCAGCCCCATGCACTTGGCGAACCAGCCCGCCAGAATGTCGCCGAAGTTGCCGGTGGGCACGGTGAAGTCCACCTTATCGCCCAGCCGGATGCGGCCCGCCTTCACCAGGTCGCCGTAGGCCCGGAAGTAATACACCACCTGGGGTGCGAGACGTCCGATGTTGATAGAGTTGGCGCTGGACAGCATCGCGCCGTGGAGATCCTTGCCCCGGCAGTCGGCAAAAATGGCCTTCACGCCGGTCTGCGCGTCGTCGAAGTTGCCCCGCACGGCGCATACCTTCACGTTGCCGCCGGGCTGGGTGGCCATCTGTGCCTGCTGCACGGCGGACACGCCGCCGTAGGGATAGAACACGATGATCCGCGTGCCCGGCACATCGTGGAAACCCTCCAGCGCCGCCTTGCCGGTGTCGCCGGAGGTGGCGGTGAGGATGACCACATCGCCCTTCATGCCCTCGGCCTTGGCCGCCGCGCCGATCAGGTGGGGCAGCACCGACAGCGCCACGTCCTTGAACGCGGAGGTCGGCCCGTGGTACAGCTCCAGCACGTACTTGTCCGCCACCGGCGTCAGGGGCGTCAGGTCGGAGGTGGGGAATTTGTCCTTGTAGCTGGCCCGCACCAGCGCGGGCATATCGTCAAAATCCGGCAGCAGGGCGTGGAGGATGTCCGCCGCCATGTCCAGTGTGGACTTTTCCAGGGCGGCCCGCCAGTCGAAGTCCAGCCTGGCCGGGTCGCAGATATACAGGCCGCCGTCCGGGGCGATGCCCTGCAGCACCGCGTGGGTGGAGGAGGCGGTGAGCTGCTCGTTTCGCGTGCTGTGGTAGTTCATGAGGAACACCTCCGAAAAATTTACTCTTGCATTTGCGATGGGCCTATGATACACTGTCTCCAACAAAAAAGCAAGTGTTTTTCTCTCGTAGACAAAAAAGAATTTTTTGTCGCCGCGAAGAAAAGCCCTCACGGAAAACAACAGCGAAAGAGGCGAGACGTATGTTAAAAGTGTTGAAATTCGGCGGTTCGTCCATGGCGGACGAGACCCAGTTCGCCAAGGTGCGCTCCATCGTAGAGGCCGATCCCAGCCGCCGGGTGGTGGTGGTCAGCGCCGCGGGAAAGCGGTTCAAGAACGACCATAAGATCACCGACCTGCTGTACCTGTGCCACGCGCACCTGCAATACGGTGTCAGCTGCGACGGCGTGTTTGATATGGTTCGCAGCCGGTATTTGGAGATACGGGACGCGCTGGGCCTGTCCACCCCGCTGGAGCGGGAGTTTGACGACCTGCGCGCCAAGATGGACAAGGGCATCAGCGCCGATGAGCTGGTGTCACGGGGCGAGTATTTCGCTGCCCGGCTTATGGCCGACTACCTAGGCTTTGACTTTCTGGACAGCTCCCTGTGGCTGAAGTTCAGGCTGGACGGCACGGTGGATCAGGCGCAGAGCTATGAGAGCCTCCGCCGTGCGGCCTCCGGGCGCAGGGTGGTCATCCCCGGGTTTTACGGCGTGATGCCCGACGGCAGCATCCACACCTTCTCCCGCGGCGGCAGCGACATCACCGGCGCGCTGGCGGCGGCGGCGCTGGACGCCGATGTGTACGAGAACTGGACGGACGTGTCCGGCTTCCTCATGGCCGACCCCAAGATCGTGAAAGATCCCCGGCCCATCGAGCGCATCACCTACGCCGAGCTCCGGGAGCTGAGCTATATCGGCGCGCAGGTGCTCCACGAGGGCACGGTGTCCCCGGTGCGGGAGAAGAACATCCCCCTGAACATCCGCAACACCAACCAGCCCGACCACCCCGGCACCATGATCCGGGAGCGCTTCGATGAGTCTCAGGCCGACATGGAGAGCGGCAGCATGATCACCGGCATCGCCGGCAAGAAGGGCTTCTCCGTCATCACCCTGACCAAGAACGGAATGTCCTCTGAGCTGGGCGTGATCCGCCGCATTTTGGAGGTGCTGGAGCGCTATAACATCAACGTGGAGTACATCCCCTCCGGCATCGACAGCGTCTCCCTGGTGGTGGAGACGGGGAAGTCCGCCCCGTATATCTATCAGGCCATGGGCGATTTGGAAAAGGAGATCAAGCCCGACAGCCTGCACCTCAGCGACGGCATGGCCGTGGTGGCCGCCGTAGGCCGGAAAATGGCCTTCAAGCCCGGCTCGTCCGGCAAGATCTTCGGCAAGCTGGGCGAAAACGGCATCAACATCCGCATGATCACCCAAGGCCCGGAGGAGCTGAACATCATCGTGGGCGTGGACGGCCCGGACTTTGAGAGGGCCATCCGTGTCTTGTACGACAGCTTTGTGAAATAATAAGGAGGAGCATCCATGAAAAAATATAACGTTGCGATTTTGGGCGCTACCGGCGCGGTAGGCCGCGAGATGATGAAGGTGCTGGCAGAGCGGGATTTCCCCGTGAACGAGCTGCACCTGCTGGCCTCGGAGCGCTCCGTGGGCCAGGTGCTGCCCTGGAACGGGAGGGACATCGCCGTGGAGCTGGCCTGCGACCAGGCGTTTCAGGGCATGGACATCGTCCTGGGCGCGGCGGAGAACGACATCGCCAAGCGCTTCGCTCCCGCCATCGTCAAGGCCGGCGCGGTGTTCGTGGATAACTCCAGCGCCTTCCGCCTTGACCCGGACGTGCCGCTGGTCATCCCGGAGATCAACCCGGAGGATGCCAAAAAGCACAAGGGCATCATCTCCAACCCCAACTGCACCACCATCGTCAGCTTGGTGGCCATTAACGCCCTGAACCACGACAGCCCCATCGAGAGCATTGTGGCCTCCAGCTATCAGGCCGTGTCCGGCGCGGGCGCAGGCGGCCCGAAGGAGCTGATGGAGGAGGTGGAGCTGCTGCGTGAGGGCAAGAATGTCTCTCCACAGGTGTTCCAGTATCAGATCGCCTATAACGTCATCCCGCAGATCGGCGGCGAAGCCTTCGAGGGCTATACCTCCGAGGAGATGAAGATGCAGAACGAGGGCCGCAAGATCATGCACCTGCCGGAGCTGAAGGTCAGCTGCACCTGCGTCCGCGTGCCGGTGGTACGCAGCCACAGCGTCTCCATCGTGGTGCGGACGAAGGAGAAGATCAGCGTCCAGCGCGCCCGTGAGCTCATCGCCGCCGCGCCGGGGTGCAGGCTGGTGGACGACCTGGCGAACAAGCGCTATCCCATGCCGCTGGAGACCAGCGACCAGGATCTGGTGTTCGTGGGCCGCATCCGGGACGACCTGACCTCCGACAACGGACTGAATATCTGGTGCTGCGGCGACCAGGTGCGTAAGGGCGCGGCCACCAACGCCGTACAGATCGCCCAGCTGCTGGTGGAGTGAAAACGTGACAAGATACGAGGCGGGACGGGGATTTCCCCGTCCCGCTTTACTTTTTCACATTTTGCCTTTATAATGGAGACAACTTATTCCCCGGGAGGACTGTATGAAACGGATATACCGCCTTTTGGCGCTTTTGCTGGCCCTGTGCCTGACCGCCGGACTGCTGGCCGGCTGTGATGAAGACCCCAACGACGAGGAGAAGCTGTCGGTGGTGATGACCGGCCTGTTCAACACCATGGACCCCGCCCTGGCCGCCACGGCGGCGGAGCGCACCGTGGTGCTCCACCTGTTTGACAATCTGCTGCGCTGGGACGGCGAAAAGACCGTGTCCGCCGTGGCCCAGTCCTGGCAGGAGACGGACAACGAGGACGGCACGGTGACATACACCTTCCACCTCCGCGGCGACGCGGCGTGGTCTGACGGCAGCAGTCTGACGGCGGAAGATTTCGTCTACGCCTGGAAGCGCCTTGTCTCGCCGGACACCGCCAGCCCCAGCGCGGACATTTTGTCCATGGTCTCCGGCTATGATGAGGCCCGCGCCGGCGACAGCGAGGCGCTGCAAGTCAGCGCCCCGGAGAAGCACACCTTCGAGGTAACGCTCAGCGGCCCGTGCGCCTACTTCCTCAGCGGCGTATGTACCGCCCCGGCCACCATGCCGGTGCAGCAGGCGGCGGTGGAGAGCGATGAGCACTGGGCGGACAGCCGCACCTACTTTGTGGGCAACGGCCCGTTCCGTCGGGGCGGCGACTGGACGGATCACCACCGTCTGACGCTGCAAAAGCAGGATAACCACTACGATGCCAAACGCATCGTGCCCGACCGGGTGGAGCTGGTGCTCCAGACGGAGGAGCAGGCCCGCATCAACGCGGGCCGGGTGGATGTGGTCATCGGCGCGGCCAATGAGCCTACCGGCAACGGCGGCGACCCCACGGTGGGACTGCTGGTGGTCAACGGGATGTCCACCAATCTGGAGAGGGACGGCCTGCGCCGTGCCCTGAGCCTGGCCATCGACCGAAACGCGCTGGCCGCCGACCTGGGCGGCAGCTATGTGGCCGCTGACGGGCTGATCCCCGGCGGCATCCGCACCGGCGAGGGGGAGGACTTCCGCGATGCCAACGGCCCGCTTATCGACAACGACCCGGAGGGCTACGGCGACCGCTGCACCCAGGCCGCCACGGAGCTGCACCAGGCGGGCTACACCAGCGCCGCCGCCATGGAGCAGCTGGGCACGGTCACGCTGCTGTATGACAGCGGCAGCGGTCAGGCCGCCCTGGCCCGTCAGCTTCAGCAGATGTGGCGGGAGACGCTGGGCCTTCAGGTCACGCTCCAGGGCGCTTCCAACGAGGAATACCTCCAGCTCCTGACCGATGGCGCGTATACCCTGGCGCTGACGGAGCTCACCGCCGCCTGCAACGATGCCGCCGCCTACCTTGAGCCGTGGCGCAGCAGCGACGCCCGGAATTACGCCCTGCACATGAACGCCTATGACATTCTCATGCGGGTGGCCGCCGCCAGCACCAGCGCCGAGGCCCGGGACGCCTATCTGAAGGACGCGGAGCAGCTGCTGCTGGACAGCGGCAACATCATCCCGCTGTATAGCCGCCAGCAGCCCTATCAGATCCGCGAGGGCGTGGCCGGTGCGGTGAACGATGGCCTGGGCGCGTGGTACTTCGGCAGCGTCCGCCGCGTAACGCAATAATGCAAAAATGCATTGATTATCCGTAGGGGAGGGGCTCTGCCCCTCCCCTACGCACGGTTTTCCGATGGCCTTTTTTCGTAGGGGGCGATGCCCTCATCGCCCCGTATGCCGTGGCAGCGCCGCGGCATCAAGCCTCCCTCTGCGAGGCGGCCCAGTGCTCGCCGCGAAGCAAGTACCCTTGGGGTGCACACTGGGTTGTGCGGCGAAGCGTAGCGGAGGTGTCGCGGCGAAGCCGTGACGGAGGGATTGTTATTCACGGGCGGATGTGGGCATCCGCCCCTACACCCGGTTTCTCATCCACGCCCTCGCACAAAAAGAGCAGCGCCTGCGGGCGCTGCTCTCAGGCTGTCGAAAAAGCCTTTGGCTCTTTCGACAGCCTGAAATAATGTCGTTATTTTTGTGCCGCCTTGCGGCACGAAAATAGTCGCTTCGCTCCACGCACGCCTTGCAAGGCAAGGCTTTGCGCGACATTTGATCTGATTCGAGGCGGGCTTTGCCCCCTCGAGCTCCCCCTGCGTAAATAAACCTCTGACCACATAGAGAGGGTTTATCGACAAGCTGAGAGCAGCGCCTGCGGGCGCTGCTCTTTTTTTACATTATGTCGTTATAGCTTCTTGGCGTTCTCCACCACCACGGCGCGGGCGCGGGCCAGCTTCAGGTCGTGGCGCAGCTTCATGGGCGGCAGCTGCTGGCGCAGCAGCTCCTTGCTCAATCCGTACTGGGCGGACAGCGCCTCGTACTGCTGCTCCAGATCCGCCTCCGTGATCTCGATGCCCTCTTGCCGTGCGATCTCCGTCATGGCCAGCTCGTACCGGGCGGCGGTGGCGGCCTGCTCCCGTGCGTGTTCGCGGAGCTGCTCCATGGTCGTGCCGCTGTACTCCAGATACTGCTCCAGCGTCGCGCCCTGGCCCTCCAGCTGCCCCCGCAGCTGGGCGATCAGCCCGTCCAGCTGGTTCTCCACCATGGCGTCGGGGATGGTGACGGTCATGCCGTCGATGACCTGCTGCACCAGCGCGTCGGCGAACTGCTGGGCGGCCTGTGCCTGCTTTTGGGCCACCGCGCCCTCCATCACCGCCCGACGCAGGGCGGACACGTCCGCGAAGCCCTGCTTTTTGGCGAAGTCGTCGTCCAGCACCGGCGCGGCCCGCCGGGTGATCTGATGCACCTTGATGCGGAACACCGCGTTCTTGCCCGCCAGCTCCGGCGTGTACTCCTTGGGGAACGTGACGCGCACGTCCCGCTCCTCGCCCAGGGCCGCGCCGGCCACCTGCTCCTCGAAGCCGGGGATGAAGTAGCCGCTGCCCAGCAGCAGGGGCTGCTGCTCGCCCTTGCCGCCCTCAAAGGGCACGCCGTCCAAAAAGCCCTCGAAATCGATGACCACCTCGTCACCCATGGCGGCCCGTTCCGGGTGCGTCACATCCAAATGCGCCCGTGCGTATTCCTCCAGCGCCGACTGGGTGTCCTCCTCGCTGAGAGCTACCTCTGGGTACGCGGCCCGCAGTCCCTTATACTCGCCCAGCGTCACCTCCGGGTACAGGTCGATGACAGCGGAGAAGGTGTACCCCTCCGGGCCGATGTCCTCCACCGTCAGGGTGGGCGTTCCGGCGATGAGCAGCTCCTCCCGCTGGATGGCCTCCACCAACGCCTGGGGATACGTGTCGTTCACGGCCTCCTGATACAGGAACTCCGCCCCATACTTGGCCTCGATATTGGCCCGGGTGGGCTCACCGTTCACCGGGGCGATGGACTTGATGGCCTCGTAGCACCGCGCCAGCGACTGCTGCCACGTGTCCGCGTCCACGGCCAGCGTCAGCCGTACCTGCCGGTTTTCGGGGATGTCCTCCCGCTTTTTGATCTCCATAGGGGTCGTCCTCCTCTTTTTCATACAGTGGAGACAGTATACCTTATTTTGCGCCGCTTGTCCAGCGGGTCGGGCACTCCGGCACGCCTGCCCAAGTTGTAAAATAATTGTGACATATATCACACAGGGGTTGCCATCCCCCGGTAAAATCTGCTACAATGCGGAATACTATCTAATCAGTTTATCCTCGGAGGGAAAGCCGACTATGCAGACCATCAAGCACTTCTTCAAGACCCATCCCCATGCCTGGTGGGGCGCGTACCTGCCCATCTACCTGGCCATGTTCTTCACCATCGAGCACTTTATCACCGACAACTACTGGGCCACCCAGACATCGCTGGACGCGAAGATCCCCTTCTGCGAGTGGTTCATCTTCCCCTACGTGTCCTGGAGTCCCCTGCTGGTGGTGCTGGGGCTCTACCTGATCCTGAAGGACGGCGAGGGCTTCCGGCGGTATATGTGGTTCATCATGGTCACGTTCACCACCGCCGTGGTGTTCTGCATCCTCATCCCCAACGGTCAGGATCTCCGCCCCGCCGTCATGGAGCACCACAACGCCGCCACCTGGCTGGTGGAATACACCTACTCCATCGACACCAACACCAACGTGTTCCCCAGCGTCCACGTGCTGGGCGTTATGGCGGCGCTGGCCGCCGTGTGGCACACGCCTGGGCTGCAAAAACCCGCCTGGCGCTGGGGCGTCACCCTGTACGGCATCGTCATCATCATCGCCACGGTGTTCGTCAAGCAGCACGCCGTCATTGACGTGCTGGCCGGTATTTTCACCGGCGCGATCGCCTATGTGTTCGTCTATCTCATCGTGGGCCGCCGCCGCGACCGGCGGCGTGCCGAAAAGGAGGCATGACCGTGGAAAAGAGCCTTTCCCCTCTGTTCGATGGCATCAGTCCCGAGTCTCGCGCCGCCATGAAGACCTGCTTTGACGTGCGGGAGCAGCGCTTCCGCGCCGATGAGGTGATCTACGACTTTGCCGCCCGCCGTGACATCATCGGCATCCTGGCCGAGGGCAGCGCCGTGGTGGAGCGCATCGACCGGCAGGGAGGCCGCACCATCCTGGAGCATTTGGAGAGCGGCGGCGTGTTCGGCGAGATGCTCATGTTCGAGAATGTGGCCGGCGACAGTATCACCGTGGTGGCCCAGCGCCCCTGCCGGGTGTGGTTCATGGCGGCCAGCCAGGTGACGAAGCGCTGCGAAAACGCCTGCGCCCACCACAGCCGCATGGTGGAGAATATGTTTCATTTAGTGGCGGATAAGGCCACCGCCCTGTCCGAGCGGGTGGAAGTGCTGAGCCGCCGCTCCATCCGGGACAAGCTGCTGTGCTACTTCTCCCTGCTGGCGTCAAGGGCCGGCGGCAGCGGGTTCTCCCTGCCGTTCTCCCTCAGCGCCCTGGCGGACTACATCTCCGCCGACCGCAGCGCCATGATGCGTGAGCTGAAAAAGATGCGGGAGGAGCACCTGCTGGCGGTGGATGGCCGCGCCGTGACGCTCTACGCCGGAATATGACCGAAAGGGCCGCCAAAGGCGGCCTTCAGGCTGTCGAAAAAGCCTCCGGCTTTTTCGGCAGCCTGAAATAATGTCGTTA
>CAMDUN010000045.1:0-9363 GCA_945878665.1 uncultured Clostridia bacterium | reverse complement strand
TGTTGCGGCCCAGGGCGATCTCGCCCTGATCGGTGGCAGGGCCGTCGGCCAGCACGGTGGGATCATCGCCGCCGTGGACGCGCTCGCCCACAGAGACGATCGGCTTCTGATTGATGCACGTGCCGTGGTTGGAGCGCAGGAACTTGATGAGCTTATAGTCCTTCGTCTCGCCGCTGTCGTACTTTACGGACACGTTGGTGGCGTCCACCTTGGTCACCACGCCGTCGCCCTCGGCCAGCACGGCCACCTCGGAGTCCAGGCAGATCTTGTGCTCCATGCCCGTGCCCACGATGGGGGCTTCCGGCTTCAGCAGGGGCACGGCCTGGCGCTGCATATTCGCGCCCATCAGAGCACGGTTGGCGTCGTCGTTGGGCAGGAAGGGGATCATGGCCGTAGCGATGGACACCATCATGCGGGGCGACACGTCGATATAGTCCACGCCGCTGCGGGGCACTTCCACGATCTCGTCCCGGTGGCGGCAGGTGATGCGCTCGTTGGTCAGGCAGCCGTTCTCGTCCACCGGCTCGGCGGCCTGGCCCACCACGAACTGATCCTCCACATCGGCGGTCATATAGGTGATGTCGTTGGACACCTTGCCCGTCTCGTGATCCACAGCGCGGAACGGCGCTTCGATAAACCCGTACTCGTTGATGCGGGCGTAGGTAGCCAAATAGGAGATCAGGCCGATGTTCGGGCCTTCAGGCGTCTCGATGGGGCACATACGGCCATAGTGGCTGTAATGCACGTCTCGAACCTCCATGTTGGCGCGCTCACGGCTCAGACCGCCGGGACCCAGGGCGGACAGACGGCGCTTGTGGGTCAGCTCCGCCAGGGGGTTGGTCTGATCCATGAACTGGCTCAGGGGGCTGGAACCGAAGAACTCCTTGATGGCGGCGGTAACGGGCCGGATGTTGATCAGGCTCTGAGGCGTCACAATGTCCAGATCCTGAATGGTCATCCGCTCACGGATGACACGCTCCATGCGGGAGAAGCCGATGCGGAACTGGTTCTGCAGCAGCTCGCCCACGCAGCGCAGGCGGCGGTTGCCTAGATGATCGATGTCGTCCTTGGTCACCAGGCCGTGAGCCAGGGCGTTCATATAGTTGATGGACGCGAAGATGTCGTCCACGATGATGTGCTTGGGCACGAGGTCATCGGCATGGAGCTTGCACTGGGCGATGAGCTCCTCGCCGCTGTACTGGCCCAGCAGCTCCTGCAGCACGTCGAAGCGCACCCGCTCCTTGATGCCGCACTTCTCCTTGGGGTCAAAGTCCACATAGTGGGCCATGTCGCACATCTTGTTGGTGAACACCCGCAGCGTCTCGCCGGAGTCCAGCGTCAGCGTGATCTCGTACACGCCCACCTTGTCCAGCAGCGTGCAGTCGTCGGCGGTGAGCACATGGCCGTCCTCGAACAGCAGCTCGCCGGTGGCGGGGTCGGCCACAGGCATGGCCAGCTTCTGCCCCTTGGCACGAGCCCAGAACGTCAGCTTCTTGTTGAACTTATACCGGCCCACGGTGCTCAGGTCATAGCGGCGCGGGTCGAAGAACAGGCCCTGCAGCAGCGTCTCGGCGGAATCCACCGTGGGGGGCTCACCGGGGCGGAGCTTGCGGTAGATCTCCAGCAGCGCCTCCTCGTAGGTCTTGCAGGAGTCCTTCTCCAGCGTGGCCACGATACGGCGGTCATCGCCGAAGCGCTCCAAAATCTCCTGGTCGGTCTTCAGGCCCAAAGCGCGGATCAGGCAGGTGATGGGCAGCTTGCGGTTCTTGTCGATACGGACCCAAAACACCTCGCTGGTGTCCGTCTCGTACTCCAGCCACGCGCCGCGGTAAGGGATGACGGTGCTGGTCAGCAGGGGCAGATCGGTCTTCAGGTCGATCTCCTTGCCGTAGTAGATGCCGGGGGAGCGGACGATCTGGCTGACCACCACGCGCTCCGCGCCGTTGATGACGAACGTGCCGCCGTGGGTCATCAGGGGGAAATCTCCCATGAAGATCTCCTGCTCCTTGATCTCGTCCGTCTCCTTGTTGTGCAGACGCACCCGCACCTTCATGGGGGCGGCATACGTGGCGTCACGGGCCTTGCACTCCTCCACGTCGTACTTGGGCTTCTCGTCCATGCTGTAATCGATGAAGCTCAGCTCCAGATTGCCGGCATAGTCGGCGATGGAGGCCACGTCCGCGAACACCTCCCGCAGGCCGGTGTCCAAGAACCACTGGTAGGACTTCTTTTGGATCTCCAGCAGGTTGGGCATCGCCATTACTTCCTCGTGGCGGGCAAAGTTCTTGCGTAGGGTCTTGCCGTAATACTTGTCTTTCGCCATCTCAACACTCACGCCTTTCTGTTTGTTCTCACCGGGGTCGTTCCGCCGCGACACGCACGGGCTTGTTGCCTGTTTTCAAGCCGTTCCCCTTGTGTTTTCGCCGCGGGAATGGTATACTGTGGTCAGATGGTAGAAGGGGAAATGTTCCCATCCTCCCAATATAAGCGCCTCATTATATCAAAAAACCGCCGCCCTGTCAAGGGCGGCGCTGCTGTTTTCTGCCGGTTTTTAGAAAACAATCCCCCTGCCTCCCTCTGTGAGGGAGGCAGGGGGATTGTTGCATCGACTTCTTGCCTTGTCATTCCGAGCCAGTGACCGATGTCACTGGCGTGGGAATCCGCAATCTTTTAGTTGCAAATTCGCAGAAAAGCGTAAAAATTGTGCGATTTGGGAACAGATTGCTACGCCAGTCTGCGGACTGGCGTGGCAATGACAGGCTTTTTCAACAGCCTGACCTCCCTCCAGGCGGGCCGCACGCGGCCCGCCTGGTTTTTTTCATTCACTCCTCCGCGGCGTACAGCGTCACGTCCGCGTCGAACACCTGGTCGCCCCGCTGCACCGTCAGCACCATGCTCTCGCCCACAATGTGGCGGCCTCGCAGATCCAGCAGCTCCCACGTCTCGTGTACCTCCGTGCCGTCCGCCGCCAGGATCACATCCCCCGGCAGCAGCCCGGCCTCCGCCGCGCCGTAGTCCTCCGTCACGTCGTAGATCACCAGCTGATACGCGCCGTCCGCCTGCATCTCCTGCCCCACATAAATACCCAGGGACGGGATGCCGTGGAACGCGCCGGTGGCCATAATGTCGTTGATCACGGCCACCACCCGCCGGGTGGGCACGGCAAAGCCCAGCCCCTCCACCGTGGCGGTGGCGGTCTTTCCGCCGCTCATCTTCATCGTGTTGATGCCGATGACCTGTCCCTGGTCGTTGATAAGCGGGCCGCCGGAGTTGCCGTTGTTCAGCGCCGCCGTGGTCTGGAGCATGGTCATCACCCGGCCCTCCATAGTCACCTGCCGGTCGATGGCGGAGATCAGGCCGTTGGTCAGCGTGCCCCGCAGCTCCACGCCCAGGGGATTGCCGATGGCGTACACCTGGTCGCCCACCACGCACGCATCGCTGTCGCCCAGCCGGGCGGCGGGCAGCCCCTGCCCGTCCACCAGCTTCAACAGCGCCAGATCCTCGTTGCTGTCAAAGCCCACCAGCTCCGCGTCCAGCACCTCGCCGGTGTCCAGCGCCACCCAGGCGGACAAGCCCCCGGCGATGACGTGGGCGTTTGTCACCACATAGCCGTCCTCCGTCAGGATCACGCCTGTGCCGATGCTGGCCTTCTCCTCGTCTATCGCCACCGCCACCATCACCACCGATGGATTCACGGCGGCATAGACCTCCTGGGCCGTCAGGGCCTCGCCCTCCGCCGCTGTGCAGAAAAAGCGCAGCTCAGGGTCGCCCTCCACCCGGTCGATGGTGGGGATGTCCTTGTCGAAGATGTCCACGATGCTGCTGGCGTCATGGTCGTCGTCCGCAGCGCCGCCGTCCTCCGGCCCGGCGATCAGCGCCGCCGCCACCGCTGCCATCACCAGCACCGCCATCACCGCCAGGAATATCCACAGCCCCTTGCGGCTGTGCTTTTTCGGCGGCTGGGGCGTATGGTGTACGGCGGCGGCAGGCAGCGGGTCGCGATGCACATAGCAGTCCGTCACCTCCCGGCTGTCGTCCCGGATGTACTGGCCCACCACCTCCTGCGGCTCGCTGACCGGCGTTTTGTTCTCGTCTTGCATAGTCTGTCCTCTCGTCTGCGTCACCGGGCCATCTGCATGGTGAATGTAAAGGCGGTAACGCCGTTTTCACTGGTAACGGTGATCTTCTCGTGGTGCTGTGTCAGAATGGTCTTCACCACATACAGCCCCAGCCCGTAGCCGTCCTTGTCCTCGCTGCGGGACTTGTCGGATTTATGAAAGCGCTCAAACAGCAGCGGTATCTCCTCGGCGGGGATGGTGTGTCCCACGTTCCGCACGGTGACGTAGGCCTTGTCCCCGTTCACCGTCAGCCCCAAATACAGCTGGGAAGCCGGGGCGGCAAACTTGGCCGCGTTCTCCAGCAGGTTATACATCACCTGGGTGATGAGATCCCGGTCGCCCTGCACCATCACGGAGTCCTCCGGGATCTCCGCGTCCACATCCAGCCCTCTGTCCATGATCTTCTGCTCCATGGACAGCAGCGCGATGCGGGCGGACTCGCACAGGTCGAACTCCTCCTTCTTCATCTCCTGGCTCTGAATGCGGGAGATGTCCAGCATCCGCCGCACCAGGCGGCTCAGTCTCCGGCTCTCGTCGGAGATGATCTGCAAATACTGCCGCTCCTTCTCCGGCGGGATCGTCCCGTCCAGAATGCCGTCCGTATATCCGGCGATGGTGGTCATGGGCGTTTTCAGCTCATGGGACACGTTGGCGATAAAGTCCCGGCGCTGGCGCTCCGTCTCCTGTAAGGAATCCGCCATGGCGTTGAACGCCGCCGCCAGCTCGCCGATCTCGCCGCCGGCATCCTCCGTCTCCTGCATCCGCACGTCAAAATTGCCGTCGGCATAGGCACGGGTGGCCTTCACCATCTCCGTGATGGGCTGTATCTGCCGCATGGAGGTGACGAAGCTGGCCACAAAGGAGATGACCAGTATGATGGCGCTGGCCATAAAGAACAGCGCGATGAACGAGCGCCACATCTCCATGAAATTGGCGCTGTTCATCACCGCCAGCACCAACCCCAGCGTTGCGCCGTCCTCACTTCGCATGGGCACGCCCACCACGAACTGCTTCTTCTCGTATACGCCCACGGTGCTCCGGCCCTCATACAGCCCGTCGTCCCGCACGATCTTGTCCGTGATCTCGGCGGGCACGGTGACGGTCTGCCCCGCCAGCGCGCTGTCGGTGGTCAGCAGCACCTGCCCGTCCGCCGTGCAGATCAGGAAGTCCACCTCCGTCATCCGGGAGGCCACGCCTGCCAGCGTCCGCAGCGCCTCCTCCTGATCCCGCTCCGTGTCGTCTCCGGCGGTGAGATAGTCCACGGACAGCTGGGCCACCAGATCGGCCCGGTCGCGCATCTCCTGCCGCTTTTCCGACACGGTGTAGTTATAACTCAGGGCGTAGAACGACACGCCCAGCAGCGCCATGGTCAGCAGCACCATCCCGGCGGTGACGACGAACTGCCGCCAGTACAGGCTGTCCGTGGTGCGGCGGAATTTTTCCCGTAAGCCTCTCATTTGACCTCGAACTTATAGCCCACGCCCCACAC
Organism: uncultured Clostridia bacterium; assembly: GCA_945878665.1. Lineage (GTDB taxonomy): Bacteria > Bacillota > Clostridia > Oscillospirales > Oscillospiraceae > Vescimonas. The sequence goes on along the minus strand of CAMDUN010000045.1, from coordinate 3,756 downwards.
GGTCTTCAGCTCCCACTGGTCGGACACGTTCTCGATCTTCTCCCGCAGCCGCTTGATGTGCACATCCACCGTGCGGCTGTCGCCGAAGTAGTCAAAGCCCCATACCTCGTCCAGCAGCTGATTGCGGGTATACACCCGGTTGGGCGTGGCCGCCAGGTGGTACAGAAGCTCCAGTTCTTTCGGCGGCGTGTCCACCTTCTTGCCGTCCACCAGCAGCTCATAGCTGTCCAGATTGATCTCCAGCTTGTCGAACACCAGCTTTTTCTTGGTGTCGTCGGGTATCTCGCTGCGGCGCAGCACCGCGTTGATGCGGGCCATCAGCTCCTTCATCTCAAAGGGCTTGACCAAATAGTCGTCCGCGCCCATCTCCAGGCCCGTGATGCGGTCGCCCACATCGCTCTTGGCCGTCAGCATGATGATGGGCGTCTTGCCCTTCTCCCGGATGTGGGCGCACACGGCCCAGCCGTCCATCACCGGCAGCATGATGTCCAGCAGCACCATGTCCGGTGCCTGTCTGTCATACTCCTCCACGGCCTTGCCGCCATCGTAAGCGCTGCGTACCTCGAACCCCTCCTTCTCCAGATACATACGGATAAGGTCGGATATGTTGCGGTCGTCCTCTACCACCAAAATATTGCGTGCCATAGGAAGCTCCTCCCGGTCGGTATAGTTATATCTGTCCTGTTATACCCGATATTACACCGTTTGTCCCCCGGTTTTCCTGAACAAACTGTAAATATCGCTCTCTAACTGCGTAATGATACCACATTTCCCGCCGTTTGTCACGCATTTCCGCCGTATGGCCCGATGGTCACACCGGCGTAGTACCACTCCAGTATCTCCCGCCACGTTTTCCCCTCCCTGGCCAGCTGGTTCGCACCGTATTGACTCATGCCCACGCCGTGGCCGTAGCCCGTCACGTAGAACGTCAGGCTCTCCGCCTGTGCCTCCGCCGCAAAGCAGGCCGACCGCAGCCCGAAGGCCGCACGCACCTCCGTGCCCTTCCACGTCTCGCCGCCGATGACCGCCGTCTCCACCCGGCCCGATGCGTCCTCCGTGACCTCCCCCAGCCAGTCCTCCGGCGTGCCCTCCAGCTTCAGCCCCGGCCTGGCCGCCAGCAGCTTCTCCTTCGCCTCCGCCGCCGTGAACGTCACCACGCTGTAATAGTTGGGCACGGTCTCCTCGCTCTCCGGGCTGTCCACACTCTGCAAATACGGCAGATCGCCGCTCCACACCTGTCCCGCCGCGGCGGTCTTTCCCGCCGACGACGAGTGGAACACCGCCAGTATGGGCTTGCCGCCGTACAGCACCGTCTGCCCGTCCGTCTCCGCCACCGCCTGTTCGATCCGCGCCTCCCATGGGTCGTAGTCCCCGCCCCACTTCTCCCGGGCCGCCTGCTCCGACAGAAATGCACTACAGCACGTGTGGTCGGTACACACGTCCGCCTCCGGGTGGTGCTCCTTCCGTCCCGCCGCCAGTTGATAGTACACATACGTCCGCTCCGCCGCCGCCTGGGCCTTCAGCGCCTCCATCTCAAAGCTGGCGGGCATCTCGCCCCGCACCACGCCCTGCAAATACTTCTCCAGCGTCATGTCCTCCACCTGCCCGTTGTCCAGCACCCGCAGCGTCACCGCGCCGTCCTCCGCCGCCTGCTCCGTTTCCCGCTTCTCCTCCGTCCTGCCGTCCCCGGCGGCCAGATACGCGCTGCCGAACAGCAGCACCGTCAGCGCCAGCGCCGCCAACAGCTCCCTACGCATACGCCATCCCTCCTTCGCTTTGCCCCATCCTATGCACCGCTTGTCCCAAACATACATAACCCCGCCCGCTCCCGGCCATACTACCCAAAATCACGCAGGGAGGTACAGCCATGACACAGGAGGACTTTCGCGCCCGCACCGCGTCGCTGGACGGCGCGCTGGGCGTGGGCAAATGCTTCGACATGACGGCCCGCGACCTGCTCATCGCAGGCCGCCGCGCCCGGCTGTGGGTGGTGAACGGCTACGCCCAGGAGGACGTGCTGGAGCGCATCATCGCCGCCTGGCAGTCTCTGCCCTCGCTCAAGGACATCACCGGCCCGGAGGACTTCTGCGCCCGCTGCGTCTCCGCCAGCGATGCCGCCGTGGAGCGCAGCCGGGAAAAGGCCGTCATGGGCGTGTTCGCCGGCAAGACGCTGCTGGTGGTGGACGGCTGGCCCGGCGGCATCCTGATGGACGTAAAGAAGTTCCCCACCCGCTCCATCGAAGAGCCGGACACCAGCCGCGTCCTCCGTGGCAGTCACGACGGCTTCGTGGAGAACCTGATGCAGAACGCCGCCCTGCTCCGCCGCCGCGTCCGGGACAGCCGCCTGCGGCTGGAGCGCGTCCAGCTGAAGGAGCGCTCCGGCACGGACGTGGTGCTGTGCTATATGGAGGGCGAGGCCGACCCGTCGCTGCTGGACGAGCTGCGGCGCAAGCTGGCCGCCGTGGACGTGGGCAGCATCGCCATGAGCCAGGAATCTCTCACCGAGGCGCTCTCCCCTCGCCAGTTCTGGAATCCCTTTCCCAAGGTCAGATATACCGAGCGCCCCGACGTGGCCACCGCCTGCATCATGGAGGGCGACGTGGTGCTCATGGTGGACAACTCCCCCTCCGCCCTGCTGCTGCCCACCACGCTGCTGCGGTTCAACGAGGAGGTCAACGACTACTACTTCCCGCCCCTCATCGGCACGTACCTTCAGATCGTCCGCACCCTGGTGCTGCTGCTGACCATATTCGTCACGCCCCTTTGGTATCTGCTGGTGAAGAACCCGGACACCCTCCACGAAAACCTGCACTTCCTGCTGGTGGAGGATGAATACTACGTGCCCCTCATCATCCAGCTCCTTCTCGTGGAGCTCATCATCGACGTGCTGAAGCTGGCGTCTCTGAACACGCCGGACGTACTCAGCAATTCCTTCAGCATGATCGGCGCGCTGATCCTGGGCGACTTCGCCGTCCAGGCCCGCTGGCTCGTGCCGGAGGTGCTGGTCTACATGGCCTTCGTGGCCATCGCCAACTATGCCCAGCACAGCTACGAGATGGGCTATGCCACCAAGCTCTGCCGTATGCTCCTGCTCATTCTGATATGGCTTTTCGACCTGTGGGGCTTCCTCGCCGGCATCGCCTTCACGCTGGTGCTCATCGCCACCACCAAGCCCCTGGTGGGCAAGGGCTACCTCTACCCCCTCATCCCCTTCGACCGCAAAAAGCTCAAGCGCCTCCTCTACCGCTGCCCCATCAGCAAGGACAACAGCTGACCAAAGTCTCCCTCATGTCCCCCGCAGGGGCGAACGACCCTGTCCGCCCGATGCCGCGGCATACGGGGCGATGTGGGCATCGCCCCCTACGCACTGCCTGCCGAAATCCCATGCGTCACATTCGGGCGGACAGAGCTCCGCCCCTACACACGCCTACCGCACCCGCACTTTGTCCTTATCCTGTCATTCCGAGCCAGTGCTCACACTGGCGTGGGAATCCGTACCCCCCGTCCCTGCCTCCCTCACAGAGGGAGGTGTCACGGCCAAAGGCCGTGACGGAGGGAGAGATATGCCGCGGCAGCGCCGCGGCACACGGGGCGATGTGGGCATCGCCCCCTACGCACCGTCTATCGAGCATCCGCGTTGTTCGTGTGTTGTCATTCCGAGGGCGCGAAGCGCCCGTGGGAATCCGTCCCCCTTTCATGTCAACAGCGGCCAAAGGCCGCCACCTACCTTTGCCGCTTCGCGGCAAAGGCGCGATT
>CAMDUN010000044.1:0-10081 GCA_945878665.1 uncultured Clostridia bacterium | reverse complement strand
AACCTGACGGAGATCGAGGCGGAGATGCGGAAGATCTGCAAGGAGAAGCTGAAGCTGGAGCGCTTCGAGCTGCCCCGTGCTGAGGCCGTCAAGTATATGGAGGAGAAGGAAGAGCCCTACAAGGTGGAGCTCATCAACGACCTGCCGGAGGATGCCCATATCTCCTTCTACAAGCAGGGCGAGTTCGTGGACCTGTGCGCCGGCCCTCACGTGGACTCCACGGGCCGCATCAAGGGCAACGGCATCAAGCTGACCGCCTGCAACGCCGCCTACTGGCGCGGCGATTCCAGCCGCCAGCAGCTCCAGCGTATCTACGGCGTGGCCTTCCCCAATAAGGACGAGCTGGAGGCGTATCTCAAGGAGCGTGAGGACGCGCTGAAGCGCGACCACAACAAGCTGGGCCGCGAGCTGGAGTATTTCACCACCGTGGACTGCATCGGTCAGGGCCTGCCCATCCTGCTGCCCAAGGGCGCACGGGTCATCCAGCTGCTGCAGCGCTGGGTGGAGGACACCGAGCAGGAGAGAGGCTATCTGCTGACCAAGACGCCCCTGATGGCCAAGCGCGAGCTGTATAAGATCTCCGGCCACTGGGATCACTATCTGGACGGTATGTTCATCATGGGTGACCCCATGGACGAGACGAAGGAGTGCTTTGCCCTGCGTCCCATGACCTGCCCGTTCCAGTATCAGGTCTTCCTGAACCGGGGCCGCAGCTACCGCGACCTGCCCATGCGCCTGGGCGAGACGTCCACCCTGTTCCGCAACGAGGATTCCGGCGAGATGCACGGTCTGATCCGCGTCCGCCAGTTCACCATCTCCGAGGGTCATCTGGTGCTGCGTCCCGACCAGCTGGAGGAGGAGTTCAAGCAGTGCCTCGATCTGGCCAAGTACTGTCTGGGTACCGTGGGTCTGCTGGATAAGTGTACGTTCCGCTTCTCCCAGTGGGACCCCGCCAACCCCAACAACAAGTACGAGGGCACGGAGGAGCAGTGGGATCACGCACAGTCCGTCATGGAGCGCATCCTGAAGGATCTGGACGTGGACTACACCGTGGGCATCGACGAGGCCGCGTTCTACGGCCCGAAGCTGGATATTCAGTATAAGAATGTGTACGGCAAGGAGGACACCCTTGTCACCATTCAGATCGACATGCTGCTGGCTGAGCGCTTCGGTATGTACTATATCGACGAGAACGGCAACAAGGCCCTGCCCTATATCATCCACCGCACGTCCCTGGGCTGCTACGAGCGCACGCTGGCCTACCTCATCGAGGAGTACGCCGGTGCGCTGCCCACCTGGATGATGCCCGAGCAGGTGCGCTTCCTGCCCATCACCGACCGCGCCGCCGACTACTGCGCCGAGGCCGCCAAGGCGCTGTGTAAGCAGGGCTTCCGCGTGGAGGTGGACAGCCGCAACGAGAAGATCGGCAAGAAGATCCGCGAGGCCACCCTGGAGAAGATTCCCTATATGCTGGTGGTGGGCGACCGTGATATGGAGAGCGGCACGGTGTCCGTCCGCACCCGCAAGGGCGAGGATATGGGCGCGATGACGCTGGATGCGTTCTCTGCCATGCTCCACAAGGTCGTGGACGAGAAGCAGAAGATCTGACAATACAAACCGCACACAGCCCATGCCTTGGCATGGGTTGTGTGCTCCGCAGAAAGGAGAAGCACCATGCCTGTTTTGAGCGGCCTGAAGCCGGAAAGCGTATTTTCCTATTTTGAGAAGCTGTGCGCCGTGCCCCACGGCAGCGGCAACACGCAGATCATCAGCGACCTGTGCGTGTCGTTTGCCAGGGAGCTGGGCCTCAAGTGCCGGCAGGAGGACTGCGGCAACGTGGTCATCTGGAAGAACGGCTCTGCCGGCTATGAAAACGCCGCGCCCATCATCCTGCAGGGCCATATCGACATGGTCTGCGCCAAGACCGACGACTGCACCAAGGACATGACCCGGGAGGGCCTGGACCTGCGTACCGACGGTCAGTGGGTGTGGGCAGACAAAACATCCCTGGGCGGCGACAACTGCATCGCCGTAGCCATGATCCTGGCGGTGCTGGCGGACGATGATCTGCCCCATCCCCCCATCGAGGCGGTGTTCACCGTGGATGAGGAGGTGGGCATGGACGGCGCGGCGGCGCTGGACTGCTCCGACCTGAAGGGCCGCCGCCTGCTGAATCTGGACTCCGAGCAGGAGGGCGTGTTCACCGTGTCCTGCGCCGGCGGTATGCGTATGGACTGCGTGCTGCCCGCCGAGCAAACGGCGGTGTCCGGCGGGGATTGCTTCGCCCTGACCATTTCCGGCCTGCAAGGCGGCCACTCCGGCGGAGACATCCACCTGGGCCGCGGCTCAGCCAACCAGCTGATGGCCCGCGTGCTTTACAGCGCCCTGGAGCACTTCCCTGGCCTGCGGCTGGCCGCGCTGCGAGGCGGTCAATTTGACAACGTGATCTGTTCCCGCTGCGAGGCGGCGGTGGTGCTGCCCCGGGGCGGCGCGGACTTTGCTGCCTTTGTCCGGGAGTTTGACGGTATCCTGAAAAACGAGTACGCCGTCACCGACCCCGGCGTGTCGCTGGAATGTGCCCCGGTGCAGGTGTCCGACGCGGTGAATGAGGCGGATACCGTGAAGCTGCTCCGTACGCTGCTGGCCCTGCCCCAGGGCGTGGAGGCCATGGATACGGATTTCCCCGGCCTGGTGCAGACATCCCTGAACATGGGCGTGGTGATGTTGACGAGCGGCGGGCTGCACGTCACGTTCTCCGTCCGCTCCTCGGTGGCCTCCCGAAAGGAAATGCTGGCCCAGCGCGTCCGGGCCATCACGGAGATGGCCGGCGGCACGGTGTCGGAGCGGGGCGTTTACCCCGGCTGGCAGTACGACAGAAATTCCCAGTTCCGGCCTATGGTGCTGGCGGCCTACAAGGACGTGACGGGCCGGGACGGCGTGGTGGAGGCCACCCACGGCGGACTGGAGTGCGGGCTGCTGATGGAGAAAATTTCGGGGGTGGATGCGGTGTCCATGGGACCGGACATTCTCGACATTCACTCGGTGCGGGAACGGCTGGATGTGGCGTCTACGGCGCGGGTGTATGACACCCTGTGCGAGGTGCTGCGGAGAAGCAAATAACGCGGAAAACCCAGGAACGGCGCGGCAAAAGTCGCGCCGTTCCGTGTTTTATTGCCGCGGCGCGCTTTGCGCTTGAAAATGATCGTGCGGGTTTTGGAAAATTCGGGAGCGGGCTTGCAAAAATGCAGGAATTACTTGCAAAAGTTGCATTTTTGACGGGAGAACTTGCAGGATAACGATTTATCACTGTAAATACAAAAAACGCGAAAAGTGCGTGCCTTTTGGCAAAACTGCTTATCTGCAAAATAATTTATCACAAAACGAAGCGAAACGATAACAGGCATAAGAAGCCGCGATAAAATTTTTTGAATTTTTCCGTATTTAGAGGTTGCAAAATGAAAACTGCTGCGCTATAATAGCACCATCGTAAACCGCCGGGAACGGCGGGGAGGGCCTTGAAAGAACCTTTAAAAAACCTGGAAAGACATTATAAAGAACCGGGGAAAGACTTATAAAGACCCTTGAAACATCCTTGAAAGACTTCATAAAAACCAGTAAAAGCGAGGAGTAAGATCATGAAAAAGTTTTTAGCACTTGTTTTGGCGCTGGTCATGGCGCTGAGCTTGGCCGCCTGCGGCGGTGACAAGAATGCCGACAACGGCGACGGCGGCAGCACCGCGACCAAGCAGCTGCGCTTCGTCACCGGCGGCGAGTCCGGCACGTATTACGGCTTCGGCTCTGTGATCGCCACCCACGCCACCAACAACGCCGGTGTGAACGTGGTGGCCCTGTCCAGCGACGGCTCTAAGGCCAACGTGTTCTCCCTGGAGGAGAACGAGGCGGAGCTGGGCTTCTGCCAGTCCGACGTGATGGCCTACGCCTATAACGGCACGAACATCTTCGCCGACTCCGGCAAGGTGGACTGCTTCTCCGTGCTGGCCGCCCTCTACACCGAGCAGGTGCAGATCGTGACCACCAACCCCGACATCAAGTCCGTGGCTGACCTGGAGGGCAAGAGCGTGTCCGTGGGTGCGCCCGCCTCCGGCGTGTATTTCAACGCTGTGGACATCCTGAGCGCTTACGGCATCGGTGATCTGGACGCCGACGGCAAGTTCACCAAGATCAACGCCACCTATCAGTCCTTCAGCGACAGTGCCGACGCCCTGAAGAACGGTCAGATCGACGCGGCCTTCATCGTGGCCGGTGCGCCCACCACCGCTGTGGCCGACCTGGCTGCCACCAAGAGCGTGAACCTGGTGTCCCTGGACGACGAGCACATCGCGAAGCTGCTGGAGTCCTCCCCCTACTACACCAAGTGTGTCATCCCCGCTGAGACCTACGGCATGGCCGGCGATGTGACCACCGTGGGCGTGGGCGCTGTGGTGCTGGTGCGTGACGATGTGTCCGAGGACGCTGTGTACGCCCTGTGCGCCGACATCTTCGACAACGCCGCCTCTCTCGTGGACACCCACGCCAAGTACGGCGAGATCAGCCTGGATTACGGCGCGTCCATGACGGCTGTGCCCTACCACGCCGGTGCTGCCAAGTACTTCGCCGAGAAGGGCTTCACCGTTCCCACCAAGTAAGCAAAGCACGAAGTTTCATCGGGACTACGGCGGGTCTTGCCCGCCGTAGTCCGTGTCGTATCCCGGTCCGCTAACGGCCTGTTAAGCGTGCCGACAGACCATCCTGTTATGCCGAGGAGCACCCCAAGGGGGACTTGCTTTGCGGCGCACAGTGGCGTGGAAATCCGTGATCCCGGCGCAGCAGGTCTGCGCGGAAGCAAAGGGATCAAGCGTTTTGGAAACGGATTGCCGCGCCAGTGTGAGCACTGGCTCGCAATGACGGCTTTTTAGATAGCCTGCTGCTTATGGCGGGGCAAATGATAGTTTTGGAGAGTGTAGAGAGTTATGAGTCTGTTTAAGAAAAAACCCGATACCGCTCCCGCGGTAGACCCCCACGCCGATGCCGATCTGGACGAGGTCATGCGTAAGTATGACCGGGAGTCCAACACCCGCATCTGGACCGGCTGGCGCAAGACCGTCATTAAGGTCTTCATGGCGCTGTTCGCCGTGTACTGCATCGTGATGACGCTGTTTTCCACCGCCATGCCCGAGGTGCGCCTGCCGCTGTTTTTGGGCTTTATCGTCATCGCGGGCTTTTTGAGTTTCCCTGCGCGAAAGGGTCATGTTCACCCGGATCATATGCCCTGGTACGACCTGGCGCTGATGGCGGTGGGTGCGGCCTGCTTCCTGTACTTCGCGCTCAACGCGCTGCCCATCATTCAGTCCGCCGGACGCATCGCGCCGTATCAGGTGGCCATCGGCATCGTGGGACTGCTGATCCTGATGGAGCTGTGCCGCCGCTGCGTGGGCGTGCCCATTTTGGTGGTGGCCGGTGTGCTGCTGGTGTATACGTTCATCAACAAGCTGGGCTTCAACCCGGATTTCTATCAGGTGCTGCGTAAGATCATCTATCAGCTGTTCTTCACCACCTCCGGCGTGATCGGCACGCCGGTGAATGTGTGCTACACCTACATCGTTCTGTTCATCATTTTCGGCGCGTTTCTGGAGCGCACCGGCATCGCCAATTTCTTCATCAGCTTCGCCAACCGGCTGGCCGGTTGGTCCAGCGGCGGCCCGGCTAAGGTGGCGGTCATCTCCTCCGCTCTGTGCGGCATGGTGTCCGGATCCTCCGTGGGCAACACCGTGACCACCGGCTCGTTCACCATCCCCATGATGAAGAAGACCGGCTACAAGCCTGAGTTCGCCGGGGCGGTGGAGGCCGCTGCCTCCACCGGCGGTCAGATCATGCCCCCCATCATGGGCGCTGCCGCCTTCCTGATGGCGGAGTATATGGGCATCCCCTACGCCAAGGTGGCTGTGAAGGCCATTCTGCCCGCCATCCTGTACTTCACCGGCATTTTCATCGCCGTCCATCTGGAGGCGAAGAAGCTGGGCCTGAAGGGTATCTCCCGGGACGAGCTGCCCAAGTGGAAGCTGCTGGCCCGCGACTGCTATCTCATCATCCCTCTGATCCTGCTGGTGTGGCTGGTGTCCTCCGGCAGCAAGACCATGTCCCACTCCGCGGCCTATTCCATCTTGGCTGCCATCGCGGTGGGCGCGGTGAACTTCTTCATGATGGCCAAGCGCGGCGACGAGAAGCCGGCCATGGAGACCGGCGCGGCGCTGGGCGATGCCGGTAAGCGCACGTTCTTCTCCGCTGTGGACGCGCTGGAGGGCGGTGCGAAGGGCTCTATCACCGTGGCGGTGGCCTGCGCCATGGCGGGCATCATTGCCGGGTGCATCACTGTGACCGGCCTGGCCTCCATCCTCATCAACGCCATCGTGCAGCTGGCGGGCAACGCCACCATCATCGGCCTGGTGCTGACCATGCTGTGCTGCATCGTGCTGGGCATGGGCGTGCCCACCACCGCCAACTACTGCATCATGGCCTCCACCTGCGCACCCATCCTGGTCCAGCTGGACTTCCCTGTGGTGGCCGCCCACTTCTTCGTGTTCTACTTCGGCATTGTGGCGGACATCACGCCGCCTGTGGCCCTGGCGGCCTACGCCGGTTCGGCCATCGCCAAGTCCGACCCCATGAAGACCGGCGTGAACGCCACCAAGCTGGCCATCGCCGCGTTTATCGTGCCGTACATCTTCGCGTACAGCCCGGCGCTGCTGTTTGAGAACATCAGCGGCTGGTGGGAGGTGGCGCAGATCTGCATCAGCGCGCTGCTGGGCATCTTCGCCATCGCGGCATCCCTGAACGGCTTCCTGTATAAGAAGGTTCATCCCGTGCTGCGTATCGTGCTGGCCATCGGCGGCCTGGGCATGATGATCCCCGGCACGCTCACCGATGTGGTGGGCTTGGTGCTGGTGCTGGCCGTTATCTTCTATCAGCGCGTCAGCGCTAAGAAGGGGAACGGGCCTGTTGTGGCAGCGTAACGCTTTCTCTCCTGAAAAATCCTCCGCACCGACGGTGCGGGGGATTTTTTTAGGCTGTCGAAAAAGCCTGTCATTGCGAGCCAGTCTGCGGACTGGCTCGGAATGACAGGGTATAAAGACGGTGCGTTGCTTGTAATTTACGAATTATTCATACATTTCCGTGCATTTTGTCTAAAGTGTACTGTATGGGCAGCTTGCAAAATCTGCCTAAATACGGTATAATGTGGGTAGAAAACAGTCGCCCGCATGGCGGGAGAAGGGAGCAGACCGTGGCACAGAGCACAAAAAATATCATCCGAAGCGGGTTCATCGAGCTGCTGGAGCAGCGGCCCTTGGACAAGATCTCGGTGGTGGACATCGCCGAGCACTGCGGCGTGAACCGCAACACGTTTTATTACTACTACTGCGACATTTACGCGCTGATCCGGGAGATACTGGAGGATGAGGCGCGGAGGGTGCTGGACGCCGACCCGCCCTGCGAGGACTGGAGTGAGGTGGTGATGCGGGTCACATCGTTCATCCGCACCAACCGCCGGGCGGTGTATCATCTGTACCACTCCAGCCAGCGGGATCTGCTGGAGGATCACTACTATCAGGTGGCCTACGCCTGCATGGAATCGCTGGTGCGCCGCACCGCCGGGGAGCTGCCGGTGGCGGAGGAGGACGTGCAGACCGTCTCCGCGCTGTATACCGCCACGGTGGTGGGACTGCTGGACCGCTGGCTGCGGTACGGCATGAAGCCGGACGCGGAGAAGTACATCGAGCGGGTGGGCCGCCTGACGGAGGGCACGCTGCGGCAGATACTGGAGCGGAGCTGCGCGGGAGAGGCGGCGCTGTGAGCGGGTTTTGGAGGTGCGCGGCGTATCTGCTGGCGCTGGCGCTGCTGGCGCATCCCCTGGGGCAGCGGCTGCCCAGCCGATTCCAGCCGGAGCGGTTTCCCTTCCGGGCGTGGAAGTGGGAAAAGGGCGGGCGCGTGTACGCAAAGCTGCACATCGACGGGTGGAAGAAGCTCGTGCCGGACATGAGCCGGGTGCTGCCGGACATGGTGCGGAAGGAGCTGCCCGCCGGAGGCGCGGTGACGGCGGAGCAGGCGGAGCGGCTGGTGCAGGAGACGTGCCGGGCCGAGGTGGTGCATGGCGCGTCCTGCTTGCTGGGGCTGGCGTGTTTGTGGCTGTGGCCCGGCTGGGGCGGCGTGGCGGTGGTGCTGGTGTGGGTGCTGCTGGCCAATCTGCCGTTTATCCTGATCCAACGGTACAACAGGCCGCGGCTGGCGCGGCTGGCGGTGTTGCTGCGGAGGAGAGAGCAGCGGAAAGGAAAGCATGAGAGTTCTGATACTGAGCTGTAATACAGGCGGCGGGCATAACGCCGTGGCGGCGGCGCTGGCGGAGAGCTTCCGGCGGCTGGGTGTGTCCTCGGACACGGCGGATGGGCTGGGGTTCATCTCGAAGAAGGCGTCGCGGTTCGTGTCCAAGTGGCACACGCGGTTCTACCGGCGCTATCCCAAGCTGTATAAGGCGGGGTATATGAGCGCGGAGAGCGACGCGGAGAGCAACGACCGGGATAATATGGTGTATCGCTATATGGCGCGGGGAGCGCGGCGGCTGAACCGGGCTATCCAGGACGGCGGGTATGACGCGGTGGTGTGCGTACACGTGATCCCGGCCATGATGATGACGGAGCTGCGCCGCCAGTGTGAGGGCGGGCCGGTGTTCTGCTTCGTGGCCACGGATTATACGTGCAGTCCCACCGTGGGCGGCTGCACGCCGGACATTTGCGTGATCCCGCACGAGGAGCTGGCGGAGGAGTTCGTGTCCTGCGGCATCAAGCGGGAGACGCTGCTGGCGGCGGGCATCCCCGTGCGGGCGGTGTTCCGGGAGCAGGGCGACCGGGCGGCTGCCCGGAGCGAGCTGGCGCTGCCTCAGGCGGGGCGGCACATCGTGCTCATGTCCGGCAGCATCGGCTGCGGGCCGATGGCGGACATCGCCTCGGAGCTGGAGCTGCGTATGGAGAAGGGGGACTTCGTGTCCGTGCTGTGCGGCAGCAACCGGCAGATGCTGTACGCCCTGCGGCGCAGGGGTTTTTACCGGGTGGAGGCCGTGGGCTTTACCAACCGGGTGCAGCAGTATATGGACAGCGCGGACGTGCTGGTGTCCAAGCCCGGCGGCATCAGCATCACCGAGGCCTGCACCCGGGGTACGCCGCTGCTGCTGGCGGACATGGTGGGCGGCTGCGAGACGCGCAACCAGGAGTTTTTCCACGCCCACGGCTGGGCGGAGACGTGCCAGCCGGAGGAGATGGCCAACGCGGCGATGGCGATGCTGGGCCAGCCGGAGCGGCGCCGGGAGCTGGTGGAGCGCCAGCACCGGGATTTTGACGGCCTGGCCGCCGACCGCATCGCCCAGGCGGTGTGTGAGCGCTGCCGGAGCGGGGCGGGCGATGACCGCGCTGCCGCGGGCGTGTGAGGCATGGACTTTCGATGAATGCTTATAGGGGCGGACGACTCTGTCCGCCCCAAACATTTTTCTTTTCGTTTGCGCCTCTGGCGGGTTGCTTTCTTTTGACTTTCGTAGGGGCGGGGTTTTACCCCGCCCGTCGTTTTACTGCACGCGCCTCGATAGACCTTCCGTAGGGGGCGATGCCCACGCAGCGAAGCAAGTACCCTTGGGGTACATCGCCTCGTATGCCACGGCGCTGCCGTGGCATATCTCTCCCTCCGTCAAAACCTTCGGTTTTGACACCTCAGCTACGCTTCGCCGCACAACCCAGTGTGAGCACTGGGCCGCCTCGCAGAGGGAGGCGAGGGGAAGCCGCGCCTGCGGGCGCGGGGGACGGATTCCCACGCCAGTCTGCGGACTGGCTCGGAATGACAGGGTAAGAACAAGGCATGGGTACGGTAGACGGTTGTAGGGGGCGATGCCCACATCGCCCCGTATGCCACGGCGCTGCCGTGGCATATCTCTCCCTCCGTCGAAACCTTCGGTTCTGACACCTCCCTCGCAGAGGGAGGCAGGGAGTTCCGCGCCTGCGGGCGCGGGGGACGGATTCCCACGCCAGTCTGCGGACTGGCTCGG
>CAMDUN010000043.1:0-12492 GCA_945878665.1 uncultured Clostridia bacterium | reverse complement strand
TAGAACGCTCCGTCCCCTCACCGAGGTTTGATATTTTTTGTCAATACTGCAAATTTATCTTGACATTTGCGCCGCCCCGCACGCCTCCATTCTGCGCTTTCCCGGTTGCCGTCCCCGGTCAAACGTGGTATACTATGCTTATCAGTATGATCCCAACCTACACAGAAAAGGAGTTTCCGCCATGAAGCTGCGCTTTTACGGCGCTGACCGGTGTGTCACCGGCAGCTGCCACTGCCTCGAGGTCAACGGCAAAAATATCCTGGTGGACTGCGGCTTGCAGCAGGGCCGGGACGAGGTGGACAACACCACGCTGCCCTTCCACCCCGGCAGCATCGACGCGGTGCTGGTGACCCACGCCCACATCGACCACTCAGGCCGCATCCCCATGCTCATCAAAAACGGCTTCCAGGGCCGCATCATCACCACCCGGCTCACGGCGAACCTGCTGGACATCATGCTCCAGGACTCCGCCCACATCCAGGAGCAGGACGCGGAGTATCAGAACCGCAAGAACAAGCGGGCGGGCCGCCCCGAGGTGCAGCCCATCTACACCGTGGCCGACGCTCTGCGGGTGCGGGAGTTTGTGCAGACCTGCGAATATGGCCAAACGGTGCAGATCACCGATGACGTGACGGCGGAGTTCATCGATGCCGGCCACCTGCTGGGCTCTGCCAGCATCCGCCTGACCTGCCGCGAGGGCGATGAGACCCGCACCATCGTGTTCTCCGGCGACATCGGCAACGTGGACCAGCCCATCATCCGCGACCCCCAGTTCTTCGACAAGGCCGACTATGTCCTCATGGAGTCCACCTACGGCGACCGCAACCACACCGAGGTCTGGAGCTACACCGATGAGCTGGCTCAGATCATCGACGAGACCATCGCCAAGGGCGGCAACGTGGTCATCCCCTCCTTCGCCGTGGGCCGCACCCAGGAGCTGCTCTACTTCATCCGCGAGATCAAGGACAAGGGCCTGGTCAAGTCCATGCCCAACTTCCCCGTGTACGTGGACAGTCCCCTGGCCAAAAAGGCCACCACCATCTTCTGCGGCGACCTGCACGGCTATCTGGACGACAACGCCCTGGCCCTGGTGCAGGACGGCACCCACATGTTCAACTTCTCCGGCCTCCACCTGACGGAGACGGTGGAGGAGTCCAAGCTGCTGAACATGGACAAATCCCCCAAGGTCATCATCTCCGCCAGCGGTATGTGCGACGCGGGCCGCATCCGCCACCACCTGAAATACAACCTGTGGCGCGGCGACAGCGCCGTGGTGTTCGTGGGCTTCCAGTCCCCCGGCACGCTGGGCCGCACCCTGCTGGACGGCGCGCCCAGCGTCAAGCTCTTCGGCGAGGACATCGCCGTCCGCGCCAAGATCGTCAACTTCCAGGGCCTCAGCTCCCACGCCGACCACGACCATCTCGTGGACTGGGTCAAGCACTTCAACCCGGCCCAGACCATCCACGTGTTCGTGGTACACGGCGACCGTGAGGTCGCCCCGGTGTTCGCCGACACGGTGAAAAGCCTGGGCTTTGCCGCCCACGCACCCCAGTACACCGAGGAGTACGACCTGCTGACCGACCGTCAGCTCTCCCCCGGCTACCTGCCCGAGCGCAAGACCCGTCCCTACGACGGCGCGCCCAAGGCCACCCCTGCCTATCAGAAGCTGGTGCAGCTGGGCGATATGCTCATCGGCCTCATCCGCCGCAGCAAGGGCCGGGACAACAAGACGCTGGCCGCCTTCGCCGATGCCCTCAGCAAGGTCATCAGCAAGTTCGAGTTCTGAGCCGTGCTGGAGAAGAACAAGATCTACCCCGCCCGCATCGAGGGCTACACCTCCGAGGGGCTGGGCGTGGCCCGCATCGGCGGGCAGGCGGTGTTCGTCCACCGGGCCTTGCAGGGCGAGGAGGGCGATGTGCTGGTGCTGAAGGTGCTGAAAAACGCCGCCTTCGGCAAGCTCGTTACGCTCCGCGAGCCGTCCCCTCACCGCACCGCGCCGGACTGCCCGTACTATGGCCGCTGCGGCGGCTGTGACCTCCGCCACATGGACCGCACCGAGGAGCTGTCCGCCAAGCGCCAGCGGGTGCAGGATGCTCTCCGCCGCATCGGCGGCAGCGACGTGACCGTGGAGACCATTCTCACCGACGGTCAGCCCCTTCGCTACCGCAACAAGAGCCAATACCCCATCGCCGCCGACGGCACGGTGGGCTTCTACAAGGCCCGCAGCCATCAGGTGGTGGACGTGACGGAATGCCTCCTGCAAAAGCCCCAGGCCGACGCGGCGGCAGCCGCCCTGCGGCAGTATATCCAGGCCTACCGCGTCCCCTGCTACGACGAGACCACCCGCCGTGGCCTCCTGCGCCACCTGTACGTCCGCACCAACGGCGCGGGCCAGTCCCTGCTGTGCGTCATCGTCAACGGCACCAAGCTCCCTCACGAGCCGGAGCTGGTGTCCCTGCTGCGCCGGGCCGTGCCCGATGCCGTGGGCGTGGTGCTTGGCGTAAACACCCAGCCCACCGGCGCGGTGCTGGGCCGCGAATACCGCACCCTGTGGGGCGAGAACACGCTGACCGACCAGCTCTGCGGCCTGACGTTCCGCCTCAGCGTCCCCTCCTTTTTCCAGGTGAACCGCCCCATGGCGGAGATACTATACGAGACAGCCCTGGACTTCGCCGTCCTGACGGGCCGGGAGCTGGTACTGGACCTGTACTGCGGCGCGGGCACGATTACCCAGGTCATGGCCCGCCGCGCCAAGCATGTCATCGGCGCGGAGATCGTGCCGGAGGCCATCGCCGACGCCAAAGAGAACGCCCGCCGCAACCATGTGGCGAACGTGGAGTTCTTCTGCGGCGATGCCTCGGCGGTGGCGGCGGAGCTGGCCGGGCGCGGCCTGCGCCCCGATGTGATCTGCGTCGATCCGCCCCGCAAGGGCCTCGCCCCGGAGGTGGTGGACGCGGCAGCCGCCATGTCCCCCCGCCGCATCGTCTACGTCTCCTGCGACCCGGCCACCCTGGCCCGTGATGTCCAGCGCTTCGCCGCCCACGGCTACCGCGCCGTCCGCGCCGCCGCGGTGGATATGTTCCCCCGCACCGCCAACGTAGAGACGGTGGTGGCCCTGGAGCGCCCTGCCGCCGATTGATATGCACGCACACCGCCCCGCGAAAAAAGAAGCAAATCTCCTCTTGCATTACGGGAATTTGTGTGATAAAATAGGCGTTACTGTGATATTAGTGCCTTTAGGGCATGGATTTGTTGGAGGAGTTCATCATGATCTTTATTACGATTTTACAGCTGCTGGCCGGCCTCATCCTCGTTTTGGTGGTGCTGTTTCAGTCCGGTAAGAGCCAGGGTCTGTCCGGCACGATCGGCGGCATCGCGGATAGCTATATGAGCAAGTCCAAGGCCAAGAGTTTGGACGCCAAGCTGGCCAAGGGCACGAAGTGGGTCGGCGCGGTGTTTATCGTTCTGACGCTGGTCATCAACTGCATGCTGGCCGTCGGCGTGGGTGCTTGAGCTTCCAGTTTCTGGCAAAATACCTTGAATTTTCTTGGATTTATCTTATATAAACCTTGAAAAACATCTTGAATTTTCAAGAAAAAAACTGGAAAAAAGTTGAATGAACTTGAAAAGACTTCCGAGCTGCTGCCCGGAAGTCTTTTTTTGCCGATTTCAGGGGGCGCTGCGGTAGGTGACGCCGGGCTCTGGGGTGACTTTTTTCAGCGACAGCAGCTCGGACACGGTGACGAATACGTACCCCTGCTGCTGGAGATGGGCGATCGCCTTGAGGGTGGCCTCCACGGTGTTGAGGTAGCGGTCGTGGAGGAGGACGATGTCGCCGTCGCCGGTGCAGCGGTAGATCACGTCCAAAATTTTGTCGCAGTTTTTGGTGCGCCAGTCCTCGGTGTCCACCGACCAGTTGACCAGGGGGACGGTGAGGCGGGCGGCCTCGTCGTCGGTGAGCAGGCCGTAGGGCGGACGTACCCAATAGTCGCCGTCGCCCAGCAGCTCGCGGAGGAGGGCGTCGTTCTTCTCCAGGTCGGCCAGCGCCTGGGCGGGGGTGAGCTGGTCAAGGGCGGCGTGGTCGTAGGAGTGGTTGCCCACCTGGTGGCCCTCGTCGGCGATGCGGCGGACGATGTCCGGGTCTTTCACCGCCTGACAGCCCACCACGAAAAAGGTGGCCTTCGCGCCCAGGTCGCGGAGACCGTCCAGCAGCTGCGGCGTGCAGCGGGGGGACGGGCCGTCGTCGAAGGTGAGGGCCACGTATTTGGGCGGGTCGGCGGAGGCGGAAGCGGCGGGGGCATCGGCGCGGGTGCAGGCGGGGAGCAGCAGGAGCAGAAGCAGCGCGGGGAGCAGGCGTTTCATGTTATCACCGATGGGAGTATATGCGCGGCGGCGGGGGATATGACGGCGGCGGCGCGGAGCAAATTTTATTGAAATTTTTCTAGAACAAATGTTGCAATTTCCTGTGTGATGTGTTATACTTCCCTTGTAAAACTGTGGAAAAGGGGCATGACTATGGCGCAGATGACGAAAATGCAGCAGCGGATCTACGACTATATTGCCGAGACGATACAGCGTCAGGGCTATCCGCCCTCCGTGCGGGAGATCGGCGAGGCGGTGGGGCTGAAGTCGCCCTCCACCGTCCATTTCCACCTGAAGCACATGGAGGAGCTGGGTGTGCTGAACAAAGGCGCGGGCAAGGGCCGCGCTCTGACGCTGACCCAGGGGGCGAAAGCGTCCGAACCCGCTGCGGCGCAGGAGGTCGAGCCGCCTGCGGACCGCATCCCCATCGTGGGGAATGTGGCAGCGGGCAGCCCCATTCTGGCTCAGGAGTGCATCGAGGATTACCTGACCTTTGACACCGGCGGACGGGAGGGCGAGTATTTTGCCCTGCGCGTCCGGGGGGAGTCCATGCTCAACGCGGGCATTCTGCCCGGCGACTTCGTGGTGGTGCACCAGCAGCCCACGGCCTACAACGGCGAGATCGTGGTGGCGCTGCTGGGGGACGAGGCCACGGTGAAGCGGCTCAGCCGCCGCAACGGCCAGGTGTGGCTGCTGCCGGAGAACGAGAATTACCAGCCTATTGATGGCCGGGAGGCCACGCTGCTGGGCAAGGTCACGGCGGTGATCCGCCAGTATAGCTAAACCGGGAAAATGACAGGAGACGGCGTGAGCCGTCTCCTGTTTCAGCTTGTGGGGAAAATCCGTCCGAAGGTGATGTGTGTGGGGGTTGGTAGGCCGTGTGTAAGGGGCGGGGGACGGATTCCCACGGGCGCTTCGCGCCGCGAAGCAAGTACCCTTGGGGTGCGCCCTCGGAATGACAGGGCAAGTCGCAGGTACGGTGGACGTGCGTAGGGGCGGACGACTCTGTCCGCCCCTACGTATGACGCATACGCCGCCGGTGATTTCGTAGGGGCGGATGCCCACATCCGCCCGGACAAATAACGCATGAGTTTTCTGTAGACGTGTGTAGGGGCGGGGCTCTGCCCCGCCCGCCGGTTTTTCGTTGTCTTTTTGCTTTTTGTCTCCGACGGGATACTTTCTTTCCTTGGCGAAAGAAAGTATCCAAAGAACGCCATTTAAGGGGAGAGGGATTTCGATTTCCCTCTCCCCTTAAAAGTCCCCTCACCTTGAAACGACCAAAAGGGAGGGGTTGCGCCCCTCCCCTTTGGAAACCTCACCCCAGGAGGGTGGGCGATTATCAAATCGCGCCTTTGCCGCGAAGCGGCAAAGGTGGGTGGCGGCCAAGGGCCGCTGGATGACATGAAAAGGGGCACGGATTCCCACGCCAGTGTGCACCCCAAGGACACTTGCTTCGCGGCGAGCACTGGCTCGGAATGACACCGCTGCGCGGTGTTTGGGCGGACAGGGTCGTCCGCTCCTACGGAACAACGCAAGAGGTGCGGTGGTGAGACGGCGGGGCGATGCACCCCAAGGGTACTTGCTTCGCTGCGTGGGCATCGCCCCCTACGAAAGGTCTATCGAGGATGCGTTCGGAAATCGGCAATCTTTTCGCAGGGCGGCCTTCGCCGTCTCCTGTTTTTACGCGGTGAGTTCCACGCGGAGGCCGTCCGGGGCGGCGACGCAGCTCTCGTAATAGCCGTCGCCGGTGGTACGGGGCGGGCTGAGTATCTCATAGCCGTCGGCGGATAGGCGGGCGGTGAGGTCGTCCACCTGCCGCGGCGAGCCGACGCAGATGGCGATGTGGTCCAGGCCGCAGCGGCGGGTGGCGTCCGGGGCGGCGATGCCGGGCATGGACATCAGCTCCAGAATGCCGCCGCCGGAAAAGGTGAGGAAATAGGAGTGAAAGCCGGTGGCGGCGTTGTGGTACAGTTCGCCGGCGGTGCAGTCGAAATAGGTGGTGAAGAAGTCCCGCGTCCGCTCCAGGTCGGAGGCGAACAGGGCGGTGTGGGTCAGGTGCATGGGGGTCTCCTTTCGGGGCGGTAATTAAGATCGGGTGGGATGATGCAGGGGGCGGCGGGGAACGGATTCCCACGCCAGTCTGCGGACTGGCTCGGAATGACAGGGCAAGGATAAGGCGCAGGTACGGTAGGCGGTTGTAGGGGCGGACGGCCTCACGCCGCCGCGGTATGCGCCCATATAACGGGGCACAGACCCTTGGCTCTCCCTTTGGGAGAGCTGTCACCGCAGGTGACTGAGAGGGCCGGTATGGTCATGGTTTGCCCTCTCCGTCCTCGCTGCGCTCGGCCACCTCTCCCAGAGGGAGAGGCAAGGGACGCTCACACGGCACATCAGAACGTGTGTAGGGGCGGACGGCTGCCGTTAATCAGAGAGGTGGATGCGCCAGGCGGACAGGTGGCGGAAGGTGTCGGTCTCGGTGGGGGCGAGGCCCTCCACCACGCCCTCCGTGGCCAGGACGGAGGAGGACTTGAAGCACACCGGCAGGAAAGGCGCGTTGTCCAGCAGGTCGCGCCACAGGGCGGTGAGGGCCTCCGTCCGCGGGCCGGTGCTGCCCAGGGCGGCGGACAGCAGGGCATCGGTGGTCTCGTTGGTGTAGCCGCCGTAGTTCAGCGCGCCGCCGGTCTTGGCCAGGGCGGACACGTCCCAGTCGGCGGTCAGGCGGCACTCGCCGTAGTACAGGTCAAACTCGCCGTCCGCAAGCCGCTGGGTGAACTGTTCCCAGGGCAGGGCCTCCACGGTAACGGTGAGGTCGTCCGTGGTGAGGGTATAGGCTGCCTCCTGGGCGGCGGAGACCTTGAAGCTGTTCTCCTGGTTCACCAGCATCGTCAGCGTCAGGGGCTGGGCCTCCTCGCCCAGCGCAGCGGACAGGAGCTGACGGTAATGGGCGGCGGAATAGGCTGTCTCCAGCGACGTATCGTAGACACCGGCGGCGGGAGAGGCGGGGAGCTGGGCGGCCAGACCGTGACCCAGCAGGCAGGAAGAGACGAGGCCCTCCCGGTCGATGCCGGCGCTGAGGGCGCGGCGGAGGGCCGGGTCGGCCAACGCTTCCCGGCGGGCGTTGACGCCGACAAACTGCATCACCGCCGTGGGGGCATCGGTATAGTCGCCGCTGCCGGACACGCCTGTGCCGGAGGCGGCGGTGAGGTCCAGGGCCAGGAGCTGTATCTCGCGGGAGGAGAAGGCGTAGAGGGCGGAGTCCCTGTCCTTGCAGTGGAGCAGCTCTATGCGCTGCACCGGCAGGGACGCTCCCTGCCACCAATAGGTGTTGGCGGTGAGGTACGCGCCGGTATCGCCCTTGGCGAACAGGTACGGGCCGGTGCCGGTGGGGACGGTGCTGGTCTCCGTGCCGGACTTGACGATGGGCACATCCAAACGGCTGGGCAGGGTGGCCACGTCCTCGGACAGGGTGATGACCACCGCGCCGTCCCAGGCGGTGACGGAGTTGACGCAGCGCAGCCGCGCCCCGTAGCGAGGGGAGCTTTTGGCGCGGGCCAGGGAGGCGGCCACGTCCTGGGCGGTGAGCATAGACCCGTCGGAGAACATGACGCCGGAGCGCAGGGTGATGGTCCAGGTGCGGCTCTCGCTGTCGTAGGTATAGGCGTCCGCCAGGACGGGTTCAGGCTCAAACTGCTCGTTCAGGGCGAACAGCCCCTCGTACAGCAGCTGGCCCACCGTCTGCTGCACCGTGTCGGTGGTGGTCAGGGGGTCGAGGGTCTCGCCGGAGACGTAGGGCAGGGTGAAGGCCGTCAGGGGCTCGGGCTCAGGCTCTTCGTTCTCCTGACGGTAGAACTGGGACAGCTCGTCCAGCGGGTCGGTGCTGTCCAGGTCCTCACAGCCGGTGAGGGCCAGCAGGAGCAGCGCCAGCAGCAGGGGCAGCAGTCTTTTTTTCAACGTGTTCCCTCCCCTTTCAGGCAGATGACGGCGGCCTGTTCGCCCCGGCGCAGGCCGGTGCGGCGGTGACTCCAGTACAGGTCGGGCAGGCAGTAGGTGCAGTCCGGGCAGATGTCGATGGATCTCACGCCGGCGTTTTGCAGCCACAGGGCGTTGACGGATTTCAGGTCGATGTGGTACTTCTGGCCGTTCCAGCTGATGAACGGCTCGACCTGCGCGCCCAGCGCGTCACGGAGGGCGGCGGGCACATCGCCGTCCGTCTCGAAGCAGCACGGCCCGATGGCCGGGCCGACGGCGGCGCGGATGTCCGACGGGTCGCAGCCGTAGGTGTCCACCATGGCGCGGACGGCCTTGGCGGCGATGCCCAGCGCCGTGCCCCGCCAGCCGGCGTGGGCCGCGCCGATGGCGCGGCGCACCGGGTCGTGGAGCAATATCACGTTGCAGTCGGCGGAGAACACCACCAGCGGAATGTGGGGCACATCGGTGATGAGGGCATCGGCGCTGTCGTAGTCCTGCATCCTCCACAGGCCCTTGCCGCAGTCATCGGCGGTGACGGTGCGGACATCGTCACGGTGTACCTGACGGCTGAGGACGATGCGTTGGACATCCACGTCCAGCGCAGCGCAAAGGCGGCGGAAGTTCTCCTGCACGTTGGCAAGGTCGTCGCCCCGGCGGTCGTCCAGGTTCAGGCTGTCCCACGGAGCGGGGGATACGCCGCCCAGGCGGGTGGAAAAGCCGTGGACGATGGCGGGGTCATCCAGAGCATCAGAGATGCGGAGGGGCACGCCGTGTTTCGTTTCGGTGCGGAACATAATGTCTCCTTTCGGCGGGACGGGGAACGGGCGGCGGCTGATGCCGCCGCCCGTCATTTGTCATGGCCTCGCAGAGTTTGCGCCCGCAGGCGCAAACAAAGTCAAATTCATTTTCGGCGGCGGCGTGTACGTCGCCGAAAATTCTTCTCGGCCTGCAAACGTGCGCGGGCGCGTCTTTGACGCGCACGTCGTGCGCTGCAGCAGGCCGCAGCCTCCTCAAACGATAGCCCAGCGGAGCGGGTATCGTTTGAAATAATTTAAGAGTGGTACTCCTTGCAGGTGCATTTCTTCCACTTCAGGCCGCTGCCGCAAGGGCAGAGGTCGTTGCGGCCTACCTTGACCACCTTGGTGGGGCGCTTTTTCACCGTGCCGTCGCCGCCCACGTTCTCGGTCATGCCGCTGGCCACGCGCTCACGCTTGACCTCCTCGTCCTTACGCAGGCGGACGGAGTACAGACGGCGCACCGTCTCCTCCTTCATGGCATCGATCATCTCCTCGAACATCTCCAGGGACTCCTTCTTGTAGGCGTCCACCGGGTTGGTCTGGGCGTAGGCCCGGAGACGGATGCCCTGGCGCAGGTCCTGCATGGCATCGATGTGCTCCATCCAGTATTCATCCACCACGCGGAGCAGCACCACGCGCTCCAGCTCACGCATGATGGGCGGGGTGATCTCCTGCTCCTTCTTCTCGTAGAAGTCGGCAGCGGCCTGGGTGAACAGGTCGATGAAGTCCTCGGCGGTCATGGTGGGCAGCTGGGCTTCGTCGATCCTGACGGTGTACTTGGTGAAGTAGACGCCCTCCACGCTGCGGAGCAGCTCGCGGCAGGCGGCCATGTCCAGGTGATCCGTGCCGACAAAGGCGTTGTGAACCAGGTTGGCGATAGCGCCGTTCATCATGCCCATGATGATGCCCTTGACATCCATGCCGTCCAGCACCTGCTTGCGCTGGCCGTAGATGATCTCGCGCTGCTTGTTCATCACGTCATCGTACTCCAGGACAGACTTACGGGCCTGGAAGTTGCGGCTTTCCACGGTGGTCTGGGCCTGCTCGATGGCGCGGGAGAGAACCTTGTTCTCGATGGGGGTATCCTCGTCGATGTTCATGCGCTCCATGATGGAGGTGACGCGGTCGCCGCCAAAGAGGCGCATCAGGTCGTCCTCCAGGGAGATGTAGAAGCGGGTCTCGCCGGGGTCGCCCTGGCGGCCTGCGCGGCCACGGAGCTGGTTGTCGATACGGCGGGAGTCGTGGCGCTCCGTGCCGATGATGAACAGGCCGCCGGCGGCGCGAACCTTGTCGGCCTCGCCGGCAATCTCGGCCTTGTGCTGGGCCAGCTTGTCGGCGAACAGCTTGCGGGCATCCAGGATCTCCTGGTTGTCCGTCTCGGCGTAGCCGGTGGCCTCGGCGATGAGCTCATCGGTGAGGCCCGCCTTGCGGAGGTCGTTCTTGGCCATGTACTCGGCGTTGCCGCCCAGCATAATATCCGTACCACGGCCCGCCATGTTGGTGGCCACGGTGACAGCGCCGAACTGGCCGGCCTGGGCCACGATCTCGGCCTCCTTCTCGTGGTTCTTGGCGTTGAGCAGGTTGTGCTTGATGCCCTCGCGGGCCAGCATCTTGCCCAGCAGCTCGTTCTTCTCGATGGAGACCGTGCCCACCAGGACGGGCTGGCCCTTGGCGTGGCACTCCTTCACCTGGCGGATGACGGCGCGGTATTTGCCGTTCTCGGTCTTATAGACGCTGTCCTCATTGTCGATACGGGCGATGGGACGGTTGGTGGGGATCTCGATGATGTCCAGGGCGTAGATGGTGGCAAATTCCTCCTCCTCCGTCAGGGCCGTGCCGGTCATGCCGGAGAGCTTGCGGTAGAGGCGGAAGTAGTTCTGGAACGTGATGGTGGCCAGCGTCTTGCTCTCGCGCTGGACGGACAGGTGCTCCTTGGCTTCGATGGCCTGGTGCAGTCCCTCGGAGTAGCGGCGGCCAAACATGAGACGGCCCGTGAACTCGTCCACGATGACCACCTCGCCGTCCTTGACCACGTAGTCCACATCGCGCTTCATGATGCCGTGGGCCTTGATGGCCTGGTTGATGTGGTGGGCGATGGTGCTGTTCTCCGGGTCGGAGAGGTTGTCCAGGTGGAAGAACTCCTCCGCCTTCTTGATGCCGCGGGCGGTGAGGGTGACGGATTTCGCCTTCTCGTCCACCACGTAGTCGGCATCGATGTCGGTGGCTTCCTCCTCCTTATCGTCCGTCTCCACCACCACGAACTTCTTCAGCCGGGCGGCGAACATCTCGGCCATATCGTAGAGCTGGGTGGATTTCTCGCCCATGCCGGAGATAATGAGGGGGGTACGGGCCTCGTCGATGAGGATGGAGTCCACTTCGTCCACGATGGCGAAGGCGTGGCCGCGCTGCACCTGCTCGTTGGCGTAGAGGGCCATATTGTCGCGGAGGTAGTCGAAGCCCATCTCGTTGTTCGTGCCGTAGGTGATGTCGGACTGGTAGGCCTTCTGCCGCTCCTCCTTCTTCATATCGTGGATGATGAGGCCCACGGTGAGGCCCAGGAAGCGGTGGACTTTGCCCATCCACTCGGAGTCGCGCTTGGCCAGGTAGTCGTTGACGGTGACGATGTGGACACCCTCGCCGGTGAGGGCGTTCAGATAGGCGGGCAGGGTGGCCACCAGGGTCTTGCCCTCGCCGGTCTTCATCTCGGCGATGCGGCCCTGGTGCAGGACGATGCCGCCCACCAGCTGGACGGGATAGGGGCGCATACCCAGCACGCGGTCGGCGGCCTCCCGGACGGTGGCAAACGCCTCCGGCAGGATGTCGTCCAGCGTCTCGCCCTGGGCCAGACGGGCCTTGAACTCCGGCGTTTTGGCCTGGAGCTCGGCATCGGTGAGCTTTTTATAGTCCTCCTCCAGCGCCGTGATCTTGTCCACGATGGGGTAGATGGACTTCAGCTCGCGCTGGCTGTACGTTCCGAAAACCTTGGTAAACAGTCCCATATATTCGTATCCTTTCTATGTAAAAGAATAAGCATACAGTATTACGATGATATATTGTACCACAGGACGGTGTCTAATGCAAAAGAATTTCTGTGAACAAAAAAATATCCTGCCGCGGCGGAGGCCGGGGCAGGATATTTTTCTTGAATTGAGTTACTTCACCAGCTCGATGATAGCGGTCTCGGCAGCATCGCCGCGGCGGACGCCGATGCGGATGATGCGGGTGTAACCACCGTTGCGTTCAGCATAGCTGGGGGCCAGCTCCTTGAACAGCTTGTTGGCCACATCCTCGCGGGTGATGAAGCTCAGTGCCTGACGATAGGCAGCCAGATCGCCCTTCTTGCCGAGGGTGATCATCTTCTCGG
>CAMDUN010000042.1:0-13029 GCA_945878665.1 uncultured Clostridia bacterium | reverse complement strand
GGGCGATGCACCCCAAGGGTACTTGCTTCGCTGCGTGGGCATCGCCCCCTACGGAGGGGTGCAAGGGGTGTGTTCGTAAAACGGCGGGAGGGGCAAAGCCCCTCCCCTGTTTTTTCTATCTCTTTTATTTGGTCAGGGTGGCGACCCAGGCGGAGTATTTGGCCAGGTTCGCGTCGCGCTGGGCTGCGTCCGCGCCCTGGGTGAGGATATAGACCTTGATCTTGGGCTCTGTGCCGGAGGGGCGCACCAGGATGGTCGTGCCGTCGGCCAGCTCGAAGCGGAGGACGTTGCTGCCCTTGAGCTCCATGGCGGTGACAGCGCCGGTGGCGCAGTCGGTGGCTGTGCCGTCCTGGTAGTCCTTGCGGACCACCACGGGCACATCGGCGATGGCGGCGGGGGGTGCGGCGCGGAGGGACTTCATGAGGGCGGCCATCTTCTCCAGGCCGTCCAGGCCGGGCATGACCAGGTTGTGGGTCTTTTCGCCGTACCAGCCGTACTTCTTATACAGGGCCTGGAGGGCATCGTAGAGCGTCATGCCCTGGGCGGCGTACCAGGCGGTCATCTCGGTGAGGAGCAGGGAGGCGGTGACGGCATCCTTATCGCGGACGTAGTCGCCCAGCATATAGCCGTAGCTCTCCTCGTAGGACATGATGACGTGGCCCTCGCCGGCGGCCTCCAGGGCGTTCTTCTTCTCCGCCATGAACTTGAAGCCGGTGAAGGTGTCGTAGCAGGTGACACCGTTGGACTCCGCCACCTTGCGGGCCATCTCGGTGGTGACGATGGTCTTGAGGAACACGGGGTTGGCGGGCATTTTCCCGGCGCGGCGCATAGCGCCGATGAGGTAATCCAGCAGCAGCACGCCGGTCTGATTGCCGGTGACGGGAATGAACTTGCCGTCCGCGCCGCGAACCATGATGCCCACCCGGTCACTGTCCGGGTCAGTGCCCAGGATGAAGTCCGCGCCCACCTGGTCGGCCAGGTCGATGGCCAGGTAGAAGCCCTCCGGGTTTTCCGGGTTGGGAGAGGCCACCGTGGGGAATGTGCCGTCCAGTACCATCTGCTGCTCCACGCAGTAGAGGTTCTTCACGCCCAGGCCGCGCAGGGCCTCGGGCACGAGCTTCCAGCCGCAGCCGTGGAACGGGGTGTAGACCATCTTGAAGCTGTCGGCCACCTGGGCGATGGAGGTACGGTCGTTGACCATGGCCATGACGTTGGCCATGAACGCCTTGTCCGTCTCCTCCCCCAGCAGCTCGATGCGGCCATCGGCCAGGGCGGCGTTGAAGTCCACCCGCTTTACGCCGGAGAAGATGTCGATCTGCTCCAGGCGGGCGGCGATGGCGGCGGCGTGCTGGGGCGGCAGCTGCGCGCCGTCGGCCCAGTAGACCTTGTAGCCGTTATACTCCTTGGGGTTATGGCTGGCGGTGACGTTGATGCCAGCCTGGCAGCCGTAGTACCGCACGGCGAAGCTCAGCTCCGGAGTGGGACGCAGGGACTCGAAGATGCGGACGTGGATGCCGTTGGCGGCGCAGACCTCCGCCGCGGCGTGGGCAAAGGCCAGGCTGTTGACGCGGCAGTCCATGCAGATGGCCACGCCCTTCTTCTTGGCCGCCTCGCCCTCGGCGGCGATGACATCGGCGAAGCCCTGGGTGGCCCAGCGGATGACATGGACGTTCATCTGGTGCAGGCCCACCTTCATCGTGCCCCGCAGGCCGGCTGTGCCGAACTCCAGCGGGCCGTAGAACCGGGATTCGATCTCCTTTTCGTCGCCGGAGATGGCTTGCAGCTCCGCCTTCTCCTCGGCGGACAGGGCGTCGCTGGTCAGCCAGCGCTGGTACTCTTTCTTGTAATCCAACATAGTCATAAGCTCCTTTCAGGCGTGTTCTTCCGTTTCTTCTTCCACAGGGCGGGAGGCCAGCAGGTCCTTGGCCTCGTCCAGCTGGGACGCGGGGACGTACAGGCTGACACCGTAGCCGGAGAAGCCGCTGATGACCTTGCCCGCGCCGCCCTCCTTGTCGTAATACTTGAAGCAGGGGATGCCGTAGGCCGACAGCAGGGAGATGACCGTGTCGGCATCGGCGGGGGCATCGAAGGTGTGGGTCAGCAGGACGGCCTGGGCCTCCCGGCCCGTCTCGTCCTTGGGCCAGGCGGGCACGTCCGGCTGGCCGGTGAAGCTCCAATTTGACATGGGTGTACCTCCTATTTGTGGTATTTTGTGCCGTCGGCGATCTGATAGGCCCGGTAGATCTGCTCCAGCAGCATGATGCGGGCCATGTGGTGGGGGAAGGTCATGGGGGACATACTGAGCCGCCAGTCGGCCCGGCGCTTCAGATCCTCGTCCAGGCCCACGCTGCCGCCGATAAGGAAGGTGAGCTGGGTCTTGCCCTGCACGCCAAAATCGGCCATGCGGCGGCTCAGCTCCTGGCTGGAGCAGGGCTTGCCCTCGATGCACAGGGCGATGACCGCGCCGCCCTTGGGCAGCTTTTCGCGGATGGCATCGCCCTCGGCGCGGAGGGCCTTTTGTATC
Source organism: uncultured Clostridia bacterium (assembly GCA_945878665.1). Classification (GTDB taxonomy): domain Bacteria; phylum Bacillota; class Clostridia; order Oscillospirales; family Oscillospiraceae; genus Vescimonas. Next base: position 10,505 of record CAMDUN010000042.1, on the reverse strand, counting down.
TCCGCCGGGGAGGGATCGTCGGGCAGGCGCTGCTCCGGCAGCTCGATGAGCTCCAGCTTGCAGTGGCGCTGGAGGCGCTTGACGTACTCGGCGGCGGCATCGATGTAAAATTTCTCCTTCAGCTTGCCCACGCAGAGGACGGTCACACGCTGCATAGCGTCACCTCCGCTTCGTAGCAGGCGCTCAGCTCGCCGCGAGGGGCGACCTCCACGGCGGCGGGCAGGCCGGAGAGGGCCGTTTCCATGGTTTGAAGCGCCCGGGCCGGGGTGTTGTTCTCCCGGCTCAGGTGGGCCAAAACAAAGCGGCGCGTGCCGCTCTCCGCCATACGGCGGGCGAAGGCGGCAGCATCATCGTTGGACAGATGGCCGCAGCGGCCCGCGATGCGCTGCTTGAGGTAGTAGGGGTACGGGCCGGACAGAAGCCACTCCACGTCGTGGTTGCTCTCCAGCACCATGAGGCCCACGCCCCGGAGGGCCTGCTCCGCCTCGTCGGTGACGAAGCCGGTGTCGGTGAGGACACCCACGGACGCGCCGAGACGGTCGAAGCGGTAGTCCACGCTGCCGGCGGCATCGTGGCTGGTGGGAAACACGGTGACGGTCACATCCCCCAGGGCGAACTCGCACCGGCGGGGGATGGGGCGCAGCACGTCCCGCAGGGCGGGACAGCGGAGAGACAGGGCGGCGGCTGTGCCGTCGCTGGCGTAGAGGGGCAGGCGGTACTGCTTGGTCAGGGTGGCCAGCCCGGCGGTGTGGTCGGTGTGCTCGTGGGTCAGCAGGACGGCGGCAACGTCGCAGGGAGACAGGCCCAGTGAACGCAGGGATGCGGTGATGCGCCGGGCGGAGATGCCGGCATCCACCAGCAGGTGGACGCTGCCGCCGGACAGCAGCAGGCAGTTGCCCTCAGACCCGCTGGCAAGTGTATGTACGGTCAACAATGGTGTATGTCCTCACTTTACCATCGATTGACAAGGGCAAACACGGTTTTGACGGGCAGAAATGCGCCCATACTGCGTCAAGCCCCTTGGTAATACAGCAAGTATCACCTGCGGGTCTTTTCTTGTCTGGACACATTTCTGCTCCGACAAAACTGCTCACACCTGTCAGCGATGTATTTTCGATTGATTTTTGGCTTTTGAGGCGCAGCTGGGCTGAGTCGGCATATTCTCGCCGATGCTGCCGAGCGACGTTCCTTTGGAGCGAGGCTGACGCCCAGCAAGGCGAAAAGGGCAAAAAGCGCCGGAAAGACACGCTGTCAGGCGTGTTTGCCCTTGTCAACCGATGGTACGAAAAACATCCGCTGGGAGAGGCTGCGGCCTCTCGCAGCGGACGCTGGATGGCGGTATGTGTCAGACGGCGTGGGTCTCCAGGGCGCTCTCGTCGGGGTCGTCCAGCAGGGAGATGTCCGCGCCTACGGCCCGGAGCTTGCCCACAAGATCCTCGTAGCCGCGCTCGATATACTGGACGTGGCTCAGCTCCGTCGTGCCCTGGGCGGCCAGGCCGGCGATGACCAGCGCCGCGCCGGCGCGGAGGTCACAGGCCTGGATGGGTGCGCCCACCAGCTGCTGCACGCCCTCCACCACAGCCACCTTGCCGTCCACCTGGATGTGCGCGCCCAGGCGCTTGAGCTCGTCCACGTATTTGAAGCGGTTCGCGCCGTAGACACCCTCCGTCACCAGGCTCGTGCCCTCGGCCAGGGCCAGGACGGCGGTGATCTGAGGCTGCATATCCGTGGGGAAGCCGGGATAGGGCAGCGTCTTGACGTTGGCCTTCAGCAGCGGGCCGGTGCGGCGGATCAGGAGGGTGTCGTCCTCCTCCTCCACCGTGACGCCCATCTCCATCAGCTTGGCGCTGATGCAGTCCATGTGCTTGGGGATGACGTTCTTCAAAAGCAGCTCGCCGCCGGTGGCCGCCACGGCGGCCATATACGTGCCGGCTTCGATCTGATCGGGGATGATGCCGTAGCTGCCGCCGGTGAGGCGCTCCACGCCTCGGATCTTGATGGAGTCCGTGCCCGCGCCCTTGATGTCCGCGCCCATGGAGTTGAGGAAGTTGGCCAAGTCCACGATGTGGGGCTCTTTGGCGGCGTTTTCGATGGTGGTGACACCGTCGGCCAGGGCGGCGGCCATCATGATGTTCATGGTCGCGCCCACGGAGACAACGTCCAGATAGACCGGCGCGCCGGTGAGGCGGCCATTCTTGGCGGCGGTGTGGATGAAGCCGCCCTCCACGGACACCTCCGCGCCCATGGTGGTGAAGCCCTTGATGTGCTGGTCGATGGGGCGGACGCCGAAGTTGCAGCCGCCGGGCATGGCCACGGTGGCCTGACCGAAGCGGCCCAGCAGCGCGCCCAGCAGGTAATAGCTGGCGCGGATACGGCGGGCCAGGTCGTAGGACGGGCGGGTGCTGTGGATGGCGTGGCAGTCGATCTCGATGGCGTGACGGTTCAGCACACGCACCTTCGCCCCCAGCTCCTCCAGGATGGAGAAGAACAGCGTGACATCGCTGATCTGGGGGATGTTCTCGATGCGGCAGACACCGTCTACCAGCAGTGCGGCGGGGATGATGGCTACGGCGGCGTTCTTCGCGCCGCTGACGGTCACTTCGCCGTAAAGACGGCGTCCGCCGCGGATCATGTATTTATTCAAGGCAGTTCCCTCTTTTCAAGTCATCGGTGCTGGTGCGCTCTGCGTATAGCTTGCCCCGCGAGGGCGCGGTTCATACGGCGCAATCCGAGCAGTAACAGTATACCATAATTTTTTATAAAAGCAAGAAATTGCCGTAAAGTTTTTATAGTATAGGCGGTTTGTCTGAAAAAATTCGAGATGCAGCGCAAAAACACTGCATCTCGTCATCCCCGTCAGCCCAGCCAGCGGTAATGGCCGGTGACGGGCCGCTTATAGATGTCGGGCCGCTCCACCGCTTCGTCTATCGGGTTGCCGTGGTGGAGGATGAAGGGGATGCCCTTTCTGTCCCGCTTGTCGGAGCAGACGGCGATATGCTCACAGTCACCGAACACCACGATGTCCCCGGCCTGCCACTGGGACGGGTCGTCAAAGCTGTTGGTCAACACCTGGGCATGGCGGCGGAAGAAGGCGTCCAGGTTCACCACGCGGCGGAAGTCAATGTTGGGGTCTGGGTCGGCGTAGGGATACGCCTCGGAGCAAGCGGCGATGTCCGCGTCCACCAGTTCCTTCAGCTGATAGCCAGCAGCGCGGAAGCCCTGCCAAACCACGTCGGTACAGACACCCAGTCCGTCGTCGGGATAGCCGCCGGCGTAGTATTTGCTGGCGTAGTGGGGCTTGGTGTCAAAATAGGCGCGGATGCCGGCCACCATGTCGGCGTAATCCTCCACCCCGTCGCCGTCACCGTCGTTGGGACTGGTGACAACAGGGATGCCCAGCTGCTGGGCGGTGTAATAGGGACGCGGGCCGAAGCGCCACCACAGCAATCCGGCGACCGCAGCCGCCAGCAGCAACACCAGCAGGCCTTTCCGGCGGGACGATTTGGCCCTGCGGCGGCGGGATCGGGCACGGCGGTACGGGCGGTCCGAACGCCCGCTATCCGACGAGGCAGGCAGATCATAGGTATAGTACTGTGTGTCCATCGCTCTTTCTCCATTTACATAACGTATGTGTATTGTGTCGAAAAAATATGAACGTGCTATGAACACGCACTTAAGGTTTTTTGAAGCAGAATTTTTCGTAAGGTTTGCACGTTTGTGTGCAACCGGCGGGGGGATGGGGACACAGGAGTGTGGGGGAACCACATAAAATGGAGTGCCGGACCTGGCACGGAGAGGAGTACGAGAGATGAAAACGGAGAACACGATGACGATGGTGCTGGCGGCGGCGGTAGGGGCGCTGTGCAGCTACTGTGCCCAGCTGGTGGTGCCGCTGGCGGTGCTGGTGGCGGTGATGCTGGCGGACTATGTCACCGGCATGGCAAAGGCCTGGAGCACCGGGGCGCTGTGCTCACGCACCGGCGTAAGGGGCATTGTGAAGAAGGTGGGCTATCTGGTGGTGGTCGGTGCGGCGGGCGTGGCCGACTGGCTCATCCGCTACGGGCTGGCCCAGGCGGGAATCGAGGTAGAATTTGACTTCCTGCTGGCCGCCATGGTGATCATTTGGCTCATCATCAACGAGCTGATCTCCATTTTGGAGAACGTGGCGGCGCTGGGCGGGCCTGTGCCGGTGTTTCTCGCCAAGCTGCTGGCGCGGCTGAAGAACACGGTGGAGAAGAAAGCGGAGGGGGACGAGCATGGAGATACTTGAGCAGACGTATACCTGGGCCGCGCCGCTGACGCGGCGCAGCGTCACGCGGCGCATCATCCTGCACCACGCGGCGGCGGTGACGTGTACCGCCCAGCAGATACACCAGTGGCACTTGGCCAACGGCTGGGCCGGCATCGGCTATCACTTTTTTGTGCGGAAGGACGGGCGCATCTATCGAGGCCGTCCGAAGGAAACGGTGGGCGCACACGCAGGGAACAACAACTACGACAGCATCGGTATCTGCTTTGAGGGCAGCTTCGACCGGGAGCAGATGAACGAGGTGCAGCGTACCGCCGGTGCGGAGCTGGTGGCCTATCTGAAGCAGAAGTACGGCATCACCACCGTGCAGCGGCACAGAGACGTGAACGCCACCGGCTGCCCCGGCGGGAACTTCCCCTTTGAGGCCATCGCCAATGGCGGCGGCGCGGAGGCATCTGCTCCGGCGCAGACGGTGCGGACGGCCAACGACACGGCGGTGACGCTGCCGCTGCTGACCAAGGGCAGCAGCGGCAACACGGTGTGGTCGGTGCAGGCGCTGCTCAACGGGCTGGGCCACAATGCCGGGACGGCGGACGGCCTGTACGGCGACAACACCGCCGGGGCGGTGAAGCGCTTTCAGCTGGCCAACAGCTTGGCGGCGGACGGCATCGTGGGACGGGACACCTGGCACAGGCTGCTGGGGGTCTGACGGCAAAATGCGACAACATTCGGTATAATTCGACAGAAAAATTGCGGATAGTATTCAAAACAAGGGCCGCCGGGAGACCGGCGGCCCTTGTTTTTTGCCTCACACCACCGCGTCCACGGGGATGCGCTGGCGGTTTACCTGCACCCAGTGGACGCGGACGTCGCCGCCGGGCTGCTGGGTGGCGCAGAAGCCCACGCCGTCCATCTGCCCCTCCACCGGCACGCCGCCCGCGCCGAACAGCGCCGCGAAGCGGCGGATGTAGCCCAGCAGGTCGCGGATGGTGCGGATGGGCAGATCCGGGGCGAGGTAATCGAAAAACTTATACATGGCTTGACCTCCTATATAATAATGTGTGGCTTCTTTCCTTCACTGTGCCCAGTGTACCAGGAGTTGTGTCCTGAAAAACGGACAGTATTCGTTAGGGTTGTGCTTTTTTCCGATTTGTGATACAATAGCCACAAGAATGAGACCGGCACAGGAGGTGGGCTTATGACAGAGCAGACCGCGCCCCAATTAGCGCCCCGCGACCGCTGCACCGGCTGCGCCGCGTGCTGCAACGGCTGCCCCAAGGGGGCGATCCGCATGGAGGCGGATCGGGAGGGCTTTCTGTATCCCCAGGTAACGGACGGCTGTGTGCAGTGCGGGCACTGCACACACATCTGCCCCGTTCTGAAGCAGCGCGAGCCGCGGACTGAGCCGGCGTGCTTCGCCGTGTGGAGCGGCGACAGCGAGCTGCGCCGCCAGTCCACCGCCGGAGGCGCGTTCATCGAGCTGGCCCGCTATGTGCTGGAGGGCGGCGGCGTGGTGTTCGGCGCGGCGCTGGACGAGGCGCTGCGGGTGGTGCACATCGCCGTGAAGAACCTACACGACCTACCCCGCTTGCAGGGGGCGAAGCCGATACAGAGCGACATGGGCGAGTCGTACCAGCAGGTGCGGCTGTACCTGGATCAGGGGCGGCAGGTGCTGTTTTCCGGCACGCCCTGTCAAGTGGACGGCCTTTACCGCTATTTAGGAGAGCACCCGGAGCGGCTTTTGACCTGCGATGTGGTGTGCGGCGGCGTGTGCAGTCCCGGCGTGTGGGAGAAGCTGGTGCGCTCCATGGCCTACGTGAAGCAGTCCAGGCCGCTGCGGGTCACGTTCAGCGGCAAGCTGGCCGGTGACAGCCAGCGGCGCTTCCGGGTGGAATTTGAGGGCGGCGGCCACTACGACGCGCCGCTGACCAAGTCGGAGCTGGGCCGGGGCATCACACGGGGGCTGTTCATGCGGCCCGCCTGCCACACCTGCCCGTACACCTCCACCGACCGGCCCGGAGACGTGACGCTGGGCGTGCTGAAAAGCGAAAGCCTTTCACAGGAGGAGCGGCGGCTGGGCGTGTCGCTGCTGCTGATCAACACCGCCAAGGGGGCGCAGGTGTTCGACACACTGCCGCTCCAGCGGAAGCGGTGCGATCTGAAGGAGGCCGTGGCCGCCGATGCGGCGCTGCGGACGCCGGCGGCGGTATCGCCGGATCGGGCACGGTTTTTCGAGGCGCTGGAGCATGAGCCGTTCCGGCAGGTCTGCGGGCGGTTTCTGTCGCTGCTGCAGCCCCGGGAAAAGGCGGCGGGCAAGCCGCTGAAGGAGCTGCTGCGCCTGCCCTGGAAGAGGGAGAAGAAATGACGAAAACGCTGCTGCACACCTGCTGTGCGCCCTGCTCCGTGGCCTGTATCCAAATGCTGCGGAGCGAGGGCATCGAGCCGGTGTCTTATTGGTACAACCCCAACATCCACCCCTACCAGGAGTACAAGGCCCGGCGGGACACGCTGATGGCCTACGCGCCCTCCGTGGGCGTGGAGCTGATCGTGCAGGAGGACTACGGTCTGCGGCAGTTCTGCCGCGCCGTGGCGGAGGACATAGATCACCGCTGCGGCAAGTGCTACGGGCTGCGGCTGGAGCAGACGGCCCGCTACGCGGCGGAGCACGGCTTCGACAGCTTCACCAGCACGCTGTTCGTCAGCCCCTATCAGAACCACGAGCTGCTGCGGCAGGTGGCGGAGGACATGGCGTCGCGGTACGGCGTAGCGTTCCTGTACCGGGACTTCCGCCCCGGCTTCCGCCAGGGGCAGCAGGAGGCCCGGGAGCTGGGGCTGTATATGCAGAAATACTGCGGGTGCGTGTTCAGCGAGGAGGAGCGCTACGCAAAGCAGCTGGCGCGGGACATGGCCCAGCCGGAAAAACATCTGTGAGAATACACAACACGAACGAGGAGGTCTTGTGATGAGATTGCTGTTTCAGGGCGGCTCGGTGGTAACGGGCCAGGGCGTGCGCCGCGCCGACATACTGGTGGAGGGAGAGAAGATCCTGGACGTGTGCCGGGACATCCCGCCCATCGGGGCGCAGGTGGTGGACGTGTCCGGGATGCTGCTGTTTCCGGGGTTCATCGACGCCCACACCCATTTCGATCTGGACGTGTGCAACACCACCACGGCGGACGATTTCGCCAGCGGTTCGCGGGCGGCGCTGCGGGGCGGCACCACCACCATCATCGACTTTGCCTGCCCCAATAAGGGCGAGACGCTCCACGATGGGCTGCGGCTGTGGCACGAGAAGGCGGACGGCAAGTGCGCCTGCGACTACGGCTTCCACATGACCATCGATGACTGGAACGACACCATCGAGAGTGAGATCGACGATATGTACGCCGAGGGCATCTCGTCCTTCAAGATGTATATGACGTACCCGGCCATGATGATCGGCGACGAGCTGATGTATAAGGCACTGAAGAAGCTGAAGGAAAAGGGCGGCATCTGCGGCGTACACTGCGAGAACGCCGGGGTCATCGACGCGCTCATCGCCGAAAAGAAGGCAAAGGGCGAGAACGGCGTACACTGCCACCCGGAGACCCGCCCCGACTTTTTGGAGGCCGAGGCCGTCAGCCGCCTGCTGCGTATCGCCGAGGCGGTGGACATCCCGGTGGTCATCGTCCACACCACCAACATCCAGGCGCTGGACGAGGTGGCCAACGCCCGCTGGCGGGGACAGAAGGTGTTCGTGGAGACGTGCCCCCAGTACCTGGTGCTGGATGACAGCGTGTATTACAACGAGGACTGGTTACAGGCGGCCAAGTACGTCTGCTCCCCTCCCATCCGCAAGGCGGAGGATCGGGACGCGCTGTGGCGGGCCATCCGCCGGGGCGAGGTGCAGACCGTGTCCACCGACCATTGCAGCTTTACCACAGAGCAGAAGCTGGCGGGCCGGGACGATTTTACCGCCATTCCCGGCGGCATTCCCGGCGTGGAGACACGGGGCGAGCTGATCTACACCTTCGGCGTGGCCCGGCGGAAGATCCGCCTGCGGGATATGTGCCGCGTGCTGGCGGAGAACCCGGCCAAGCTGTACGGCCTCTATCCCCGCAAGGGCGTGCTTGCTCCCGGCTCTGACGCGGACATCGTGGTGTACGACCCCAACGCCGACCACGTGATCCGTGCCGAGGACATGGTGGGCGCGGCGGACTACAACCCCTATGAGGGCGTGGTGACCAAGGGCTCGATCCGGCAGGTATGGCTGCGGGGCAAGCCCGCCGTCTCCTCCGGGAAGGTGCTGGCCGGGCCGGAGGGCAAATACCTGGTGCGGGGCAAGTGCCAGCTGTGAGGCGGGAGGACGCGAACGATGCTGGACAAGACATTGGGCTATATCCTCTGCTGCCAGTCGCCGGGGCTGTTCGTGCTGGCGCTGCTGCTGTTGGTGTTGTTTCTCGGCGGGCGCAGCCACAAGGTAAAGTCGTTTTTCCGCCTGCTGCTGTGCATCCTGTGCGCCGGCGGCGGCGTGGCGCTGTACTTTTTGGGCATCTATAAGGAGTATTTCACCATCCGGGACTTCTTCCACATCCGGCCCGCCGGCTGGGTGGGGCTGGTCATCGCGGCGGTCATCGTGGTGCTGACGGCGGTGCGGGCGTTCTTCGCCGCCGCCGATGCACGGCGGGAGCAGAAGGCCGCCGCACGGGCGGAGAACCAGCGCATCGCCCAGGAGAAGGAGGCCGAGACCAAAGCCGCGGCAGAAGTCCCCGTGCCGGTGCAGGATGTCGCCGCGCCGGAGACGGCGCAGACGTCGGACACGCCGGAGGAGGCAAAGGCGGAGGAAACAGCCGTATAACGCAATAACACGCAAGGGAGGCTTTGGAGTTCCGCGCCTGCGGGCGCGGGGAACGGATTCCCACGCCCAGTCTGCGGACTGGGCTCGGAATGACAGGGAATAACGCACACGCTTTCGGCAGTCGTATGTAGGGGTGGACGACCCTGTCCGCCCGTCTCCCACATAGTCCGCCCACCTCCCACGCAGAAGAAGGCTTGACAACGGGTTGGGAATGGGTATAATAAAGGCAAGGGGACGCTGCGACAAGCGGTCAACCCTTGACAGTTATTGGATTTCTAACATAGAAACCGTCACCGTGCAGGGTGGCGGTTTCTGCGTTTTACGATGATCGTGACCGTGAAAGGCCCGATATGTAACGTAATTCGCATGGCCTCACCCCCTTTCGGGTGGCGTGGCTGACCGCCTGCCGTTTTACGCAGCGTCCTTGCGGCCAGTATAACAGCGCAGGCGGGATTTGTCAAATTCTGCGCTGTTTCTCACAAATACCGCTTTGCATCTTGCTTTTTTGCCGCAGCGCGATACAATATGCGTACCGAGACGCTTTTCGGCAAGCACCACAGAAACGGAGGAACTCATTATGACGTATCAGGAGATCTTGGCCAATGCCCGCACCTGCATGGGCCCATACTGCAAGTCCTGTCCCGTGTGCAACGGCGTGGCCTGCAAGAACACCGTGCCCGGCCCGGGCGCGAAGGGACTGGGCACCGGCTTTATCCGCAACTATCAGAAGTGGCAGGAGCTGTGCGTCAACATGGACACCATCTGCGAGAACGTGCCCGTGGACACCGGCTACGACTTCTTCGGCAAGCGGGTGGCGCTGCCCGTGTTCGCCGCGCCGGTGGGCGCGATGCAGCTCCACTACGGTGATAAATACGACGATCTGACCTACAACGACATTTTAGTGACGGCCTGCGCCCAGGCCGGTATCGCCGCCTTTACCGGCGACGGCACGAATCCCGCCGTCATCGAGGCGGCTGCGGAGGCGCTGAAGAAAAACCACGGCTGCGGCGTGCCCACGGTGAAGCCCTGGAACATGGAGCTGATCCGGGAGAAGCTGGCGCTGGTGCAGGCCGCCGACCCCATCGCCATCGCCATGGACATCGACGCGGCGGGTCTGCCCTTCCTGAAGAACCTGACGCCCCCCGCCGGCAGCAAGACGGTGGACGAGCTGCGTCAGATCGCCCAGACAGCGGGCAAGCCCTTTATCCTCAAGGGCATCATGACCGTCAGCGGCGCGAAGAAGGCGCTGGAGGCCGGCGCAAGCGGCATCGTGGTCAGCAACCACGGCGGGCGGGTGCTGGACCAGTGCCCCGCCACGGCGGAGGTGCTGCCCGCCATCGCCGACGCGGTGGGAGACAAGATGACCATTCTGGTGGACGGCGGCATCCGCACCGGCATGGACGTGTTCAAGGCGCTGGC
>CAMDUN010000041.1:0-13687 GCA_945878665.1 uncultured Clostridia bacterium | reverse complement strand
CGAGCTCCCCCTGCGTAAATGAACCTCTGACCCCATAGAGAGGGTTTATCGACAAACTGGAGGGTTACACAGGGGCACTCTGCCGGAGGAAGCGGCGGAGAAACCACACCGCCATCACGGCGCAGAGGGCTTCGGAGATCAGCGGCGCGAACCAAATGGCCGTGCCGCCCACGGCAAAGGCCAGCAGGAGCAGCGCGCCGGACTGGAACGCCAGTCCGCGGCCCACGGAGATGCAGATCGCGCCGGTGGGGCGCTCTACGGCGGTGAGGAAGCCGCCCATAAGGATGTTGCTGCCCAGCAGCAGGTAGCACAGGCCGTAGCGCCGCAGGGCATCGGCGGCGGACACCACCAGCCCCGCCTTTTCCTCGCCCAGGAACAACGCGGCGATCTGCGGGGCGAAGGCCATGACGGCGGCGAAGATGACGGCGGTCATAACGGCCACGGCGGTGAAGCCGTAGCGCAGGAGCTTGCGGCAGCCCGGATAGTCCTCCTTGCCGTAGTGGAAGCTGACCAGGGGCTGACTGCCCTGGGATATGCCCAGCATGGTGTTGACGATGAGGGTGTTGACGTAGGCGATGATGGTATAGCTCACCAGACCGTCATTCCCCAGGCAGCGAAGGATAACGCGGTTGAAGAGGAAGATCATCACGCCGTTGCACAGCTCCGTCACGCCGTCGGCCAGGCCGATGGGCAGCAGGCGCTTGTAGATGCTCCAGTCCATGCGGAGCTTGACGAAGTGGAAGGTGTTGTGCCCGCGCAGGAAGTGGCGCAGGTAGATGACGCAGGTGAGCAGCTGGGAGAGGCCGGTGGCAAAGGCCGCGCCCCACACGCCCCAGTCCAGGATGAAAATGGCCACATAGTCCAGCACGCAGTTCGTAAGGCAGCCGGTGATGACCGTCAGGATGGCGATGCGGGGATAACCGTCGGTCTTGATGAGGACCTCCATGTTGTAGGAGACGATGAAGCAGACGGCAAAGGGGGCGAGGCCCCTGAGGTAGTCGATGGTGTACTGGTACGTTACGCCGTCTGCGCCCAGCAGACGGGCAAAGGGCTCCAAAAACGCGAAGACCAGCGCGGTGATGGTCAGGCCGATGCACGTCAGGAGGACGGTGTTCTGCGTGAAAAGGCTGTTGGCCTTCTCACCCTGGTTCTGACCCAGGTAGATGGCAATGATGGTGCTGGTGCCCACGGCGAAGATGATGCCGATGGAGAACAGCACGTTGGTGAACGGCACGGCCAGGTTCACGGCGGCCATGGCGTATTCGCCCACGCCGTGGGAGACGAACAGGCCGTCCACGATGGAGTAGAGGGAAAAGACCATCAGGGACGCCACGGTGGCGGCTACGAAGTGGAGAAACTGGGAGGGCAGGCTGCGCTCATTGAGCATTTTGGATAACGTTCCTTTCCTGTTGTTCTGTATTTCTATTGTAGCGAAAAAAAGGCAGAAAGTCAAATCTACTTGCCGTTAAGAGCAGGACAGTATATAATCATCTTCATTAGAAAAACTGTGGAGGTATACGTATGGAAGCCTATGTGATGGATGCGTTTTCCGCCCGCGTGTTCGGCGGCAATCAGGCCGGTGTGGCCCTGCCGGAGCGGGAGCTGCCCGATGCACTTATGCAGCAGGTGGCGGCGGAGTTCAAGCACTCGGAGACGGCCTTTGTCCGCGTGGAGGAGGACGGCAGCGTGACGCTGCGGTACTTCACCCCGGCGGGGGAGGTAGAGCTGTGCGGCCACGCCACGGTGGCGTCCTTCGCGCTGCTGCGGCAGCTGGGACGCATCGGCGACGGCGACGTGACGGCCCACACCAAGGCCGGAGAGCTGTCGGTGACGGTGCGGGGCGGCACGGTGTGGATGGACATGGCCGCGCCCCGGCTGCTGCGGGAGCTGGGCGAGGACGAGTGGGCGGCGTTTTACGAGGCGTATGGCCTGACCACCGCCGACAGGCCGGAGGGGCTGACCCCGGCCATCGTGTCCACGGGGCTGGCGGATGTGATGCTGCCGGTGCGGGATCATGACACGCTGATGCGGGCGGTGCAGAACGAGGCGGCGGTGACGGCACTGTCGAAAAAATATGACGTGACCGGAGTACACATGTTCTGCCTGGGGGACGGCTGCACGGCGTATTGCAGCAACTACGCACCGCTGTATGACATCCCGGAGGAGTGCGCCACCGGGACGAGCAACGGGGCGCTGACGTATTATCTGTACCTGCGGGGCATCGTGCAGCCGGAGCGGGAGAACGTCTTTTTGCAGGGCGAGCACATGAACCGACCCTCGGAGATCCGCAGCAGGCTGTATGAGCAGGACGGCGCGGTGAACGTCCGGGTGGGCGGCAGCGCCGTGATGAGTATGCAGTGCGAGGTGAAGATCTGATACCACAACACGGAAAAGAGCAGCGCCGGCGGCGCTGCTCTTTTTCTTGTCGTATGGCTTACACGTACCGCTGGGTGGTGACATCGAACACGCCGCGGGTGGTGATACGCAGGCTGGGGATCACCGGCAGGGCCATGAAGCTCAACGTCATGAACGGGTCGATGCCCTTGGACACGCCCAGCTTGTACGCCTGCTCCTTGGCGGCCTCCAGGTCACGGTTCACGTTGACCAGCGTGTCATCGGACATGATGCCGGCGATGTTCAGCCGCAGGTCGCCCAGCACCTGGCCGTTCTCCACCACGGTGATGCCGCCATGCTCCTGCACGATGTGGTTGGCGGCGAAGGCCATGTCCTCCTCGTTCGTGCCCACCACGATGATATTGTGGCTGTCGTGGCTGATGCTGGTGGCCACCGCGCCCTTCTTCAGGCCGTAGCCCTTGATATAGCCCAGGCCGATGTGGTGGGTGTTCTTATGCCGCTCGATGACGGCGATCTTGAGAATGTCGTAGTCCACGTCGATGCGGTCGGTGTAGCCGCCGTCGGTGGTGGTGATCTCGCCGTCCACCATGCCGATCACCGCGTGGGGGCGGCTGTCGGTGAAATCCTCGGCGGACAGGGAGGCCACGTGGAACGTATCGTGGGCGCGGCTGACCAGGTAGGGGTCGATCTCCGGCAGGGGGAAGTCGGCCACCACGCCGTTTTCCACCATGAGCACGCCCCGCTTGTAGACCTTCTCGATGTTGAAGTGCTGGAAATCGTCGATGATGACGAAGTCGGCCAGATAACCGGGGGCGATAGCGCCGCGGTTGTTCAGCAGGAAGTACCGGGCGGCGTTGTGGCAGGCGGCCTTGATGGCGGTGATGGGGTCAGCGCCCAGGGCGATGGCCTTTTTCACGATGTAGTCGATGTGGCCCTTTTCCAGCAGGTCGTTGGGGTGCTTGTCGTCGGTGCAGAACATACACCGCTCCACGTACTTGTCGCACAGCAGAGGGACGAGGGCCTCCAGATTGCGGGCCGCCGTGCCCTCGCGGATCATGATGAACTGGCCGCGCTGGAGCTTGGCGATGGCGTCGTTCAGGTCGTGGCACTCGTGGTCGGAGTACACGCCGGCAGCGATGTAGGCGTTCAGGTCGTTGCCCTTCAGGTCAGGGGCGTGACCGTCGATCTTCTTATGGTGGGCCTGGCTGGCCACGATCTTCTCCACCACCTGGGCGTCGCCGTTGATCGTGCCCACAAAGTTCATCATCTCGGCCAGGCCCTGTACCCGGGGATGGTCGTAGAAGCTGTCGATGGCCCGGTAGTCCAGGTTCGCGCCGGACTCGTCCAGCGGCGTGGCCGGGACGCAGGAGGGCAGCATGAAGCGCACGTCCACCGGCAGATCCTCCGTGGCCTGGAGCATATACTCGATGCCGTCCGTACCCATGACGTTGGCGATCTCGTGGGGGTCGGTGATGACGGTGGTCGTGCCGTGGGGCAGCACCGCCTTGGCAAACTCCGTGGGGCTGACCAGGGAGCTCTCCAGGTGGATATGGGCATCCACGAAGCCGGGCAGCACGATCTTGCCGCCCACGTCTACCTCTACGCTGCCGCTGTATTCGCCCATGCCCACGATCAGACCCTCGGCCACGGCGATGTCGCCCTGGCACAGCTCGTTGGAGAACACGTTGACGTAGGTGGCGTTCTTCAGCACCAGGTCGGCCTTCTCCCGCCCGGCGGCCACAGCGATGACCCGCAGCTTCTTGTTCAGCTTGCGGTTGATCTTGCCCGCATAGCTCTCTTTCACAGCCATATTCATGCTCCTCCCTTTTGGCAGAAAATCATTAGCTTTGTTAATTTTACATATTACCACAGCTTATTACAAAAGTCCATCCCCCGGCGGTATAAAAAAAGCGTGACCGCACGGGTGCAGTCACGCTTTTCACTTATGTCTCGCGGCTTATTTCACGCTGCCGTCGGCGTTGAACACCGGCAGGGGCGCAAGGAACTTGATGTCGGTGCGCTGGGCGGCAGCGCCTTCGGCCAGCACGGCGATGCGATCCACCACTGTGCCGCCGGCCATGGCCACCAGGGCCTCCATGGCGTGCAGAGAGCCGCCGGTGGAGATCACGTCGTCCATGAGCACGATGCGCTTGCCGCGGATCAGCTCCGCGTCGTCGCGGCCCAGGTACAGCCGCTGCGTGCCGGCGGTGGTGATGGAGCTATCCTCCACATGGATGGGGTCGGGCATATAGGCCTTCGGGCCTTTGCGGGCGATGAAGTACTTCTTCGCGCCGCTCTGGCGGGCCATTTCGTGGATCAGGGGGATGGATTTGGCCTCGGCGGTGAACAGATAGTCGTAGCTGCCCTCGTCCAAAAGACCCAGCATATCCCGGGCGCAGGCGACCGTCAGCTCCGCGTCACCGAAGCAGATAAACGCGCCGATGTAAAGCTCGTCAGTGATCTTGCAGATGGGCAGCTCGCGGTGCAGACCGGCGACGGTGAGGGGGTAAACAGGCATGATACAAATCTCCTTTTCGCGGCAGGCGGAGGCCGAAGGCCGCACATGAATAGCAGCGCCGCAGGGGACGCCGCACAAATATTATATAGGAAATTGCGGAAATGTCAACCCACATATCGACAGGGAGCACCAAAGGGGCGGGGGAATTTCGCACAAAAAAGCGCGGTGCGGTTTAAAGTGCAAAAGTACGGGGCTTTTCGTATAAATATGCGTTTTGCCCGACTTTTTTCTTCTGCGTCCCGTTTCGCCAAATTGCACAAAAACGGGGCGCGAAGTTTTGTGGTTTTGCGAGGCGGAATTGGCCGAATTTCACTTGAGAAATCGGCAAAATGGTGTTATCATCAATATCGGTAGCGTATGGGTCGCCTGCGCCGATGCACACCTCATACGACTGCGGAACATTTTTTGAGGAGGAATATTTTATGAATGCTTATCTGGCCAGCGTTCTGGAGAGCGTAAAGACCAAGCATGGCAACGAGCCCGAGTTCGTGCAGACCGTTGAGGAAGTCCTGTCCTCTCTGGAGCCCGTCATCGAGAAGCATCCCGAGTATGAGAAGGTCGATCTGCTGGGCCGTATGGTCGAGCCCGAGCGTATGTTCACCTTCCGCGTCGTGTGGTGCGACGATAACGGTCAGTGGCACACCAACCGCGGCTGGCGCTGCCAGTTCAACGGTGCTATCGGCCCCTACAAGGGCGGCCTGCGCTTCCAGAAGAACGTGTATGAGGGCATCATCAAGTTCCTGGGCTTCGAGCAGACCTTCAAGAACAGCCTGACCGGCCTGCCCATCGGCGGCGCCAAGGGCGGTTCTGACTTCGATCCCGCCGGCAAGTCCGAGGCCGAGGTCATGCGTTTCTGCCAGAGCTTCATGACCGCTCTGTATCGTTACATCGGGCCCGACATCGACGTTCCCGCCGGTGACATGGGCGTGGGTGGCCGCGAGATCGGCTATCTGTATGGCCAGTACCGCCGCCTGAAGGGCGTGTGGGAGAACGGCGTTCTGACCGGCAAGGGCCTGAGCTACGGCGGTTCTCTGATCCGTCCCGAGGCCACCGGCTACGGCGCTATGTACTATCTGCAGGAAGTGCTGAAGCACGAGAACGACACCATCGAGGGCAAGCGCATCGCTATCTCCGGCTACGGCAACGTGGGCTGGGGCATCATGAAGAAGGCCGCTCAGCTGGGCGCGAAGGTCACTTACTTCGCCGGTCCTGACGGTTACGTTCACGATCCCGACGGCGTGATCACCGACGAGAAGCTGAACTTCATCCTGGAGATGCGCGCTAAGGATCCTATGCACTGCAAGCCCTATGCCGACAAGTTCGGCTGCGAGTTCGTCGCCGGCGAGAAGTGCTGGGGCGTCAAGGATGTTGACGTGTATATGCCCGCCGCTATGCAGAACGACGTCAAGATGGAGTCCGCTGAGAAGATCGCTGCTTCCGGCGTGAAGTACTACATCGAGGTCGCCAATATGCCCACCACCAACGATGCTCTGAACTTCCTGCGTCAGCAGAAGGGCATCATCGTTGCTCCCTCCAAGGCCGTCAACGCCGGTGGCGTGGGCGTGTCCGCTCTGGAGATGGCGCAGAACTCCGAGCGCCTGGTTTGGACCGCCGAGGAGGTTGACCATCAGCTGCACAAGATGATGGAGAACATCCACAAGGTGTCCGCCGAGGCCGCCGCTGAGTACGGTCTGGGTTACGATCTGGTGGCTGGCGCCAACATCGCCGGCTTCAAGAAGGTCGCCGAGGCTATGATGGAGCAGGGCTGCTTCTAAGCCGAACATTCCCCTTACAACATAAAAAGGAAACCGCCGCAAGGCGGTTTCCTTTTTTACGCTGTGGTGTAAACGGATGTTCCGCGCCCGTCGCGGGGCTTCCCGTCCGCTCAGTCCATGTGGGGGCGTTCATCGCCCAGGAAGAAGGCGGCTACCGTGCCGGGGCCGGCGTGAGAGCCGATGATCGTGCCAATGTCGCACAGGCGGATCTTGCCCTTCAGCTTGGGGAAGCGGTCTTCGATGGCCTGGATGGTCATGCGGGCGTCCTCCGGGCAGTCGGAGTGGCAGACGAAGCACTTGCCGTCGTAGTCTCTGCCGCCCTGGGCGTGCTGCTCCATGGTGTCCACCGTGACCTCCACGGCCTTCTTCTTGCCGCGCACCTTGCTGTACGCCTTGATAGACCCGGTGTCGTCCAGCCGCATGATGGGGCAGATGTTCAGCACCGTGGCCACGGTGGCCGCCGCGCCGGACACCCGGCCCGTGCGGCGGAACTGGGTCATGTCGCTGGAGAAGAACTGGTGGTGGACCTTGTTGCGGTTGTCCAGCACCCACTGGGCCACCTCGTCCAGGGACTTTCCCTCGTCCCGCAGGTCGGCGGCGCAGTCCACCAGCAGGCCGTAGCCGGAGGAGGAGCACAGAGAGTCGATGACCACCAGCTTACGGTCGGGATACTTTTCCCGCAGCTCCCCGGCGGCCAGGAAGGCGTTATGCACCGACCCGGACTGGCCGGAGGTGAAGGCGATGTGCAGCACGTCGCCGGTTTGCAGCAGCTTCTCGAAGAAATCCATGTAGGCGGCCACGTTGATCTGACTGGTCTGCGGCAGCTTGCCCTGACGGATGAAGCCGTAGAAACGGGGCAGCGCCGCCGGGTCGCGGCCCATATCGTCGTCATACTCCGTGCCGTCCACCACGTAGGTGTAGAACAGCACGGGGATATGGCGGCTGGCCATATACGCATAGGGCAGATCCACAGTGGAGCAGCAGCTGAGCGTGAATTGGTTTTCCATAGCGTCCTCCTGATACTATACAGCACAATGAAACATGGTGCAGTACATTATTATACCGGCTTAACAGTTTTTGTCAATATACTCTTTTCACGGATTGCAAAAAGGGCGGCGTTACGCTATAATCAGTAGTCGAAACAAGAAACGGGAGGGTTTCCCTTATGATACTGCTTTTGAAAAAAGACACGCCGGAGGCCGCCATACGCCAGCTTTTGGCCCAGCTGGCCGTCCAAAACGTGAAGGGCGGCTGCGTGGCGGGGGAGGATGCCATCCTGCTGCCGCTGGCGGGAGAGACGTGGCGTCTCGACCCCACGGTGCTGGCCTCGCTGCCCTACGTGAAGGAGGCCCACCGCCTGACCCCGGCGTACCATCTGGCATCCCGCGCAGCCCACCCGGACACCACGGTGGTGCAGGTGGGAGAGGCCCGCATCGGCGGAGAGTTCTGCCTCATCGCCGGGCCGTGCGCCGTGGAGAGCGCACCGCAGATCGCCGCCGTGGCCCGTGCGGTGAAGGACAGCGGCGCACAGCTGCTGCGGGGCGGCGCGTTCAAGCCCCGCACCTCGCCGTACAGCTTCCAGGGCCTGGGCGAGGCGGGCGTTCGCCTGCTGGTACAGGCGGGACGGGAGACGGGGCTGCCCACCGTTACGGAGATCACGGACGCATCCCAGCTGGAGCTGCTGCGGGATGTGGACGTTTTGCAGGTGGGAGCGCGGAATATGCAGAACTACGCCCTGCTGCGGGCGCTGGGGCAGTGCGGCAAGCCGGTGCTGCTGAAGCGGGGCGTGTCCGCCACGCTGGAGGAACTGCTGCTGGCGGCGGAGTATATCCTCTCCGGCGGCAACGAACAGGTCATCCTGTGTGAGCGGGGCATTCGCACGGGGCTGTCCGGCGGGCGTGCCTCGCTGGACGTGTCGTCCATTCCGGCGCTGAAGCACCTGACGCACCTGCCGGTGCTGGTCGATCCCAGCCACGCGGCGGGGCGGGCCGAGCTGGTAGAGCCGCTGGCGCTGGCGGCGGTGGCCGCCGGGGCGGACGGGCTGCTGGTGGAGGTGCACGACCGCCCGGCCTGCGCGCTGTCGGACGGGGTGCAGGCCCTGACCTGCGGGCAGTTCGCCCGGCTGGCGGACAAGGCCCGCGCCGTCCGGGACGCGCTGGAATAAAGCAAAAACGACCGCCTCGGCGGTCGTTTTTTACATCTTTTACATCCAGCCGCGCAGCGCACGCTTCCACGGCAGGTACAGCACGTATCCCGCCAGTCCGCCCGCGGTGTTGCAGATCAGGTCGGTGATGTCGGCGGTGCGGGCGGTGGGGAGCAGGGGCTGCACCAGTTCTATGCACAGACTGAGCAGGAACGCCGCGCCCACGGCGCGGAGCAGGCCGCTGCGCCGCCGTACCAGCGGCCACAGGAAGCCGAGGGGCACGGTCATCAGCGCGTTGAGCAGCAGCTGCCGCAGGGCGTTGCCGTAGCCAAGGCGCAGATCCCGGAACGGCTCTAAGACCATGGGCTGATAGGGGTGGTGTACGCCTATCATGGACAGCACCGGCAGCACTGTGACCCACAGCACCCCGGCCATGTAGAGATAGAACAGGGCGCTGACCGCCAGCCGCCGGCGGCCCTGTCTGCGCCAACGGGGCAGCAGCAGGAGAAACACCGCCGCCAGCACCGCCGCGTCCGGCAGATATTGCGCCAAATTCTGTGTGAACGGCTGCATGGCAGCGCCTCCTCTCCGCGTCATAGTATGCATTATTATGCCCGCAGGACGCAGGAAAGTCAACGGCCTTCCGGCAAACGTGAGGAAAACATGAGAAAAGCCGCCCTGTGGCGGCTTTTCTCAGCTTGTCGAAAAATCTTGTGGAAAATGAAATTTATGCCGCCGGACGCAGGGGCAGGCGCACCGTGAACGTACTGCCCTTTCCCGGGGCGCTGTCCACGCTCACCGTGCCGCCGTGGAGGCGGGCGATCTGCTGCACCATGTAGAGGCCCAGGCCCGTGCCCTCGCCGCCGCTGCGGGCGGGATCGACCTGATAGAACCGCTGCCAAATGCGTTCCTGCTGCTCCGGGGCGATGCCGATGCCGTCATCCGACACCGTCAGCACCGCATCATCGCCCTCCCGGCGCACCGCCACGTCCACGTGGCCGCCGGGCACGCCGTAGCGGAAGGCGTTGGAGATGAGGTTGTTCAGAAGCCGCGTCATCAGCAGCACATCCAGCTCCAGCGTCAGCGGCTGGGTATGGCAGGTGAGGGTGGTGTCCTCCGGGGCGAGAAGCCGCTGCTGCTCGCAGACCACCTCCGCCAGCTCGCCCAGGTCGGCCTGCTCGAAGGACACCTTCTGCGTGCCCTGCTCCAGCCGGGTGATGTGCAATAGCTGCCCGATGAGGCGGGACATCTGCTCCGCCTGCCGTTGGATGACGGTCACGCCGCCCTTATATTCCTCCGGGGACGGCTGGCCCTGCTCCAGCGTTTCGCACTCCGCCAGGATCACCGTGACCGGCGTGCGGAGCTCGTGACTGGCATCGGAGGTGAACTGGGCCTCCGCGTGGAACGACCGCTCCAGCCGGTCGAACATATCGTCAAAGGCGGCGGCCAGCCGGTGTATCTCACTCCTGCCCCGGGGCAGGCCGATGCGCCGGGACAGATCCCCGCCGTCGGAGATGGAGGAGGCCGCGTCGATGACCTTTTCCAGCGGCCTGAAGGACAGGCTGGAGATGAGCCAGCCGCCCAGTGCCGACACCAGCACCAGTCCCGGCAGCAGCGCCCAGGCCAGCGGCACGATGACCTCCATGACGCTGCCGCGGGCGGCGCTGTCGATAGTGCCCCGCAGCCACAGACCGCCGCTGCCGATGGTCAGCCGCTGGTCGTAGACGTAGTACGTCCCGCCGTCGCTGCCTGTGACGGTATGCAGACGGCAGTGCTCAAAGTCCGCCGTGTCCGTTACCGAGGCCGGGGCAGTGCCGGCCAGCCGCTGGCCGTTTTCGTCGAATATCTCCGTATACACGCCGTGACCGTACAGCTCCACGTCGCTGAAATCCCAGCCGCCGTGGTCGAACTCCACGTCGTCGGCGTTGCGCTGCACCATGTATACCAGCTCCGCCTCCGGCGGTCTGGTGACGCTGTTGCGGTTCATCAGCATGACGAACACCAGCACCAGCGCCGCGATGGCCACCATCACCACCGTGAACCAGATGGTCATGCGCCATTTGATGGAGATATGCCTCATTGTCCGTCCTCCTTCAGCACCCAGCCCATGCCCCGCACGGTGTGCAGCAGCTTGGCCTCGCCGTCGCGTTCCAGCTTTTTCCGCAGGTAGCTGATGTATACGTCCACCACATTCGTGCCGCCGGCGTAGTCAAAGCTCCACAGGCTGTTCTCGATCTGTGCGCGGGACAGGATGACGCCCTTGTTGCGGATCAGGTACTCCAGCAGGGCGTATTCACGGGCTGACAGCTCCAGCGTGTGTTCGCCCCGCCGCGCCGTTTTGGCGGCGGTGTCCACCGTCAGGTCGGCCAGCGTAAAGACATTGGTGCGCCCCGCGCCCTTTTTCCGTGTCAGCACCCGCAGACGGGCCAGCAGCTCGTCCAGCGCAAAGGGCTTGATGAGATAGTCGTCCGCCCCGGCGTCCAGACCGTCCACCCGGTCGGATACCGCGTCACGGGCCGTCAGCAGCAGCACCGGCAGGGCGCTGCCCCGGTCGCGCAGCGTCCGCAGCACCGTCAGCCCGTCCACACGGGGCATCATGATGTCCAGCACCGCCGCGTCGTACTCCGCCGCGTTCAGATAGTCCAGCGCCTCCGCGCCGTCCGGCACGCCGTCCACATTGTAGCCCGCCGCCGTCAGGTTCTTCACCAGCATCCGCAGCAGCTCCGGCTGATCCTCCGCCACTAAGATACGCATGGCCGCGCCCTCCGTCCTCTCAGAAATAATGTCGTTATTTTTGTGCCGCCTTGCGGCACGAAAATAGTCGCTTCGCGCCACGCACGCCTTGCAAGGCAAGGCTTTGCGCGACATTTGATCCAATTCGAGGCGGGCTTTGCCCCCTCGAGCTCCCCCTGCGTAAAAGAACCGCTGACCCCATAGAGAGGGTTTATCGACAAGCTGACACCCGCCCGCCCTGGGGCGGGCGGGTGTGCTCGTTCCCGCTCAGTATACCAAATCCCGGCAGCGTTGGCAAGCGTTACGCCGTCAGCAGCGGCAGATCGGCGGCAGATACGCCGTCGTATTTCCGGGTCAGGTAATCCTCGATATAGGCCGCCTCGGCCACGGTACGCAGACCGTCGAAGCTCTCCAGCTCCCGCTCGTAGGCGGCGGTGACGGTGAGGCTCCCGCCGCAGTGGATGAGGCGCAGCACCACGCCGTTGTCCAAGGTGCGGGTGCTTTCCAGCGCGTAGTTCATGGGGTGAGCCTTCTTGACGATGTGGAAGCGTTTCATATTTTTGTACCTCCTGAAAAGTGTTTTTATGTTATGGTGCGGTGTGTTTTGTTTTCTGTTATGGCCTTATCTTACCCGCCGAATATTAGAGGAAAATTAGAAAAATTAAAATAATTTTTGAACTTGCGTATTTTCAAACGACAGCCGCGGTGGTACAATACACCTACATAATATGATCATTAGGAGGAGCGTCTATGAAAAAAACCGTGCTGCGGGAGTACGCCCGCCTCATCGCCCGCTGCGGCGTGAACGTGCAGAAGGGGCAGGAGGTGTTTATCGCCGCCGACCTGGATCAGCCGGAGTTCGTGGCCATGGTGGTGGACGAGTGCTACAAGTGCAAGGCCAAGAAGGTGGTGGTGGATTGGGCCTATCAGCCCCTGCAAAAGCTCCACGTCCGTTACCGCAGCCTGAGCACCCTGTCCAAGCTGGATAATTACGAGCTGGCCCGCTGGCAGCACTATGTGGACACCATCCCCTGCCGCATCTATCTGCTCAGTGACGACCCGGACGGCCTGAAGGGCATCAATCAGGAGAAGATGGCCAAGAGCCAGCAGGCGCTGTTCCCCCTCATCAAGCCCTACCGCGATCAGATCGAGAATAAGTACCAGTGGTGCATCGCCGCCGTGTCCGGCGAGGCCTGGGCCAAGAAGCTGTTCCCCCACCTGCGGAAGTCCCAGGCGGTGGAGAAGCTGTGGGAGGCCATTCTCTCTACGTCCCGTGCGCTGGAGGGCGACCCGGTGGCCAACTGGGAGGCGCATAACAAGGATCTGCACAGCCGCTGCGACTATCTGAACAGCCTGCACATCCGCTCCCTGCACTATACCGCCGGCAACGGCACGGACCTCACCGTGGGCATGATCCCGGAGGCACATTTCTGCGGCGGCAGCGAAAAGAGCCTGCAGGGCATCGTCTTTAACCCCAACATCCCCTCCGAGGAGTGCTTCATCTCCCCCATGCGGGGTCAGGCGGAGGGCATCGTCTACGCCACCAAGCCCCTGAGCTATCAGGGACAGCTCATCGACAAGTTCTGGATCAGATTCCACGAGGGCAAGGCCGTGGAGTGGCACGCCGAGCAGAACCACGACCTGCTGACCAAGCTCATTCAGATGGACGAGGGCAGCGCCTACCTGGGCGAGTGCGCCCTTGTGCCCTACGATTCCCCCATCTGCCAGTCCGGGCTGCTGTTCTACAACACGCTGTTTGACGAGAACGCCGCCTGCCACCTGGCGCTGGGCATGGGCTTCGCCGACACCATCAACGGCTTCGAGGGCAAGACGCTGGAGGAGTGCCGCGCCATGGGCGTCAACGATTCCATGGTGCACGAGGACTTTATGATCGGCTGCGCCGATATGCACATCGACGCCGTGTGCGAGGATGGTAAGACCGTGCCTATCTTCCGCAACGGGAATTGGGCGTTTTGATCCCACGGTTCAAGTGTAACGTATAAATATCCCCCGGCCATAGGCCGGGGGATATTTGAGCGTGTCGATAAACCCTCTCTATGTGGTCATAGGTTCATTTACGCAGGGGGAGCTCGAGGGGGCAAAGCCCACCTCGAATCAGATCAAATGTCGCGCAAAGCCTTGCCTTGCAAGGCGTGCGTGGAG
>CAMDUN010000040.1:0-15548 GCA_945878665.1 uncultured Clostridia bacterium | reverse complement strand
GAAAAGACGCGGCTGGCTGCCGCGCCTTAAACCGTAATTATTATTGTAGGAGGTAAGTAACATGAAGATCGTATGTTTAGATATGGAGGGCGTTCTGACCCCCGAGATCTGGATCGCGTTTGCCGATGAGATCGGCATTCCCGAGTTGCGCCGCACCACCCGTGACGAGCCGGATTACGACAAGCTGATGCGCTGGCGCATCGACCTGCTCCGCAGCCGGGGCATCAAGCTGGCGCAGATACAGGACACCATCGCCCGCATCGACCCGCTGCCCGGCGCGAAGGAGTTTTTGAATGAGCTTCGCAGCACGACCCAGGTGCTGATCCTCAGCGACACCTTTGACCAGTTCGCCATGCCGCTGATGAAGAAGCTGGGCTATCCCACGCTGCTGTGCAACACCCTGAAGCTGGACGCGGAGGGCTATATCACCCGCCACGTCATGCGCTGTGAGCACTCCAAGCTGACCACGGTGAAGGCGCTGCAATCCATCGGCTACACCACCATCGCCAGCGGCGACAGCTACAACGACCTGGATATGCTGCTGTACAGCAAGGCGGGCTTCCTGTTCCGCGGGCCGGAGAAGATCAAGCAGGACTACCCGCAGATCAAGTGCTGCGAGGAATACGGCGAGCTGCTGTCCCTCATCCGGGCGGAGCTCTAAGGCAGCGCACGCCGCAGGGGCGATAACCCCCCTGCGGCGCGATTTTTTTACTTGCAATCCGCACCGGCATAGGCTATAATAAGCGGGTAGCACCTGCCGGTGTGATGGAATTGGTAGACGTAGTGGACTCAAAATCCACCGCTGGCGACAGCGTACCGGTTCGAGTCCGGTCACCGGCACCAAAAAAGAGGAGACACACTGATGTGTGTCTCCTCTTTTTTTGGCGCACAGTCCTTCTTCTCCCGCGGGGCTCAGACCTTCAGGTCCTGACGGGCGGCGCGGGTGTGGGCACGCATGGCCTGCTTGGCCGCGTCCACGTCCTGACGGCGGATGGCCTCCAGTATCTCGGTATGGCTGGCCAAAATGCGGCGCTCCAGCGCCAGCCGTTCGCTGTCGCTTTGAGTGGACATTTTGTCCAGCAGGGTGCGCTTTTCCACGTTGCCCAGCACCTCGGTGACGATGACGGCCACCCGGTTGCCGGCAGCGCGGGCCAGCAGGCTGTGAAAGCCCACGTCCAGCTCCACGAAGCGGTGGGCGTCGGCCAAGGCCTCCTCCGCCTGGATGAGGCAGTCCCGCAGGGCGGACAGGTCGTCCTCCGTGCGGCGCTGGGCGGCCCAGGCGGCGATCGTACCGTCGTTGCTCTCCCGGTATTCGCCCAGCTCCTCCAGGGAGATCTGGTTGACCTGGAGCATGGCGGCCAGCGGCTCTTCCACACCGTCGATGGTCAGCTCCTGCACCACCGCGCCGCTTGCACCATGGGTGGAGGCCACATAGCCACCCTGCTCCAGCATACGCAGCGCCTCGCGGATGGTGGGGCGGGAGCGCTGAAGCTGCTCCATCATGGCCCGCTCGGAGGGCAGACGGTCGCCGGGCTTCAGCGCCCCGGAGGTGATAAGATCCCGGAGCTGGGCGTAGATGTCCTCGCTGGCGCGCTTGGCCTTGATGGGCTGCCAGTCGATATGAACGGCGTTATGCACGGCGGACGGCCTCCTTTCTGCGGTTTGGCGGGTCGGAACGAGAACACCCGGAGGAACTGCTCCTCCGGGCGTTCCCGTTTGTGGGAGGGGAAGAATGATGACAAAGCTCAGGCCTTGAGGGCCTTCATCTCCTCGATCATCATGGGAACTACCTTGAACAGGTCGCCGCAGATGCCGTAGTCCGCCACCTCAAAGATGGGAGCAACGTCGCTCTTGTTGACGGCGATGATGCACTCGGAGTCCTGCATACCGGCCTTATGCTGGATCGCGCCGGAGATACCCAGCGCCACATAGATGCGGGGATGGACGGTCTTGCCGGTCTGACCCACCTGATGGTCGGCGGTCATCCAGCCGGAGTCCACCACGGCGCGGGACGCGCCCACCACGCCGCCCATGAGAGCGGCCAGCTCCTCGGCCAGGGCGATGCCCTTCTCCACGTCCTTGGCGATGCCGCGGCCCACGGAGACGACCACCTCAGCGCCGGTCAGGTCTACCATGGCGCGGGCGGCCTTGACGATCTCCAGCACCTTGGTGTGGATGTCGGCCTCGGTCAGGGCGAAATCGGGGTGGATGAGCTCCACCTTCTCCACGCCGTTCCCGTCAAACTCGCGCTTCTTCATCACGCCGGGGCGCACGGTGGCCATGGCGGGGCGGAAGCGGGGGCAGACGATGGTGGCCATCAGGTGGCCGCCGAAGGCGGGGCGGGTCATCTTCAGGTTGGTGTTCACGTCAAAGAGCTTCGTCTCGAAGTTCATGGAGTCCACATCCAGGGAAGAGCCGGTGCGGAGGAAGTTGATATAGCCGTTCAGGTCCACGTCCAGATGGGTGCAGTCGGCGCACAGGCCGGTGTGCAGACGGGCGGCGCAGCGGGGCGCCAGGTCGCGGCCAATGTGGGACGCGCCGAACAGCAATATCTCGGGCTTGAACTCATGCACCGCGTCGCTGATGACCTTGGTATAGGCATCGGTGGTGTAGTCTTGCAGCAGGGGGCTGTTGTAGACGTAGACCTTGTCCGCGCCGTAGCCGCCCAGTTCCTTGGCAATGCCGTCCACGTTGTCGCCCAGCAGGATGCCGCTGAGCTGCACGCCCAGCTCGTCGGCCAGCTTGCGGCCCTCGGAGATCAGCTCGAAGGTGGTGGGCATCATCTTGCCCTGGCGCTGCTCACAAAAGACCCACACGCCGGAGAACGCCTTGGGGTCGGTATTCATAAAAGTAGACATATCGTTTCTCCCTTCTCAGATGATGTGCTTGGTGGTCAGGATGCCAAAGAGCTGCTCCACAGTCTCCTTGCCGCTGCCCTCCAGCATCATGCCGCTGCCCTTGCGGGGAGGCGTAAAGCTCTTGTAGATATTGGTGGGAGAGCCCTTCAGGCCGATGGTGTCCACCTCGATGAGGGGATCGTCCTTCAGCGCGTTGTAGTCCAGCACGGTGACGGGCTCTTTGTCGCAGTCCAGGATGCCCCGGATGGACATATAGCGGGGGGTGTTCAGCTCCTTGATGCAGGTGAGCAGGCAGGGAGTCTGCACCTGGACGGTCATGTAGCCGTCCTCCAGCATACGCTTGACGGTGATGGTGTCGCCGTCCTTCTTGATGTCCGCCACGTAGGACACCTGGGGGATCTCCAGCTTCTCAGCGATCTGCGGGCCGACCTGAGCGGTGTCGCCGTCGATGGCCTGGCGGCCACAGAAGATGATGTCGTCCTTATCCACGCCCAGGTTCTTGATGGCCGCAGCCAAAATCTGGGAGGTGGCGAAGGTATCAGAGCCGCCGAACTCACGGGCAGACACCAGCACGGCCTTGTCCACGCCCATGGCCTTCAGCTCCAGCAGCATACCGGCGGCGGGAGGAGGGCCCATGGACACGGCGATGACGGGGCAGCCCAGCTGATCCTTCAGGGTCAGGGCGGCCTCCACGGCGTTCATATCGTCGGGGTTGATGATGGTCTGCATGGAGGCACGGTCCAGCGTACCGTCGGCGTTGACGGCCACCTTGCCGGAGGTATCGGGAACTTGCTTGACACAAACGATGATCTTCATTCTTTTCTTGCTCCTTTCCGCTTACTTCAGCAAATTGCCGGAGATGACCATCTGCTGCACCTGAGAAGTGCCCTCGTAGATGGTGAACACGCGGCAGTCGCGGTACTTGCGCTCGACGGGGTACTCCTTGATATACCCGTAGCCGCCGTGGATCTGCACCGCCTTGGCGGCGATCTCGTTGCAGGTCTCCGAGGCGAAGTACTTGGCCATGGAGCAATACATGGAGGCGTTGGGGTCATTCTTGTCCTTCATCTGAGCGGCCATATAGACCAGCTCCTTGGCGGCGGTGAGCTTGGTGGCCATGTCCGCCAGCATAAAGGCGATGGCCTGGTTCTTGCAGATGGGCTTGCCGAACTGGACGCGCTCCTTGGAGTACTTGATGGCCTCATCCAGGCAGCCCTGGGCCAGGCCGATGGACTGGGCGGACACACCCAGGCGGCCACCGTCCAGCGTCTTCATGGCGTTGATAAAGCCCATGTTCTCCTTGCCCAGCATATCGCTCTTGTGGACGCGGACATCCTCCAGCACCACGTCGGAGGTGGCGTAGCCCACCAGGCCCATCTTGGCCTCGTGCTTGCCGCAGGACACGCCGGGGGCTTTCATGTCCACGATGAAGGCGGAAATGCCCTTGTTGCCCTTCGTCATGTCGGTCTTGGCATAGACGATGCAGTAGTCGGCCAGAGGCGCGCCGGAGATGAAGCACTTGCGGCCATTGAGGATGTAGTAGTCGCCGTCCTTCACGGCGGTGGTGACCATGCCGCTGGCATCAGAGCCCGCGCCGGGCTCGGTGAGGCCGAACACGATCTTCACCTTGTTCTCCACGGAGGGGCGGAGATACTTCTCCAGCTGCTCCGGCGTGCCGGCCTGCATCAGCGGGCCGCCGCCCAGGGAGTTGGGGGTGTTGGCGTATAGGCTGGCCACGGCGGAGACACGGGCGATCTCCTCGATCATGATGATGTAGGCCAGGGTATCCGCGCCTGCGCCACCGTACTCGCGGGGGATCTTCAGGCCCAGGAAGCCGCATTTGGCCATCTTGTCCACGATCTCTTCGGGGAACTCGCCGGTCTCCTCCACCTTGTCCAGGATCTCGGTGGTCAGCTCGGTCTCGGCAAACTGGCGCACCAGCTTGCGGATCATTTCATGCTTTGCGTCGAAAATCATAGTTTTCCTCCTGTTAAGTTTGACTGCTGGTCGTTCAGCAGGGGATCTCGTGCTTGGACTTGCCGTCCGTCAGGATCTCGTAGATGCTGTTCACGCCGCACTCGGCCATCTGCTCGGCGGCCTCCTCGGTGAAGAACGCCATGTGGGGGGTGTGGTACACGTTGACGAAGGAGCGCAGATACTTCAGCTTGAAGTAGGGCATACCGGGGGTGCGGATGATGTCCTCATCGTGGGGGACGTGGATGATGCCGGTCTCGCCGGGGAAGGCATCCATGAACAGAGCGCCGAACTTGCCAGACTCCACAGCCTCGGTGATGGCATCGATGTCCACCAGCTCACCGCGGGCGTTGTCGATGAACACCACGCCATCCTTCATCTTGGCGATGGCCTCGCGGTTGATCATGCCGGTGGTCTCCGGCAGCAGCGGGGTGTGGATGGTGATGATGTCGCTCTCGCGGTACAGGGTGTCCAGATCCACGTACTCGGCGTACTCGCGGACGGCGTCGTTCTGATACACGTCGTTGGCCAGGATACGGCAGCCGAAGCCGCTGAGGCACTTGATGACGGTGAAGCCGATCTTGCCCGTGCCCATAACGCCCACGGTCATGGTACGCAGCTCGCGGCCCATCTTGCCCTTCAGGGTGAAGTCGTTGTCGTTGGTGTTGTAGAGCGCCTTCTTGAACTTGCGGATGCACATCAGGATGGCCATGACGGTGTACTCCGCCACGCCATTGGGGGCGTAAGCGCCGTTGCACAGGCGGAAGCCCAGGGAGCGGGCATAGTCGCAGTTCATGTGGTTGTAGCCCACGCAGCGGCTGGCTAGAACCTTGACGCCGTAGCCCTTCAGCTCGTCCAGCACCGCGTTGCAGTAGTCGGACTGGCCCAGGGTGGTAACGCCGTCGCAGCCGGCGGCCATATTGGCAGTGGTCTTATCCAGGTTGGCGGGGGTGGAGATCAGCTCGATACCGTATTTCTTGCACAGACCCTCGATAACGGGCTTCTCGTCGGGACGCACTTCGTAAGCAGCGATCTTCATAGTTTTTCTCCTCTCAATATTCGGGCGGGGCGGCGCGCCTCCTCAAGCGCACCGCGCCCTTATGTCAGCTTTTCCTCAAATCATCAGGGTGTTCGCTTCCGATAGCCTCCGCACACGGCGGAGAGATTTTTCGTTCTGCCGATGGCAAATCGGCGATGGCGTACCGTGTGTACGTCGAGGCGGTTTGACGATGGCAGGGTGGAAAAGATCCCGCCGTCAGTCTTTCAGAGCAGGATCCATGGGCACTGCCTCGCCGGCAGCGATCATGGCGGCGATCTGCTCGTCGGAGTAGCCCAGGTTCTTCAGCACCAGCTCGGTCTGCTCGCCCAGGTACGGCCCGCGGTTGTAGGGGGGCAACTCCGTCTCCTCGAAGATGACGGGAGGACGGACCATGGTGCGCTTGTTGCCGTTGGAGTACTCCATCTCGTAGAAGCAGCCGGAGGCCCATGCCTGCTTATCCACCAGCAGCTGATCCCAGGTCTGGGCCACGGCGTAGGGCAGGTCGTTGGCGTCCATCAGCTTGCACCACTCATCCAGGGTGCGCTTCGCCATCTCGGCCACCAGGAAGTCGTAGAACTCCCCGATGTTGGCCTGGAGATTGGTCTGGGGGTAGTAGCGGGGATCGTCCGCCAGCTCGGGGTGGCCGATGGCGGTCATGAAGATGGGATAGTGGCGGTTGTACTGGGGCATGGCGA
The DNA here is from genome assembly GCA_945878665.1 of uncultured Clostridia bacterium. GTDB lineage: Bacteria > Bacillota > Clostridia > Oscillospirales > Oscillospiraceae > Vescimonas. The sequence goes on along the minus strand of CAMDUN010000040.1, from coordinate 8,982 downwards.
TCTGAAGCCACTTGTTGTCCTTGGTCTTGTGGCACACCACCAGGGGATTGGGCAGGGTGCGGCGGGACAGAGGATACTGGGTGGTGGGGTCGCCGTACTGGCTGGCCTGCAGCAGCAGGGACACGTCCCAAATGGCGCTGTGGAACAGGGAGACCACCACACGGTCGCCGATGCCGGTCTCGCGGGCGCGGTACAGGGCCGCCAGCACGCCGGAGGCCAGGTACATACCCACCTGGTGATCGCCAAAGCCGGCGATGGTCAGCATGGGCAGCGCGTCCTTGTCAAACAGTGTGCCCAAAATGCCGCCGCGGGCGAAGAAGGCGGTGAAATCGAAGCCGGGCAGATCCTTGTCCGGGCCCTTCTCGCCGTAGCCGGACACGAAGCCGTAGACCAGCTTGGGATACTTGGCGTGGAGCGTATCATAGTCCAGGCCCGCCTTCTTCAGGGGGTTCTGACGCCAGTTGGTGATGAAGATGTCCGCCTCGGCGATGAGCTTTTCCAGGGCGGCGCGGCCAGCCTCGGTCTTGGTGTTCAGGCAGACGCAGGTCTTGCCGGCGTTCTCCAGGTCGTAGGAGGTGTTCTCCTTCTGATCCTGAGGACGGCCCTCGTTGACGGCGGTGTAGCGCAGGGGATCACCGGCGGGTGCTTCCACCTTGATGACCTCCGCACCCAGGTCGGCCAGGAAACGGGCGCAGCAGGGGGCGGCGATGAACGTGGCCAGCTCCAGAACTTTTACCCCTTCCAGGGGGCGCTTGACTTCACTCATGTTGTTCCTCCATGTATGTTATTCGTAAGTGGTTACATTTTCAGCAGGTCGCGGAAGGTCTCCAGGTTGGTACGGACCTGCTCGAAGCGGACCATCTGACGGTCCACCTCCACCAGGGTCAGGGGCAGGTCGGCGGCCTCGCAGGCCTTCTTGATCATCACATAGTCGAATTCCTCCGGGTCGCAGAACTTGGTCAGCACCACGAGAACGCCCTTGGCGTTTCTCGCCCTGGCGGTGTCCACGATCCATTTAACGCGGGGCTTATCCTGGTTATACAGCACGGAGCAGTTGTCCATGGCGGCGAACTTTTCCGCCAGGGCGTTGAGGGCATCGGCACGCTCCGGCGCGTCGGTGCGGTACTGGCGGGACTGGGCGGCCACGTCATCGGCCACGATGTGCAGACCCATCTCGTCGAGGATGGCATTCAGGGCCGGGGCATCCGTCAGGATACCGCTGATGACGATGGGCAGCTTCTCCGCCGCGGGGGTCTGCCCCTCCAGCCTGGCGATGAGAGCCTCCACCAGCTCGGTGTGCTCCTCCTTGGTCATGAAGAAGGCGCTCTTGAAGATGTCGCTGCGCTGGGTGGCGGTGATCTCCGGGTGCTTGGCCAGCACCTCGTCGATCTTCCGCATGGCGGCGTTGTGGCGGTTGTAGACCTTGATGGAATCCAGCAGCTTCTCCTCGGAGAACGTGCCGCCCAGCTTCTCCAGGTCGCGGATGACCCGCTCGTACCCGGCCTTGGTGTAGGCCACGCCGTAGGCGGGCTTGCGGTTCTGGGGATAGGTCATGGGGATGAACGGGATGGACGGCACAGCGTACTTCCAGTTCTCGCCCACGGTCTTCAGGGTGTCGCACAGGGAGGGGATGACGATGGCGGAAGCGCCGTCATACGCGCCGTTGATGCCCAGCTCCAGCATGGACTGGACGATGGCGCACAGGAAAGCGGGGCAGTATTCCTTGGCACGGTTCAGCGCCACATCGCCGCCCCACGCGCCCATGGGGACGAAGCCCATGGAGTGGATGATCTCCTCCGGCGTATACACAGGGCCGCACAGGACGACCTTCTTGCCGTCGGCCAGGTAGCGCTCCATCTGCGCCTTGGGAGAGACGGCGATCTCATGAAAACGGTTCAGAATGTCGTTCATGGTTTACTCTCCTTTCGCAGCCTTGTTGGCTTCCATGATCTCCGTCAGGCCCTGGACGCGGGTGTCGTACTGGGCCTCGGAGAAGTTGCGGGGGTCGGCCTGGTCGCCGTCAAAGCTGACCACGGGGATGTTGCATTCCTTGCCAATCTGACGGCTCATCTCGTACATGAAGCCGCTCCACAGCTTGCAGGAGCGGTTGGTGTGGACCAGCATACCCTCCACATGGTTGTCCTTGCACAGCTTGATGCGCTTGTCGCGGCTCATCTCCAGGTTGATGGCGTTGGGCACCTTGCAGTAGGCGCGGATCATCTCATCGAAGGTGTTGTAGTCAAAACCGAAGGCGTCGGCGTAGATCGTCGTGACCATGTTGATGCCCCGGGACTTCAGGCCGGTGCTGGTGGCGCGCAGGTAAGGCCAGCAGGCGATGCCCTCGAACATGATGCGGTACTTCTCCTCCGTGCGGAAGGTGGACGTGCCGTTCTTGTGGTTCCCCTCGTACTCCTTCAGCAGCGTCTCCATAGCGTCGGCGGCGGTGGACTTGCCGCGGGCCGTGACCATGACGGCCATGTGGTTCAGCAGGTCGAAGCCGTTGAAGGGGGAGGGCACGTACTTGGCGCAGCCGGTGGCCGCCAGCCAGGCGCGGCTGGAGCGGCAGCTGAAGCCGGTGACTTCCTTGAACTTCTCATCGGACCACTTCTTGCCGGTGATCTCCTCCAGCTGATGGACGGCGTCCCAAAACTGGCCTGTGACGTAGGCCACCTCAGCGTCGGACACCTCGTAATCGGGGTTGAAGGGGATGTCCAGCAGGATCATGGGGATGTTCAGCTCACGGGCCAGGTTCTCGTACCACTTGATCATGCAGGAGCAGATGTTGCTGCAGCACAGCAGCACGTCGGGCATAGCCACGTCCTGCTCGGGACAGGATTTCAGCTTGGCGTAAGCCAAAGACACACGGGCGTAGGCGCATATATCGTTGGAGTAGCCCTCGGACTCCGCCACCTCGCACATTCTCGTGCCCGCGCCGCGGGCGGCGATGCCGGCGGCCTGGTTCTCCGGGTACACGGTGGCGATGCCCATGGTCTCCGGGATCTCCACGGGGAAGTTGCTGGATACCCAGGCCACCTTCTCGCCCCGCTTCTTGGCCTCGATGGCGTCCACATAGGCGTCCGCCGCGATCTTGCCCAGCTTGTACTTGGCGGAGTTCACGTCCACCGGCTTGGGTGCTTTCTTCACTTCTTCTGCCATTTTCGTTCCTCCTCGCTCCTCACATTATATATAGTAAGTGATCTCCATCTTTTCACTTGCTTACTTCTTTATACGCCCACAGCGCCGCGCCGATCGCCCCGAAATACTGGGCCAGGGGATCGACGGCCACGGGCACATTCAGTTCCTCGCTCAGCGCCTGACGGACGGCGTCGTTCCGGGCCACGCCGCCGGAGAGGCACACCTGCTCCGTCACACCCGCCCGCCGGGCCAGGGCCGCCACGCGGCTGGCCACGCTGCGGCAGATGCCCGCCACCAGGTCAGGCCGCTTGACGCCGTTGGCCAGCTGGCTGATAACCTCGCTCTCGGCGAACACGGTGCAGGTGCTGGAGATAGATGCCGGGGCGGCGGATTTGGCGGCCTCGGTGTCCAGGTCGTCCACGTCCAGCCGCAGGATAGAGGCCATCACGTCCAAAAACCGGCCCGTTCCGGCGGCGCACTTGTCGTTCATCACGAAGTTCACCATCTTGCCGGAGGGGGACAGAGCGATGACCTTGGCGTCCTGTCCGCCGATGTCGATGACCGTCCGCAAGTCGGGGAACACAAACCGCCCGCCCAAAGCGTGGGCCGTCAGCTCGCTGATCTCGCCGTCCGCGCCCTCGTAGTTCTTCCGTCCGTAGCCGGTGACGATGGTGCGGGCCATATCCGATGCCGTCAGGCCGCTGGAGCTCCACAGCTCCGCCAGCGCGTCCTCCGGCCCGCCTGTGCCCAGGCCGCCGGTCTGGAGGCTGGTGGCTGTCAGCTTCGTCCCATCCTGTATCACGGCGCACTTCGATGTGGTGCTGCCGATGTCGATGCCTAAGGTATACATGAAACGCTCCTTATCGTTATCAGAGTGTCAGCGGCGCAGCAATACGCCACTGGTCTTACCAGTTTATTTATATTATACGGGTTTGTGAAAAAAGCGTCAATTATGCGAGTTGACAAATTTATAACAATTATTTGTGCATTGTACCGAGCTGTGCTTTAAATGGCTAAAACATCCGGCTTTTTTATGGCAGAAATGTTCGAGTTTTTGCACACTGTCATGACAGCATGACAATGCGGCATACTTTTATGCTTGCCGATAAACCCTCTCTATGTGGTCAGAGGTTCATTTACGCAGGGGGAGCTCGAGGGGGCAAAGCCCGCCTCGAATCAGATCAAATGTCGCGCAAAGCCTTGTCTTGCAAGGCGGCACAAAAATAACGACATTAGTTCAGGCTGTCGAAAGAGCCAAAGGCTTTTTCGACAGCCTGAAGCGGCGGGCCTTGCCCGCCGCTTTTATGCTTGTCACAGATCGTCCTTGCCGATGTGCATATCCCGCAGCTTTTTCGGCAGTCCCGGCGCGATGAGGGGAAAACGGTTCTCCGTGTCGCTGGTGGGCTGGATGTTGTACGTGCCGTACATATTCACCATGTCGAAGCAGCTCTCCGGCACGCCGCTGAAGTGGTGTACGTCCGGCGTGGCATCGTAAGGAAAGCCCTCGTCTTTTCTAGACATAAAAAATTCACCTCCGGCCATAGTATGGCCGGAGGTGAGTGGTTTCTTCCCGTATTTTACTGGCGGTATATCTCCGCATCGAAGTCCCGGACGATCTCATCCCGCTGCTCGTCCCGGACGAACACGCAGTTCGTCTCGTCAAAGGCCAGGCGCATGGCAAAATCCTTGGCCTCGTAAATGTCGTTGGTCTCGAAGAAGTCCCGATAGGCCTCCTCCGGCTCGTGGCTCTTGCGCCACACCACATGAAATCGCATCGCTGTCCTCCTGTCAATAGGGGTGTATTCTTTAGTATATCCCCTTCGCTGTCAAATTGCAACGGTGGCTTTCGCCAAAATATGGGGCGAAAGTTCGTGACATTTTACCCGGCGTTTGGTCTTTCCTCCGGCCACAATATGTAGTATAATAGCCAGGAATTTGACAAGAGATAGGGGAGATCACAGGTGAAGCTCGGCTTTGATAACGACAAATACCTGCGCCTGCAGGCCCAGCACATCACGGAGCGGCTGGCCCAGTTCGGCGGAAAGCTGTATCTGGAGTTCGGCGGCAAGCTGTTCGATGACTACCACGCCTCCCGGGTGCTGCCCGGCTTCCAGCCCGACAGCAAGATCCGTATGCTGCGGACACTGAAGGACGATGTGGAGATCGTGGTGGCCATCTGCGCCAACGACATCGAGAAGAACAAGATGCGGGGCGACCTGGGCATCGGCTACGATGAGGACGTGCTGCGGCTGATGGACGTGTTCCGCGGCCAGGGCTTCTATGTGGGCAGCGTGGTCATCACCCAGTACGCCGGCCAGCCGGCGGCGGACGCCTTTATCAAGCGGCTGTCCGCCCTGGGCGTAAAGAGCTACAAGCACTACCCCATCGCCGGGTATCCCTCCGACGTGGCCCACATCGTGTCCGACGACGGGCTGGGCAAGAACGAGTATATCGAGACCACCCGCCCCATCGTGGTGGTCACAGCTCCCGGCCCGGGCAGCGGCAAAATGGCCACCTGCCTGAGCCAGCTGTATCACGACCACCGCCGGGGTATCTCCGCCGGGTACGCCAAGTACGAGACGTTCCCCATCTGGAATCTGCCCCTGAAGCACCCTGTGAACCTGGCCTACGAGGCCGCCACCGCCGATTTGAACGACGTGAACATGATCGACCCGTTCCACCTGGAGGCCTACGGCGAGACCACGGTGAACTACAACCGGGACGTGGAGATATTCCCGGTGCTGGCGGCCATGTTCCGCAAGATCCAGGGCGAGTGCCCTTACAAGTCCCCCACGGACATGGGCGTAAACATGGCGGGCTTCGCCATCGTGGATGACGAGGCGTGCTGCCAGGCCAGCCGCATGGAGATCCTGCGGCGGTACTACGCCGGGTGCGTGGAGCGGCTGAAGGGTCAGGCCGACGAGTGCGTGGTACGGAAGCTGGAGCTGGTGATGCAGCAGGCCGGCGTCACGCCGGACATCTGCCCCGCCGTGGCGGCTTCCCTGGCCAAGGCCGAGGCCACCGGCAAGCCCGCCGGGGCGATGGTGCTGCCGGACGGCAGCGTCGTCACCGGCAAGACCTCCGCTCTGCTGGGCACGTCCGCCGCGCTGCTGCTGAACGCGCTGAAGAAGCTGGCGGGCATCGACCACAAGCTGGAGCTGATCCCCGCCTCTGTCATCGAGCCTATCAGCACTCTCAAGACCGAGAGTTTGGGCCACCGCAACCCCCGGCTGCACTCCGACGAGGTGCTCATCGCGCTGGCCATCTCCGGGCTGACCAACCCGCTGGCGGCCATGGTGCAGGCCCAGCTGAAGAACCTGCGGGGCTGCGACGCGCACTTCTCCGTCATCACCTCAGAGGAGGACGCCAAGCTCTACAAGCGGCTGGGCATCAACGTGAGCTGCGAGCCGCGCTACGAGGTAAAATCCCTGTACCACAAGTAAACACACCTGTGACCGCGCAAAGCGCGGTCACAGCTTTCTGAAAGGAGAACCGTCCCTATGCCTGCTATCGCCGAGCTGCTGGCCCGGGAGCTGGACAAGCCCCTGCGCCACGTGGAAAACGTCATCGCCCTGCTGGACGAGGGCAACACCATCCCCTTCATCGCCCGCTACCGCAAGGAACTCCACGGCGCGATGGACGACACCGCCCTGCGGAAGCTGGAGGATCGCCTGCGCTACCTGCGTAATTTGGCCAAGCGCCGGGAGGAGGTGCTGGCCGCCATCGACGGGCAGGGCAAGCTCACCGACGAGCTGGCCGCCGCCATCGAAAACGCCGCCACGCTGGCGGAGGTGGAGGATCTGTACCGGCCCTACAAGCAGAAGCGCCGCACCCGTGCCACCGTGGCCCGGGAGAAGGGCCTTGCGCCGCTGGCGGAGCTGCTGCTGGCCCAGGCGGCGGACTGCCCCGACCCGGCGGAGGCCGCCGCCGGGTATATCGACCCGGAAAAAGGCGTGGAGACGGCAGCGGACGCATTGCAGGGGGCAAACGACATCATCGCGGAGATCATCTCCGACGACGCGGCCATCCGCAAGACGCTGCGTGGACTTCTCATGCGCCAGGGTCGGCTGAAAAGCGCCGCCGCCAAGGAGGAGGACAGTGTCTACCGGCTGTACTACGACTTCGAGCAGACCCTGCCCAAGCTGGCGGGCCACCAGGTGCTGGCCATCGACCGGGGCGAAAAGGAGGGCTTCCTCACCGCCACCGTGCTGCTGGACCGTGACGCGGCGCTGCCCACGCTGCGGCGGGCGGTGGTAAAGCCCGGCTCGCGGGCCATGGAGTTCATCAAATCAGCCTGCGAGGATGCCTACGACCGGCTCATCTATCCCTCCCTGGAGCGGGAGGCCCGCAGCACCCTCACCGAAAGCGCCTGCGAAGGGGCGATCGGTCAGTTCGCGCTGAACCTGAAGCCGCTGCTGCTCCAGCCGCCGGTAAAGGGTCACGTGACCATGGGCCTCGACCCCGGCTACGCCCACGGCTGCAAGGTGGCGGTGGTGGACGGCACGGGCAAGGTGCTGGACACCACGGTGGTGTATCCCACCTACGGCGAGCGGCAGAAAAGGGAGGCTATCACCAAGCTGACGGCCCTGTGCAAAAAGCACGGCGTGACCCACATCGCCATCGGCAACGGCACGGCCAGCCGGGAGACGGAGCAGATGACGGTGGAGCTGCTGCACGGCGTTCCGGGGGCGAGCTATATGATCGTCAACGAGGCCGGTGCGTCCGTCTATTCCGCCGGGAAGCTGGCGGCGGAGGAATTTCCTGACTACGATGTGAACCTCCGCAGCGCCATCTCCATCGCCCGGCGGCTGCAAGACCCGCTGGCGGAGCTGGTGAAGATCGACCCCAAGTCCATCGGCGTGGGGCAGTACCAGCACGATATGCCCCAAAAGCGGCTGGACGAGGCGCTGACCGGCGTGGTGGAGGACTGCGTCAACGCCGTGGGCGTGGACGTAAACACCGCCTCCGCCAGTCTGCTGACCTACGTGTCCGGGCTGAACGCCGCCACCGCCAAAAGCATCGTGGCCTACCGGGAGGCCAACGGCGTGTTCCCCGACCGCAAAAAGCTGCTGAAGGTCCCCAAGCTGGGCCCCAAGGCGTTTGAGCAGTGCGCCGGCTTCCTCCGCGTGCCGGAGAGCAAAAACGTGCTGGACAACACCGGCGTCCACCCGGAGAGCTATCAGGCCGCCGAGGGGCTGCTGGCCCTGTGCGGCTACACCGATGATGACGTACGCCGCGGCGCGGTGGCCCAGCTGATGCAGAAGGTGCAGGCCATGGGCGAGGCGCAGGTGGCGGAGAAGCTGTCCGTAGGCGTGCCCACCCTGCGGGACGTGGTGAAGGAACTGGTCAAGCCGGGCCGCGACCTGCGGGACGACCTGCCCGCGCCCATCCTCCGCACCGATGTGCTGGACATGAAGGACCTGAAGCCGGGCATGACCCTCACCGGCACGGTGCGGAACGTCATCGACTTCGGCGTGTTCGTGGACATCGGCGTGCACCAGGACGGCCTGGTGCACATCTCCCAGGTCTGCAATAAGTTCATCAAGCACCCCTCCGAGGTGGTGTCCGTGGGGGACATCGTAAAGGTGGTGGTGCTGGACGTGGACGAGAAGAAAAAACGCATCAGCCTGTCCATGAAGCAGGTGAAGGAATAAAGCGCGGGCTTTCCGGCAAAGCCCAAGGCGGGCAGGTCAAATGACCTGCCCGCCTCAGCTTGTCGATAAACCCTCTCTATGGGGTCAGCGGTTCATTTACGCAGGGGGAGCTCGAGGGGGCAAAGCCCGCCTCGAATAAGATCAAATGTCGCGCAAAGCCTTGCCTTGCAAGGCGTGCGTGGAGCGAAGCGAC
>CAMDUN010000039.1:0-16472 GCA_945878665.1 uncultured Clostridia bacterium | reverse complement strand
CGGGGATGACGGTCATGGCGGCGTTGTCGTAGCCGATGATGCCGTTGGCCACCTCGTTTACCGTGCCGTCGCCGCCGCAGGCGTAAAAGCGCAGATCCTCGCCGCTTTCGCACAGCTTTTGGGCCAGCTCCGTGGCGTGGCCCTGCTTTTTTGTCAGGATGCAGTGGACGTCCAGGCCGTGCCGGTGGCGCAGTTCATCGGCCATATCATAGATGTTCTGCCGGCTGTCCGACTTGCCCGCCGTGGGATTTATGATGAAAATATGCTTCACAGAGGCTGCCTCCTAGCGAAATTTCGGGTAGAAATTTCTTATATAAACTTGAATGCAATAGATGTATTGTAGCAGTATTTCTTATAAAGAAAGTGAACAAAGTTTAAATTTATGTTCAGACGATTACAGGTGTGCGCCGTACATGAAAACATCGCACTTGATCATGCCGTTGTAGAGCTTGCGCCTTTTGTCCGCCGGTCTGCCGAAGCAGCGCTCGAACTCCGTGTGGCTGGACAGCACCAGCGTCCGCCATCCGGCGGGGAGGGTGCGCCACGCCTTGCCGAAGGTGCGGTACAGCGCCTCCGCCTCCTGCCGCTCCAGCAGCCGCTCGCCGTAGGGCGGGTTGGTGACCAGCTGGCCGTAGGGGCTGTCACGGTGGAAGCGGGCGGCATCCGCCACCTCGAAGCGGATGCAGTCGTCCACGCCGGCCTTGCGGGCGTTGTCACGGGCGATGTCGATGGCCCGGGGGTCGATGTCGCCGCCCCATATATCATAGTGGCCGTGGAACTCCTTGTCCTGGGCCTCGTCCGCCGCGTCCAGCCAGCACTCCGAGGGCAGGAAGGCCCACTTCTGGGCATCGAACCGGCGGTCCAGGCCGGGGGCGCGGTTTTTGGCGATGAGGGCGGCCTCGATGGGGATGGTGCCGCTGCCGCAGAACGGGTCGCAGAACGGGTCTTTGCCCCGGTAGCGGCTCAGCGTCACCAGCGCCGCCGCCAGCGTCTCCCGCAGGGGCGCTTCCACGCCCACGGCGCGGTAGCCACGCTTATACAGGCCCTCGCCAGAGGTGTCCAGGCCGATGGCCACATCGTCCTTCATGATGGAGAAGCGGATCTGATGCTTCGTCCCCGTCTCCGGGAGCTGGGATACGCCGTAGTGGGCGGCCATGCGGTTCACCACCGCCTTTTTGATGATGCTCTGACAGGCGGGGACGGCGTGGAGCTGGGAGTTGATGGAGTAGCCCTTCACGGGGAAGGCGGCGTCCAGGGGCAGGTATTCCTCCCAGGCCACGGCCTTCGTGCCCTGGAACAGCTCCTCGAAGCTGCGGGCGGGGAAGCGGGCCAGCACGGCGATGACCCGTGCGCCGCAGCGCAGGTTCACGTTGAGGCGGGCGCAGTCCGCCCAAGCGCCCTGGCAGAGGACGCGGCCATTTTCCGCCTGGACATCGGAAAGGCCCAGACGCTTGACCTCGTCGGATACCAGTTTTTCCAGGCCCAGCAGGCAGGGGATGACGTAAGTGATCATATAAATGTACCTCGGTGTGGGTGAAGTTTACGATGGAGTGTTCCGCGCCTACGGGCGCGGGGGACGGATTCCCACGCCAGTCTGCGGACTGGCTCGGAATGACACCGCTGCGCGGTGTGAGGGCGGACAGGGTCGTCCGCCCATACAAAGAGTATACCGTAAGTTGGGGCGGGGCGCAACCTGATTTTTTGGGTGGCTTTTTCGGCGGGTATCGGCTATAATGGGAGATGTAAACCTGAGGTTGCGGAGAAAAACCGGGAAAAACCGGCGGCGCAACTTCAAGATGATAGACTTTTGGCCGGGAACGGCTATACTGAGATCACAAGAGACGAGGAGGAACGGTATGTCATTTGGCCAACAGCTGGCGGCGGTGCGCCGCCAAACCGGGCTGACCCAGGAGCAATTCGCCGAGGAGCTGTGCGTGTCGCGGCAGGCGGTGAGCAAATGGGAGAGCGGGCGGGGCTTCCCGGAGATGGAGAAGATCATCTACATCTGCAACCGCTACCACGTGACGCTGGATACGCTGTTTGCCGAGGAAGTGCCGACGGGCGCAGCGGCGGAGGCGGCGGAGACGGCGAAAGCGCCCGATCTGCCCCATCCCACGCTGCAGGGCGCGTTCACCGCGTTTCTGACAAACCTGTCCCCCAAAAACAAGTGGCTGGCCGCAGGGGTGCTGCTGGGCGTGGCCGCCCTGGCGGGCATCATCGGCCTGTTCCTGAAAGGAGGAGATTCGGATATGGCGACAACGGTATGGATCGCGGCCATCATCGTGTTCGGCGTGGTGGAGGCCGCCACCGCCGGGCTGACATCCATCTGGTTCGTGCTGGGCAGCGTGGCCGCGCTGATCGCCGCCGTGTGCGGCGGGCCGCTGTGGTTACAGCTGGTGCTGTTCTTCGCGGTGTCGGTGGCGGCGCTGGCGGCGACAAGGCCGCTGGTGACGAAGCTGCTGAAAAAGGACATCAAGCCCACCAACGCCGACCGGGTACTGGGCGGCGTGGCACGGGTGACGGAGCGCATTGACAACGACGTGCCCACCGGCGCCGTCTATATAGACGGAAAGACCTGGACGGCCCGGAGCGACAACGGCAGCGTCATCGAGCCGGGCGAGATGGTACGCATCCTGCGGATGGAGGGCGTAAAGCTGTACGTGGAAAAGGAGTGCTGATATGCCGTATGTGATGGGCGGGCTGGCCGCCGTGTTTGTGGGCGTGGTGGCGCGGATCGTACATTTGGTGAGGAAGCATAAGCGGAAAAAGGACGTGTAAAGTTTCTTTATTTGCCTCCGGCGGCCTCTTTTCTTTCAGCAGCGGCAAGGGGACATTCCGCGCCCCGGCGCGGGTCACTTTTGGCCGCAGCCCCAAAAGTGACCAAAAGGTCTGCTTGAAACCAAAGGTTTCAAGACTTCCTGCGCGCTATGTTCTGAGCTTATCGGTGGCTTGCACCGCACGGTCACGGGGATTTAGCTTTGTCGTGCGGATAAAAGGATCGTCTCTGCGTCTGCGCCGCTGCCGCTGACCTCAGTCACGGTAGAAGCTGGTGCGCCTATATTTCAGAGCAAAAGCGGCAGCGAAAAGAGAAGCAGAGACAATGCAACATTTAGATGAAATTTGCACGGCACAGCGTTCGCGTGGCTTATTCCAGCGAGATAACGAATAAGTGAAGCCGCGCAAGGGATTTTCAAACCGTAGGTTTGAACGGCGTTTTTGGGTACTTTTGCCGCTGATGGCAAAAGTACCCCGCCGGAGGCAAAAAAAGAGGACGGATTCCCACGACCAGTCTGCGGACTGGTCTCGGAATGACACCGCTGCGCGGTGTTAGGGCGGACAGAGTCGTCCGCCCCTACGGAAAGAAAAGAGACCATCGGAGACATAAAAAGAAAAACGGATTGCCACGGGCGCGGTGCGCCCTCGCAATGACATCAATACGTCGGAATACACAATTCATATAAAAGAAATAAGGAGGAACTACTATGCCTACACCCGGAACTATTGCCATCATCATTCTCGTGATCCTGATCCTGGCGGTGATCGTCAGCTGTATTCAGATCGTGCAGCAGTCCAAGGCCTACGTGGTGGAGCGCCTGGGCGCGTTCCACAGCGTGTGGGGCGTGGGTCTGCACTTCAAGCTGCCGTTTATTGAGCGGGTGGTGAAGAAGGTCAGCCTGAAGGAGCAGGTGGCGGATTTTGATCCCCAGCCGGTCATCACCAAGGACAACGTGACCATGCAGATCGACACGGTCATCTATTTTCAGATCACCGACCCCAAGCTGTATACCTACGGCGTGGAGTATCCCATGAGCGCCATCGAGAACCTGACGGCCACCACGCTGCGTAACATCATCGGCGAGCTGGAGCTGGATCAGTCGCTGACCAGCCGCGACACCATCAACGCCAAGATGCGCTCTATTCTGGACGAGGCCACCGACCCCTGGGGCATCAAGGTGAACCGGGTGGAGCTGAAGAACATCCTGCCGCCCCGCGAGATCCAGAACGCCATGGAGAAGCAGATGAAGGCCGAGCGGGAGCGCCGGGAGTCCATTTTGCAGGCCGAGGGCGAAAAGGCCAGCAAGGTGCTCATCGCCGAGGGCGAGAAGCAGTCGGTGCTGTTGCAGGCGGACGCGGCGAAGCAGGCAAAGATCATGGCCGCCGAGGCCGAGGCCCAGTCCATCCTGAAGGTGCAGCAGGCACTGGCGGACTCCATGCGCCTGCTGAACGAGAACGCGCCCAACGACCAGGTCATCAAGCTGAAGGCGTTGGAGGCGCTGGGGAAGGTGGCGGACGGCAAGGCCACGAAGCTCATCATCCCCAGCGAGATCCAGGGGCTGGCCGGACTGGCCGCCAGCGCCAAGATGCTGGTGGAGGACGGCAAGGAGGCGTAAGCTATGGCAAAGACGGAACAGCGCTTTATCAAGGTCATGGGGGAGAGCACCTTTATCAGCAGCAACGAGGTGCTGGTGGACACGCAGACCGGCGTGCAGTATCTCTACCACGCTGCGGTCAACTCCGGCGGGCTGACGGTGCTGGTGGACGCGGAGGGCAAGCCGCTGCTGTATCATAAGACGCCGGACGCGCCGGAGTTCTGACGGAGAAAGGAGCGGAGCGATGGGACTTGAGGCGAAGCAGTGCCCCCTGTGCGGCGGGAGAATGATGCCGCCGCGGTGTGCCAGCTATCTGACCGCGGTGGATGACCCCAGTCTGCCCGTCATGGAGCGGCACATAAAGGTGCTGATCTACACCTGCGAGGTGTGCCGGTATGTGGCGATGTTTGCGCCGCCGTCGCCGTTGGAGGAATTTGAGAAGCGGCAGGCAGAGGAGCAGGCCATCACCGACCCGGTGGGGCGGTTCATGTATAACTTCCGGGAGTATTCGGACGAGAAGCTGCAGCAGGTCATCGACGGAAAGGGCTATGTGCCGGAGGCGAAGAAGGCGGCGAAGCAGCTGCTGTACCGCCGGCGGTACGGGGAATAAGGAAAAAACCTCCGACTGAGTCGGAGGTTTTTTCTTCGGGTCGCGCTAGCTGCGATCCCACATACTCAGGAGCAGCAGCACGCCGTCTCCCTCTGTGCCGACACCGAACGCCTCGCCGTTGTAGATGGCCTGCGCCGCGTCATAGACATCGCTGCCGTAGTATCGCATTTCAAATGCAGTGGCATTATTATCGCTCCTTGCTTCGATAATGTTTTAGAACGCTTCAGAAATATAGAAAAAGCGCCGTCTCGGAATCACTTCCAAGACAGCGCTTTTCTGTTGTGGATCAGAGCGAACACTTCACGGCGAAACCGCCGCTGAAGAAATAGGTGTTCGTCCAATACCTGTTTGGTGGACCTGAAGGGATTTACCCCTCCGGGGCATAAACCTCGAATCCCTAGGCCCACGACAAAAATAAAGCCACCCTTGCGGGTGGTTTATTTTTGGTGGACCTGAAGGGATTCGAACCCTCGACCTCTCGGATGCGAACCGAACGCTCTCCCAGCTGAGCTACAAGCCCGGATATGCACTTTTCCGCCGCGGAGCGCGGCTACTCTGCTATTATACACGTTTCTTCTGAAAAAGCAAGAGGAAATTCATCGAGAAGCATTAGTGCAGCGAAACGCGGACATTAGATTTCTGTATTTTACTTATGGTGAGAATGTGGTATACTGTCACCTGTTGTGCGGCTGGGCCGCGCCTGATACTACGATGATTGGGGAGCTGTTACTATGAGCAGAACTTTAGGCACTGTTGTCCGGGGCGTTCGCGCACCCATCTTCCGCCAGGGCGATGACATCGTCAAGACCACGGTGGACACCGTTTTGAACGCCCTGCGGGAGAACGACATCGCCGCCCGCGACGGCGACGTGGTGGCCGTCACCGAGTCCGTGGTGGCCCGCTGCCAGGGCAACTACGCCACCTGCGAGCAGATCGCCGCCGATGTGAAGGGCAAGACCGGCGGCGCGACCGTAGGCGTCACGTTCCCCATTCTGAGCCGCAACCGCTTCTCCCTGCTGCTGCGGGGCATCGCTTTGGGCGTGAAGAAGGTGGTGCTGGTGCTGAGCTATCCCTCCGATGAGGTGGGCAACCATTTGGTGTCTTTGGATCAGCTGGACGAGGCGGGCATCGACCCCTGGCACGACGTGCTGAGCCTGGCCCAATTCCGCGAGGCCTTCGGCTCGGTGATCCATCCCTTCACCGGCGTGGACTATGTGGACTACTACAAGTCCATCATCGAGGAGGCCGGCGCGGAGGCGGAGATCGTGTTTGCCAACCGGGTGCAGGCGGTGCTGGACTACACCGATGCCGTCATCTGCTGCGACATCCACACCCGCAAGCGCAGCAAGCGTCTGCTCACCGCCGCCGGGGCGAAGGTGGTGCTGGGCCTGGACGACCTGCTGACCGCGTCCGTGGACGGCAGCGGCTACAACCCCCAGTACGGCCTGCTGGGCAGCAACAAGGCCGACGACGACCGTGTGAAGCTGTTCCCCCGGGACGCCAAGTCCGTGGCGGAGGCCATCGGCCAGGCCATGTGCGATGCCACCGGCAAGCGCATCGAGGCCATGGTCTACGGCGACGGCGCGTTCAAAGACCCCGCCGGTAAGATCTGGGAGTTGGCCGACCCTGTGGTCGCCCCCGGCTACACCGCCGGCCTGGTGGGTACGCCCAACGAGCTGAAGCTGAAATACCTGGCGGACAAGGACTTTGCCGACCTGAAAGGCGAGGCGCTGCAAAAGGCCATCTCCGAGAAGATCAAGGCCAAGGACGCCAGGCAGTCCCTGGTGGGCAGCATGGTGTCTGAGGGCACGACCCCCCGCAACCTCACCGACCTGATCGGTTCGCTGTGCGACCTGACCAGCGGCAGCGGCGACAAGGGCACGCCCATCGTCTACATCCAGGGCTATTTCGATAACTATACCATCGATTAACAAGGGCAAACACGCCTGACAGCGTGTCTTTCCGGCGCTTTTTGCCCTTTTCGCCTTGGCTTGCGCCAGCAAGTCCGCGTCTCAAAAACCAAAAATCACTCGAAAATACATCGCTGGCAGGTGCGAGCAGTTTTGTCGGAGCAGAAATGTGTCCAGACAAGAAAAGACCCGCAGGTAATACTTGCCGTATTGCCAAGGGGCTTGACGCAGTATGGGCGCATTTCTGCCCGTCAAAACCGTGCTTGCCCTTGTCAATCGATGGTATCAACGAGTGATCATCTCCCATACTCTCTCCCCAAAAAGCAGGAAGGGCGGCGCATCGCGCCGCCCTTCCCGCTTTTTCTCAATCCAGGTAGTCCTTCACAATGATGTCCTCGTAATACGGTTCGCCGTCCACCGGCACGTCGAACTCCAGCCCGTTCACGAACTCCCACGCCCGGGTGCAGAACAGGGGCAGATCCAGCGAGATGTCCCGCGTCTCGCCCTCGAGCGGCGTCAGATACAGGCTGATGCTCTGCTCCACGCCGTTCGGGCCGTACAGCCCCTTGTCGTTGTCCAGCACATCGATGGCGTTGGCGGCACTGTCCACGTCCGCGTAGATAAGCCGCACCAGCTCCTTGGCCTGCTGGGCCGTCAGCGCCGCGTATGCACCATCCCGGTAGCGGGAGATATACCCGCCGGTGATGGCGTCCGCGCCGCCGTGCCGTTCCAGCCATTGCAGTCCCGTCAGCCCCAGCAGGTTGTCGCGGCTGTTGGCCAGCTCCGTCATCAGCCGGTACACGTCCGTCCCGGCGGACACGAACGCCTGATAGTTCCGCCGCAGCTCTGTGCCGTCCCGCAGCGTGTACGTCAGCCGCAGATAGCGGATCACCAAATCTTCGTTGGACACCACGGACACCACCGGCTCGCCGGGGAGAGTGGCGGAGGCGGGGTAGGAGTCCTCCGGCGTGATGCCCGCGTCATGCTGGGCCAAAATGGCCCGGTGCAGCGCCACCACCGTCTCAATGGTCTCCGGGTCGTCGGCGGTGAGATCCACCACGCCCGTGCAGCGCACCTCGGTCACATCATCTGCGTCCGGCACGCGGTGCTGATAGCCAGTAAAGTCCAGCTTCACGCACACCGTCACCGCCGCCAGCACCAGCACCATGGCCGCCGTCTCCAGCCACCAGCGCTTGTTGAAGATGCGGAACTTCTTTTGCAGCAGCATCTGCGCCGCGAAGAAGCAGATCACACCCAGGATCACCTGGCAGATGAGCAGCTGCGTCAAATTGCTGTTATACAGCACCGCGTAGTGCAGGAACAATCCCAAGCCCCAGCCGCCGCACAGACCGATGATCCACCGGGCGATGGGCCGCAGCCAGCGGAAGGCCATGGCGTCGCCGGCGCTCTCGCTGGGCCGCTTCTGATACAGCCACCACACCAGCGCCAGCAGCACCAGTCCCACCACGGCATAGATGACGCAGGTGGTGTAGGCCGCCGGAGAAAGATGTATGACCCGCCAGCCCTCCTCCAGATACTCCGGGGACACCCGGCCATCCGCGGTGATCCAGTAGCTGGTGTCGTCTCCGATGGCCGTCCAGATACGGCCCACCGGCGTCAGCCACATCACCGCCTTCGCCGGTCCGGTCGTGTAATAGCCGTAGTAGAAGATGTTGGCCATGGCCTGCACCACCGCATGGAGCAATATGGCGATGGTGTTCACCGCGCCGTACAGCACCGGAATGGCCAGCAGCCAGCCGGTGGCCATGGCGCACAGGGAGGCCAGTGCGAAGAAGAACAGCTCCATCAGCTCCGTCAGCAGCAGCCACGCGCCCAGTATGGCCCAGTCCACGTAGCTCCGCCCGGCGCAGCAGGCCGCGCTGAGCAGGAAAATGAACACGTTGCCCACTGTCAGCATTCCCAGTCCGGCGATGCTGTGGCTCAGGAACTGCTCCGTCCGGGTGACGGGCAGCGCGTGCAGCAGACCGACGGCGCGGGTGGTCATCAGATACGACCACACCGCCATAGCCGTCAGGCAGCCGAAGAGCAGCGCCATGACGATAGAGCCGAACAGCGCGTTATAGATGGTGTTGTGTATCTCGCCCTGTATTTGCTCTGCGCTGACCATCCACCGGCCCGCCTGCAAAATGGGCAGAGGCAGGATCATGACCCACACGGCCACGTACAGAAACAGCAGCGGCCAGTAGCGCTTTACATCGCTGCGCAGCAGCGCCCTGTTACAGAAGGATGTCTTTCGCGGCATACTCCACACCTCCCAGCTCATAAATGAATATCTCCTCCAGCGTCAGCGGAATGGACTCCAGCAGCACCGGCTCGGTGATCTGCATCCGGCGCAGGATCTCCTGGCTGCTGCCCCGGACGATATAGGTATACACCCGGCCCACATGACTGCGGTGCAGGATGTTCAGCTCCGCCGGCAGCACCGGCTCGGTAACGCCCTGATAGGCCACCTGCAATTTCACCGTGTTGTCCTGCAAATCGCTGAGACTGCGCTCCAGCAGCACCTTTCCGTGGTTCAGGATGCCCACATGGTCGCACACGTCCTCCAGCTCCCGCAGGTTGTGGCTGGACACCAGCACCGTCGTGCCCCGCTCCGCCACGTCGCCCAGCAGCAGCGACCACACCTGCCGCCGCATCACCGGGTCGAGACCGTCCACCGGCTCGTCCAGGATGAGATACTCCGGCATACAGCACACCGTCAGCCAAAAGGCCGCCTGCTTCTGCATACCCTTGCTCATCCGCCGCAGCATCATCTTCTCGTCCAGCGGAAATACCTGCTTCAGCTTCTCGTACCGCTCCCAGCTGAAGGCGGGGTAGATACCGGCGTAGAATTTCGCCATTTCCTTAATGCCCGCCTGGGGGAAATAGTACCAGTCATCACCGATGACGGCCATGCGCCGCTTGGCCTCCGTGTTCTCATACACCGGCTGGCTGTCCAGCAGCACCTCGCCGCTGTCCTGCCGGTAAATGCCCGCTAAATGGCGGATGATGGTGGACTTGCCTGCACCGTTTGGGCCTACCAGTCCGTATACCGCCCCCTTGGGCACGGTCATGGTCAGCCCGTCCAGCGCCCGGAAGCCGTCAAACGTCTTGACTGCGTTTTTTACCTCAAGCATGGTCATTTCCTCCTTCCCACAAAGCCTCCAGCGATTGCTGCGTGTAGCCCAGCGCCTTCAGCTCCTCCAGCAGCGGCTTCAGCTGCTCCGTCAGCTCCCGGATGCGCTGGGCCTGCCCGCTGTCTGTCCCCGCCACGAAGCTGCCCCTGCCGCTGACGGAGTAGACGTAGCCCTCTGTCTCCAGCTCACCGTAGGCCCGCTGGATGGTGTTGGGGTTGATGGCCAGCTGTGTGGCCAAGGCACGTACCGAGGGCAGCTTCTCCCCCGGCGCAAGCAGCCCCGTCAGCATCATCCGCCGCAGACTGTCCTTCACCTGCAAATACAGCGGCCTTGCATCCCGGTGATCCAGCACCACCATATCGCATCACTCCTTTCCGAGGTGTACCAAGTGTATTATGTGTATTAGTACACTTAACATATCATAACAGTGCATCTCTGTCAAGGAAAATTTTTCTTTTCAACAGACCCGTTCGGTAGTATAATAACCAAAATATCTTTCCCAAGGGGGGTTCTTCTATGCGTATCACCGTCAAAGTCGGCACGTCCACTCTGGCCCACGCCACCGGGCGGCTGAATATCCAGCGGATGGAGGCGCTGTGCAAGGTGCTCAGTGACCTGAAAAACGCCGGCAACGAGATCATTTTGGTGTCCTCCGGCGCGATCGGCATGGGCGTGGGTAAGCTGAATCTGCCCGGGCGGCCCAAGGATATGCCCACCAAGCAGGCCGCTGCCGCCGTGGGCCAGTGCGAGCTGATGTATACCTACGACAAGCTGTTCAACGAGTATAACCACACCGTGGCTCAGGTGCTGCTCACCGGCGAGGACGTCCGCAGCGAGCAGCGCAGCCGCAATATGCGGAACACCATCTTCCGCCTGCTGGAGCTGGGGGCGCTGCCGGTCATCAACGAAAACGACACCGTGGCCACCGATGAGGTGGGCGTGGACAACACCATCGGCGAGAACGACACCCTGTCCGCCATCGTGGCGGCGGCGGTGCACGCCGACCTGCTGATCCTGCTCAGTGACATTGACGGGCTGTATGACGGCGACCCCCACCGCGACCCCGCCGCCAGGCTCATCCCCACCGTGGAGCACCTGGACGAGAGCATCATGGCCCTGGGCGGCGGCAGCGGCAGCACTTTGGGCACAGGCGGCATGGCCACCAAGCTGAAGGCGGCCCGCATCGTCACCGAGGCCGGGTGCGAAATGGTCATCGCCAACGGCGCAAAGCCCGCCCTGCTCTACGACATCGTGGCGGGCAAGCCCGTGGGCACTCGATTTTTGGCAAAGGAGGCGTGAGAAATGACCACGCTGGAGCTGTGTAAAAAGACCCGCGCTGCCAGGGCCTCCCTGGCGTCCGCCGACCGTGCGGCCAAGGATGCGCTGCTGCTGTCCATGGCGGACAGCCTGCTGGCCGCCGCGCCGGAAATTTTAGAAGCCAACGCACAGGATATGGCCGCCGCCCGGGGACATATCACCGACGTAATGCTGGACAGGCTGTATTTGGACGAAAAGCGGCTGGCCGCCATGGCCGACGGCGTCCGCGCCATCGCCGCCCTGCCGGATCACACGGGCCGGGTGCTGGCGGAGGTGCGCCGCCCCAACGGCCTTGTTATTCAAAAGGTGCAAGTCCCCCTGGGGCTGGTGGCCATCATCTATGAGAGCCGCCCCAACGTCACCTCCGACGCGGCGGCGCTGGCCCTGAAATCCGGCAACACCTGCATCCTCCGCAGCGGCAAGGAGGCCCACCGCACCGCCTGCGCCATCGTGGCCGCCCTGAAGCGCGGCGTGGCCGCCGCCGGCGGCGACCCGGATATTCTGAACATCGTGGAGGACACCACCCACCAGTCCACCGCTGACATCATGACCGCCAAGGGCGTGGTGGATCTGCTGATCCCCCGGGGCGGCGCGGGGCTGATCCGTGCCTGCGTGGCTGGGGCGACCGTCCCCTGCATCGAGACGGGCACGGGCATCTGCCACGTCTATGTGGACGCGGATGCCGACCTGGACAAGGCGCTGGACATCGTGGAAAACGCCAAGGCCAGCCGTCCCTCCGTCTGCAACGCCGAGGAGGTGCTGCTGGTACACAGCGCCGTGGCCGCTGCGTTCCTGCCCCGCCTGCAAAGGCGGCTGGTGACAGACCGCGCCGCCGCGGACAAGACCCCGGTGGAGCTGCGGCTGGACCGTCGCGCCGCCGCCATCATTCCCGGAAAACCCGCCGGGGAGAATGACTTTGATACAGAGTTTTTGGATTACATTTTAGCCATTCGTGTGGTGGACAGCGTGGATGAGGCTGTGGCCCACATCGCCGCCCACTCCACCGGCCACAGCGACGCTATTATCACGGAAAACGCCGCTGCGGCGGAGATATTCGTCGCCGGGGTGGACAGCGCCGCCGTCTACGTCAACGCCTCCACCCGCTTCACCGACGGCGGAGAGTTCGGTTTGGGCTGCGAAATGGGCATTTCCACGCAGAAATTACACGCACGCGGGCCGATGGGGCTGGATGAACTGAGCACGTATAAATATGTTGTTCGGGGCAGCGGACAAATTCGCTGATCCGAACAAGGGGCAGCGGACAGATTCGTTGATTAAAGTTGCGATTTTTTGCGCGAAATGTGTCGAAATATGCATAAAAAAACCACTTGCGCGGAGGAACGCGCCGTGATATAATGCAGCAAAGACAGGAAGAAGCGCACAATTACACCTAATACGGTAACTTTTACCGTTTCTTTTGCCGACAGACCTACCCGAGGGTTCCCCCTGCCCTCCGCCATGTTTGGGCACGACACGGAGAGAGAAGTCCCCCTCTTCTCTCTCCGTGTCCTTTTATCTCTATACGGGCCTTTTATCTCTATACGGGCCTTTATTCTTGACTTTTGGGGTGGAAAAGTATAGAATACAGCCAAGCTCCTGACGCCGAAACCACGAGTTGAGGCGGAAGATGCGCCCACATTTTATACGTTTTTTCGTTTCGCCCGCCGCCGCGGGCGCTGTGGCCGTGTCGTCAGGACACGGCTTTTTTGCTGCATTTTTCTTGAAAATAGCCTTGAAATAACTTGAAAGCAGCTTGAAAAACTTGTATTTACTCCCGTATTTTCCTGCAAAAATTTTTGATCTTCCTGAAAGGAGGGACACGTATGGAGACACGTGTGGCGCTGATCGGTATCATCGTGGAGAACGAGGCCTCCGTGGCGGCGCTGAACGACCTGCTGCATCAGTACGCACCCTATATCATCGGACGGATGGGCGTGCCCTACCGCACCCGGGGCGTGAACATCATCTCCGTGGCGCTGGATGCGCCCCAGGACGCTATCGCCGCCCTGAGCGGCAAGCTGGGGCGGCTGGAGGGCGTGAGCGCCAAGACGCAGTATTCCAATATCATCACAAAGGAGAGTTGACATCATGAAGAAGTTCGTTTCGCTGGTGCTGGCGCTGGTGCTGGCACTGTCCATGACCGCCTGCGGGCAGACGAGGGGCGACGACCCCGCGCCGGTGGAGGACATCCCCACCGAAAAAGTGACCATACGGCTGGGCGGGCTGAAGGGGCCTACCTCCATGGGCATGGTCAAGCTGCTTGCCGACGCGGAGGAGGGGCTGACCGCCAACGACTACACGTTCACCATGGCGGCCTCCGCCCCTGACCTGACACCACAGTTCATCAAGGGCGAGCTGGACATTTTAGCTGTGCCGGTCAATCTAGGCGCGACGCTGTATGCCAACACCGACGGCGGCGTGATGCTGCTGGCGGCCAGCACGCTGGGCGTGCTGTATATCGTGGAGCGGGGCGACACCGTGGAGAGCTTCGCCGACCTGGCGGGGCGGACGGTGTACGCCACCGGCAAGGGCACGACCCCGGAGTACGCGCTGACGTACCTGCTGGCTCAGAACGGTCTGACGCTGGGGGAGGACGTGAACGTGGAGTGGAAGAGCGAGCCCACCGAGGTGGTGGCGCAGATGGCCCAGGAGGAGGGTGCGGTGGCCATGCTGCCCCAGCCCTTCGTCACCGTGGCCCAGGGCCAGGTGAAGGGCCTGCGGGTGGCGCTGGATCTGTCCGCCCAGTGGGACGGGCTGGATAACGGCAGCCGCCTTGTCACCGCCGGGCTGCTGGTACGCCGGGAGTTTGCCGAGGCGCACCCTGACGCGGTGGCCAAATTTCTGGAGGAGTACGCCGCCAGCGTGGACTATGTGAACGAAAATCCCACCGAGGCCGCCGTGCTGGTGGAGGCACAGGGCATCGTCAAGGCCGCCGTGGCGGAAAAGGCCATCCCCTATTGCAGTCTGGTCTGCATCACCGGGGCGGACATGAAAACCGCCGTCAGCGGGTATTTGCAGACGCTGTATGACCTGAAGCCGGAGACGGTGGGCGGCGCGATGCCCGACGACGGCTTCTATTGGATGGGGACATGAAAAAAGACGTGCTGACCCGGATATTGGCGGTGCTGGCGGCGCTGGCGGTGTGGCAGCTCGCGGCTATGTCCGTGGGGTCGCGTATCCTGCTGGCCACGCCGTGGCAGGCGCTGGGGCGGCTGCTGGCGCTGCTGCCCACCGCCGGGCTGTGGCGGACGGTGGGGTGCAGCTTCGTGCGGATCGCCGGGGGCTTTCTGTTGGCGCTGGCGCTGGGAACGGCGCTGGCACTGGCGGCCTACCGCCGGCGGATGGTGGAGACGCTGCTGCGGCCCTATGTGGTGGTCATCAAGTCCGTGCCGGTGGCATCGTTCATCATTTTGGCGCTGATATGGATGGGCAGCGCCCGGCTGCCGCTGTTCATCTCTTTCCTGATGGTGTTCCCTGTTATCTACGGCAACACGTTGCAGGGGCTGAAAAGCACCGACCCGCAGCTTTTGGAGATGGCGCGGCTGTTCCGCGTGCCGTGGGCGCGGCGGCTGCGGTATATCCACCTGCCCGCCCTTGAGCCGTTTTTGCTGGCGGGCTGCTCCACGGCGCTGGGCATGAGCTGGAAGGCCGGTGTGGCGGCGGAGGTCATCGGCGTGGTGGGCGGCTCTATCGGCGAGAGGCTGTACGAGGCCAAAATCTATCTGGAGACCGCCGATCTGCTGGCATGGACGGTGGTGATCGTGGCGGTGAGCGCCCTGTTTGAGCGGCTGTTTCTGGCGCTGCTGCGGCGGGGCTTCGCCGCGCTGAGAGGAGGTGCGTCCGGGTGAGAGTGGTACATCTGACGAAGCGCTTCGGCGGGCACACCGTGCTGGAGGACGTGACGATGGAGTTTCCGGCGGGGAGCGTAACGTGCGTCATGGGTGCTTCGGGGCGGGGCAAGACCACGCTGCTGCGGTGCATCGCCGGATTGGAGACGGCGGAGGGCGGCAGGGTGGAGGACGTGCCCGGCCCGGTGGCCATGGTGTTTCAGGAGGACCGGCTGTGTGACGGGCTGAACGCCGAGGGCAACGTGCGGCTGGTCACAGGCGGGGCGATGACGTTGGAGGAGATACGGGCGCATCTGACGGAGCTGGGGCTGGGCGGCTGTCTGGCCCAGCCGGCGGCGGAGCTATCCGGCGGGCAGCGGCGGCGGGTGGCCATCGCCAGGGCGGTGTGCGCCGGGCCGGGGCTGCTGCTGCTGGACGAGCCGTTCAAGGGCCTGGACGGCGAGGCAAGGCGGGACGCGGCATCGTACATCCGCCGCCACGCGCCGGAGGCCACGGTGCTGTGCGTGACCCATGACAGGGAGGACGCGGCGGCGCTGGAGGCGGAGAGCGTGGTGGAGCTGTGAAAGAGGGAGGGCTGCGGCCCTCCCTCTTTGGGAATACCCTTCGGGGGGGCGGCGGGGTGATGTCACCCCGCCTTACGGACATTCATCGGCGGCCCTTTTCGTAGGGCGCGATGACCTCATCGCGCCGAATGGATGACGCACGGGCTTGCCGGTGATTTCGTAGGGGCGGATGCCCACATCCGCCCGGATAAAAAGCGCATGGGTTTTCGGTAGACGTGTGTAGGGGCGGACGGCTCTGTCCGTCCCGAACCTCTTTTTTTGCCTCCGGCGGGTTACTTTCTTTCCTTGGCGAAAGAAAGTAACCAAAGAACGCCATTTAAGGAAAGGGGGATTTCGATTTCCCCCTTTCCTTAAAGATCCTTTCCCCTTGAAACGACCAAAGGGGAGGGGTTGCGACCCCTCCCCTTTGGAAACCTTACCCTGGGGTTTCAGGCGATTATCAAATCGCGCCTTTGCCGCAAAGCGGCAAAGGTAGGTGGCGGCCTTTGGCCGCTGTTTGAAAGACAATCTTGCCATGAAACAAAGAACCACACAGCCCTGCTTTTCAGCGCAAAAGCGGCAGCGGAAAGAGAAGCAGAGACAATGCAACATTTCGGTGAAATTTCCACGGCACAGCGTTCGCGTGGTGAACACCATCGAGATAAGTGCTGTGTGAAGGCACGCAAGGGATTTTCAAACCGCAGGTTTGAACGGCGTTTTTGGGTACTTTTGCCGCCG
>CAMDUN010000038.1:0-16620 GCA_945878665.1 uncultured Clostridia bacterium | reverse complement strand
ACTGACAAAAGTAACCCGCCGGAGGCAAAACAGAAAATCGAAATCCCTCTCCCCTCAAACCGTTCTTTGGGTACTTTCTTTCGGGAAAGAAAGTACCCCCAGCGTGTCGATAAACTCGTTCTGTCATTCCAAGGAGCACCCCAAGGGTACTTGCTTCGCGGCGCGAAGCGACGTGGGGCTCCGTAATCTTTTAACCGCAAATTTGCATGAAAACGCATAAGTTGTGCATTTTAGAAACGGATTGCCACGCCAGTCTGCGGACTGGCGTGGCAATGACAGGCTTTTTCGACAGCCTGAGGCGGACACGCCTGTGGCGTGTCTGCCTTTACATATACTGCTTTTACTCGTCCAGATTCTCGATCAGGTCGGCCAAAGCGTCCACGGCTTCCTTCTCGTCACCGCCATCGGCGATCAGCGTCACCGTCGTGCCCTTCATGATGCCCAGGCTCAGAACACCCAGCAAGCTCTTGGCGTTAACGCGGCGCTCCTCTTTCTCGACCCAAATACCACTCTTAAACTCGTTGGCCTTCTGGATAAAATAGGTGGCAGGCCGGGCGTGCAGACCGACCTCATTCTTGACCGTGATCTCCCTTGTATACATGGAACAGCACTCCTTACGCTCAATTTTTACAGGACGCCGCAAAGGGCGTTTGTGAAAACGCTAACTCTCACCACCCTCTATTATACCGATTTGCGACAAGATTTCAATGGGCATTGATACGAAATTTCTGCCATTTGTCACATTTTTCCCGTGTCGATTTGTGGAATGTGCCTTATTTCAGCTCCACCACGGTCACGCCGGCCTCGCCCTCGCCGTAGCGGCCCAGCCGGAAGCTCTTCACCTGCCGGCTGCGCTTGAGCAGCTGGTGTACGGCGGCGCGCAGCGCTCCCGTGCCCTTGCCGTGGATGATGGTCACTGTGCCCAGCTTGGCCCGCTGCGCCGCGTCCAGGTAGTTTTCCACCACGCTCTCCGCCTCCAACGTCTCCAGTCCCCGGATGTCCAGCTCCGCCCCGGCCCGCGGCCCGGCGGAGATCTGTACGGCGGGGGAGGCGGCCCGTGCGGCCTGTGACTGCTTCTTTTTCTTCTCTATCTCCTCCGCCGTCTCCAGCAGCCGCACCTGGGCGGCCTTTACGGTCATCTTCATCTTCCCGGCCTGTAACAGCAGCGTGCCGTCATTGTTGGCGGCCAGCACCACCGCCGCGGTACGCACCCCGGCCAGCTCCACCGTGTCGCCCACGGCGATGGGCCGGGTAGGCGCGGGGATAGGCTCTGCCGCCTCGTCGCGCTGGTGCAGGGCGCTCTCCGCCTCGTTGAGGCGGCGGCGTATATCGCTCTTGCGGTCGTTCACGGCCTGATAGTCCGCCCGCCGCTGCTGCTTCCGCAGCTCATCCAGCTCGGCGAACACCGCGTCGGCCTGGCGCTGGGCCTGCTGCACGATGCGCCGCGCCTCCGTCTCGCCCTTGGAGCGGGCGTTGTCCTTGGCCTTTTCCATCTGCTCCCGGAACGTCCGGGCCTTCCGTGCGTCCTCCTCCCGCTGCTGCCACAGCCGGTCGGCCTCGCTCTGCGCCTTCTCCAGCCGCTGCCGCTTCTCCTCCAGCTGGGTCAGCACGTCCTCAAAGCGGACGGACTCGCTGTCCATCTGCGCCTTGGCGTTTTCGATCACGTGCTCCTCCAGCCCCAGCCGCCGTGAGATGGCAAAGGCGTTGGACTTGCCCGGAATGCCGATGAGCAGCCGGTACGTGGGCCGCAGCGTCTGCACGTCAAACTCGCAGCTGGCGTTCTCCACCCCCGCCGTGGTCATGGCGAAGGTCTTCAGCTCCGCGTAGTGGGTGGTGGCGGCAGTAAGCGCGCCCTTGCTCCGCACCTCCTGGATGATGGCGATGGCCAGCGCCGCGCCCTCCACCGGGTCAGTGCCCGCGCCCAGCTCGTCAAACAGGATCAGACTCCTGTCGTCCGCCTGCTTCAGTATCTCCACCGTGTTGGCCATGTGGGCCGAGAAGGTGGACAAGCTCTGCTCAATGCTCTGCTCATCGCCCACGTCCGCCAGAATGCGGTCGAACACCCGCACGGCGCTCTGATCCCCCGCCGGGATGTGCAGCCCGCACTGTGCCATCAGACACAAAAGCCCGATGGTCTTCAGCGTCACCGTCTTGCCGCCGGTGTTCGGGCCGGTGATGACCAGCGTGTCGAAGGTCGTCCCCAGCGACACGGTGACGGGCACGGCCTTGGCCGGGTCAAGCAGCGGATGCCGCGCCCGGCGCAGGTCGATGCCGCCCTTTTTCCGCACCTGGGGCCGCCCCGCGTCCATGGCGTAGCTCAGCTGCGCCCGTGCGAAGATGGCGTCCAGCTGCACCAGCAGGTCGTAGTCGTACAGGATGTTCTCCCGCTGGGCGGCGCACTCGCCGGACAAAATGCGGAGGATGCGGTCGATCTCCTTCTCCTCCCGTGCCTGCAATTCCTTCAGCTCGTTGTTGGCCTGCACCACGCCCATGGGCTCGACGAACAGCGTTGCGCCGGAGGAGGAGATGTCATGTACCAGTCCCGGCAGACTGCCCTTGCACTCCGCCTTCACCGGCACGACGAACCGCCCGTCCCGCTGGGTGATCAGCGCCTCCTGCAATACCTTGGCGTAGGACGGGGAGGAGATGATGCGCTGCAATATCTGCCGCCCCTTGGTGGCAGCCACCCGCATACTCCGCCGTATGTCCGCCAGCTCCGGGCTGGCGGTGTCGGCGATGGTCTCCTCGTCCAAAATGGCGGAGCGTATCCTGTCCTCCAGATAGCGGTTCACGTGCAGGGCGGAGAACAGCCGGTCGATGGCCGTGGCCTCGCCCTGCCGGTCGGCGTCGTAGTCGCTGACCCGCCGTGCGGCGGTCAGCACCCCGGCCACGTCCAGCAGCTCCCGGGTGTTCAGCACGCCGCCCTGGTCGGCCCGTGTCAGCGCCGGTGCAACGTCCTTCACCCCGGTGAAGGACGGACTGCCGTGCAGACCCAGCCGCTCCTTGGCCGCGTCCGTCTCGTCCAGCAGGTGTGACACCGTGTCCGCGTCGGTGGCGGGCCACAGGTGCAGACACCGTTCCTTGGCCGCCTCGCTGGTGGCCTTGGAGGCCAGCCGCTCCAGCACCGCCGGCAGCTCCAGTGTCCGTATGGATTTTTCAAATAAATCGCTCATAATGGTCGATCCTTTTATCGGTTTTTCTCAGTAAATTAAAGATTTATAATAGTCCAAAGTCCTGAAATTTCGCTCTAATTGCGCGGCGATAAACGCCTCTCCGACATGATCCAGCGCCCGCAGCGCCCCCGGCTCAAGGGTAAAGCTGTATAGCTTCTTCCCATCGGCGGTGAGGATATGCCGCAGCGCCGCCAGTCCCGCCGCCGTCAAGGGCAGGCTCAGTCCGCCGCCACCCTTGCAGCCGCCGCAGCGCACCACGCCGTGTACCACGTCCAGCATGGGCGCGGCTGGCTCTGCCGCGCCGCACACGGCGCAGTTATCCGTGAACGGCTGAAATCCCGCCAGCGCCATGAGCCGCCACTGAAACGCCGCCTTCACCAGCACCGGGTCTTTTTCAAGATAGCACAGGGCGTACAGCCCGTTCAGCAGCAGCGCCGCCAGCTCCGGCGCAGGCGCTTCCTCCGGGCACACGGCCTCCGTCAGCTCGGCGAACCAGGATGCCAATGAAAGCTGCACGATGTCCCGGCGCACGCCGGGGAACAGCTCCAGCGTGGCGGCCTCGTCCAGCAGATACCACGCGCCCCGCTTGTATACCGTCAGCTCATCATAGGCCAAAAGCTGGCACGCCGCGGCCAGACGGCTGTTTTTCCGCCGCGCTCCCCGTGCGATGACGGGGATCTTTCCCAGCTGGGGCGACAGCACGGTGAGGATCTTATCCGTCTCCTTGGTGTCGGTGGTTCGCAGCACCACCCCGGTGACGACGGTCTTGCCGGTGTCCATGCCGTCAGTCCTCGTTGTAGCCCTGGCTGCGGATAAAGTTGGGATTGTCCCGCCAGTTCTCCTTCACCTTCACCCACGTCTCCATATATACCTTTGTTCCCATAAATTTCTCAATGTCCCGCCGTGCCGCCGAGCTGATGCGCTTGAGCATTTCACCGCCTTTGCCGATGATAATGCCCTTGTGGCTGGCCTTTTCGCAGTAGATGGTCACGTCCAGGTCGATGACCCCGGTGTCCTCCCGCTCGGAGAACTTCGTCACCTCCACCGCCGTGCCGTGGGGTATCTCCTTATCCAAGCAGCGCAGCAGCTTCTCCCGCACGATCTCGGCGCACACCTGGCTGTCCGCCTGGTCGGTGGTCATGCCGTCCGGGAACAGCTGCGGCCCGGGCTGGGCGTATTTCGCCAGCTGGGCCAGCAGGTCGTCCAGCCCGTCGCCCGTCCGGGCGGACAGGGGGATGATGGCGTCAAACCCGCTGTATACCTCATTGTATGCCGCGATGACCTCCAGCAGCGACTCCTTCTTTTCCACCGTGTCGATCTTGTTGATGCACAGGATGCAGGGCAGCTGCTCCTCCTGAATGCGCTGGAGCAATATCTTCTCCGGCTCGCCCACGTGGGGGATAGGCTCTACCAGCAGCAGCGCGCACTCCACGGCGGACAGGCTCTCCCGCACCACCTTGACCATGTAGTCTCCCAGCCGGGAGCGGGGCTTGTGCAGGCCCGGTGTGTCCAGCAGCACATATTGCGTGTCGCCCCGGTTCACCACGCCGTAAATGCGGTTGCGGGTGGTCTGGGGCTTGTCCGACACGATGGCGATCTTCTCGCCCACCAGGGCGTTGGTCAGGCTGGACTTGCCCACGTTGGGCCGTCCGCACACGGTGATCATAGCGGTTTTCGTAATGTTCATACAGGTGATCCTCAACTTTCTTTCATTTGAGCAATTTTGCGTATAATTTACTTCCGTTCCAGTCCCAGCACGGCCATGATGGCTTCCTCTCTTGTCCGCATCTGCGCCTTCATCTCGCCCTCGTCCATGTGGTCGTACCCCAGCAGGTGCAGCACCGAGTGTACCGCCAGATATGCCAGCTCCCGGCGATTGCTGTGGCCGTATTCCTTCGCCTGGGCCTTCACCCGCTCCATGGACAGCACCATGTCCCCCAGGGGCACATACCCCGTGCCGGGGTCAGCGTCCTCCGGGCCGGGCAGCTCACCGGGCGTCAGCTCAAACTCCGGGAAGCTCAGCACGTCCGTGGGCCTGTCCACCTGCCGCATCTCCCGGTTGATGGCGTGGATGCCGCCGTCGTCCGTCACCAGCACGTCCACCTCGCAGGGGAAGTCCACCCCCTGTTCGGTCAGCGCCGTGCGGATGACTTTGCGGATAAAGCTCCGCGTGCCCTCACTGACGCCGGGCACGTCCGCCGTCACGGGGATATAATGTCGCTTCATTTCTTTTTCTCCTCAAATTTGGCATACGCCTCGATGATGCGCTGCACCATCACGTGCCGCACCACGTCCTCCTTGGTGAGCCTGCATATAGCCACGCCCTCCACGTCCCGCAGCACCTTCATGGCCTCCTTCAAGCCGCTGGTCTTGTCGGCGGGCAGGTCGATCTGCGTCACGTCGCCGGTGATGACCACCTTTGACCCGAAGCCCATGCGGGTGAGGAACATCTTCATCTGCTCCCGGCTGGTGTTCTGCGCCTCGTCCAGAATGATAAAGCTGTCGTCCAGCGTCCGCCCGCGCATATAGGCCAGCGGCGCGACCTCGATGTTGCCCCGCTCCAGATACTTCTGATACGTCTCCGCTCCCAGCATATCGAACAGCGCGTCATACAGCGGGCGCAGGTAGGGGTCTACCTTGCTCTGCAAATCTCCCGGCAGGAAGCCCAGCCTTTCTCCCGCCTCCACAGCGGGCCGAGTCAGCACGATGCGGTTCACCTGCTTGTCCCGGAAGGCCGCCACGGCGGCGGCTACGGCCAGATACGTCTTGCCCGTGCCGGCAGGGCCTACGCCGATGGTGACGGTCTGCTTCAAAATGGCGTTGACGTACTCCTTCTGCCCGATGGTCTTGGGCTTCACGGGCCGGCCCTTGCTGGTGATGCAGATCACGTCCTGGGTCAGCTCGCTGATGCGCTCGGCCTGGCCGGAGCGCACCAGCCCGATGACGTAGCGCACGTGCTGGTCGGTGATGGTCTCGCCCTTGTTGGACAGGGTCAGCAGCGCCTGCACGGCCTTCACCGCCAGCATCACGTTCTCCGGCTCGCCGGACACCACGATCTCGCCGCCCCGGTTCACCGCCTGCACCTGAAATTCCGTCTCCAAAAGGCGGATGTTCTCGTCGAAAGAGCCGAACAGGTTCACGGCCTCCTCCATGCGCTCGATCCCGATACGTTGTTCCATAGTGGGACATTCCTCCCGTCTTTGATCTATTCTGTGATAAGCGGCACCTCCGTGCCGATCTGTTCCTCGCACTCCGCCCGCAGCGTCACGTACAGCCAGCCGCCTCGTTCCTCCCGGCTGAACTCCGTTTTCACCACCGTGCCGTCCTCGCCGATGGTCTCTTGAAGCTGGTGCAGAAGCTGCGCCTCGCCCTCCCGCTGTGCCGCCTCCGCCGCATTTCGGGCGGGCGCGGTGTCGTAGGAGACGATGCGCTCCGTCACCAGGGAAAGGGGCAGCCGCAGGCCAAAGGGCAGGGTCAGGGGATGATACGCTGTTATTTTAGCACAATCCGTACCCGGTACGCTACCCCCTCCGTAGAATTTTATGCGCCGCCGTCCCGCGTCCAGCGACAGGCGCAGGACGTGGCCGCTTTCCCCGGCCCGTTCCTCCGCCGCCAGCGGGATGGGAACGGTCAGCGTGTACCACGTCCGCGCCCGCACCGTCCCCGTGGCCCGCATGAGCCGCACGCCCCTGGGCGAGTCCGCCGCCCCGGAGATCAGCAGCTGACCCGCCGTCACCGTGTCCCCCGGCGACACCGCCGCCGCGCCGTCCAGCGCCGTCACCTCCGTCACCAGTCCGTCCCGGCGCGCCACGATGTTCTGCACGTCGCTGTCCCGGTACAGGTGGGGCGGGCGGGTGCGCTCCACCACCTGCACGTGGGCGGTGAAGCCCCGCACGTTTACCGCCAGGTACACCACGTCCGGCAGCAGCGGCAGCACCCGGTTACGCAGGTCGTCCTGATCCAGCCCCACGCCCCGCGTGCCCACCGCTACGCCGCAGCGCTCCAGCGCCTGCAATATCTCCGGCGTGGACACCGTGTCGTTGCCGCTGATCTCAAAGCCCCCTATTCGCCCGGCGCACACCGCCAGCACCAGCGGCAGCACCGCCGCCGCGCCCAGCAGCACATACCGCCGCTTCACCCGCCGCCACAGCTCCGGCGCGCCGCTGCGGCGCACCACGGACACCTCTGCATCCAGCTGGCCCACCAGCGTTTTCAGGTATTTTTCCCCGTCCCTCGTGGTGGTGAACCGCAGCCGCTCTCCCGTCAGCCACACCACGTTCCAGAACGGCACGCCGTTGGCGCTGCACAGGTTCACCACCCGCTCCGGCGCGGCGCAGGACACCTCCAGCACCGTCTGCCCCCGGAGATAATTCACAAACCCTCGATACATACCTCACTCCACCAATTCGATACGCTCGATCACCCCGGTGATCCGCAGCTCCTGCCCCGTCATCACCAGCAGCCGCAGCTCCCGCCCGAAAAACCGCACCACCACCGACCCGCCGTTCACGTCGATATTCTCCGTGGTGTAGGCCAGCACGCCGCAGTGCCGGTCCATATATACCTCCCGGTTGCCCAGCAGCTCGATGCGGGCCACGCCCCCGGCCAGGTTCACCGGCAGCTCCAGCCGCTCCAGCGCCTCCTGCCCCACCTGGGACAGCTTCCTCGTCAGCTTGGCCATAAGCCCCACCGCCTCCTTTTCCGTACAGACCTATGCAGCCCCGGCCTGTCCCTATGCCGGGAATAGCCGCACCGCGCCGTGCATAGGGTGTTCTCGGTGATGGTATGAGAAAGGTGGTCATGGCGCTGGCGGCCCTGCTGGCCCTGGCGCTGCTGTGGAACGCCGCTGCGGCGGCGGAGGCGGTGCGCCGGGGCGTGACGCTGTGCCTCACGTCGGTGATCCCGGCGCTGTTCCCGTTTTTCGCCGTGTCCTCGCTGCTGGTGTCGCTGGGAGCGGGGGACGCGGCCCGCGTGCTGGAGCGCCCCTTCCGCGCATTGTTCCGCTGCGGCGGCGCGGGCGCGGCGGCCTTCCTGCTGGGCATGATCGGCGGCTACCCCGTGGGCGCGTCCACCGTGGCGGCGCTGGTGCGCCGGGGCGATGTCTCCCTCGCCGAGGGCCAGCGCCTGCTGGCCTTCTGCAACAACGCCGGCCCGGCCTTTATCATCGGCGTGGCGGGTCTGACCGTGTTCGGCAGCGCCCGGGTGGGGGCGTACCTCTACCTCATCCACATCACCGCCGCCGCGGCGGCGGGCGTTCTGCTCCGTGGCCGCCATACCGCCGAGGCGGGCACGTACCGCGCCCCGTCCCGCCAAAGCCCGCTGTCCGCCTTTCTCGCCTCGGTGCAGGGGGCAGCGTCGGCCATGGGCCGCGTCTGCGCCTTCGTGGTGTTCTTTTTGGTGCTGCTGTCCCTGGCGGAGACCGTCATCGGAGCGCTGCCGCCCTGGGCGGCGGGCTTTTTAGAGCTGACCAACGGCATCCTGCGCCTCAGCCCCACCCGTTCCGGCTTCGTCACCGCCGCAGCCCTGCTGGGCTGGGGCGGATTGTCGGTCCACGGACAGACCGCCTCGGTGCTGGAGGGCACGGGTCTCTCCATGACCCGCTATTTCGCCGGCAAGGCCGTGCAGGCCGCGCTGTCGGCGCTGCTGGCCTGGGGCGCGTGGCACGTCATGACCGCTGTGGCATAGAATGGGCCTGGGGAGTTCTTTCTCCTCAGTATTCCCAACAGGAGGTCACAGAGGATATGAGCATACATCTCCGTCATGCCGCCGCCTGCTATCAGGCCCCCGACGGGGAGGTGGAGGCGGTGCGGGACGTGTCCTTCGACCTGGAGGACGGCGAATTTGTCAGCCTGGTAGGCCCGTCCGGCTGCGGCAAATCCACGCTGCTGTGCGCCATCGCCGGGCTGGAAAAACTCAGCGGCGGCGTCATCGACTTCGACGGCGCGGCCAACGTGGGCTTCATGCCCCAGCGGGATCAGCTTTTCGAGTGGCGGAGCATCTGGGATAACGTGACGCTGGGCCTGCGGGTACGGCGGGAGCGTGACGGCGCGGCCTACGACCACGTCCGCACGCTGCTGGAGCGCTACGGTCTTGCGTCCTTTGCCAAAAAGAAGCCCGCCCAACTGTCCGGCGGGATGCGCCAGCGCTGCGCCCTCATCCGCACCCTGGCCACCGACCCGTCCACGCTGCTGCTGGATGAGCCGTTCTCCGCCCTGGACTATCAGACCCGCCTGGCGGTGTCGGCGGACATCTGGCACATCATCCGCCGGGAGGGCAAGACCGCCCTGCTGGTGACCCACGACATCGCCGAGGCGGTGAGTATGTCCGACCGTGTGGTGGTGCTGTCCCGCCGTCCGGCGGTGGTCAAGGCGGTGTTCGACATGGGCGCGCTGAAGTCCCTGCCGCCTATGGCGCGCCGGGATACGCCCCAGTTCCACACGTTTTTCAACGCTATATGGAAGGAGCTGGATGTCCATGGCGGATAAGGCCGTTTCACCCCGCCGGGCGCTGTATCTGGCCCGCGTGGCCCGTCAGCGGCGGCGGGTGCGGACGTGGCAGGCCGCGCTGCTCCTGGGGCTGTTCGCCCTGTGGGAGCTGAGCTGCCGCTGGGGCTGGAGCGATGGCTTTCTCGTCAGCTGCCCCAGCCGTATATGGCAGACGCTGACCCACATGACCGCCACCGGCGAGCTGTGGCGTCACATCGCCGTCTCCTGCTGGGAGACGGTCATCGGCTTCACCGCCGGCACGCTGCTGGGCACGGCGGCGGCCATCGGGATGTGGTGGTCGGACACGGCGGCCCGCATCGCCGACCCTTACCTGGTGGTGCTGAACGCGCTGCCGAAAACGGCCCTCGGGCCGATCTTCATCGTCTGGATGGGCGCGGGCACGGGCGCTATCGTCACCATGACGCTGGCCATCTCCGTCATCGTCACCATCCTCAATATGTATACGGGTTTCAAAAGCACCGACCCGGAAAAGCTGCGCCTTTTGCAGACCATGGGCGCGACCAAGGGTCAGGTGCTGTGGCTGCTGGTGTTCCCCGCCAACTGCCCCACGCTGTTCTCCACGCTGAAGGTGAACGTGGGTCTGAGCTGGGTAGGGGTCATCATGGGTGAGTTTCTTGTCTCCAAGGCCGGGCTGGGCTATCTCATCGTCTACGGGTCGCAGGTGTTCAACATGGACCTGGTCATGACCAGCGTCCTGGTGCTGGCGCTGGCGGCGGTGGTGATGTACCTGCTGGTGCTGCGGGCGGAAAAATTCTTAAATCAACTATGGGGGGTTCGTGCATGAAAAGAGGAACGTGTTGTCTCGTCTGTGTGCTGCTGCTGGTATTGGGGCTGCTCACAGGCTGCGGCGGAAAAACGAAAGACGGCGAACGGGTGACGGTGCGGCTGAACGAAGTGACCCACTCCGTG
The DNA here is from genome assembly GCA_945878665.1 of uncultured Clostridia bacterium. Classification (GTDB taxonomy): domain Bacteria; phylum Bacillota; class Clostridia; order Oscillospirales; family Oscillospiraceae; genus Vescimonas. Next base: position 6,032 of record CAMDUN010000038.1, on the reverse strand, counting down.
TTCTACGCGCCGCAGTATGTGGCCATGGAGCTGGGCTTTTTCGCCGACGAGGGGCTGGACATCGAGCTGACCAACGGCGGCGGCGCGGATAAGGTGATGACGGCGGTGGTGTCCGGCGGCGCGGACATCGGCCTGGCCGGGCCGGAGAGCTGCATCTATATCCACGGCCAGGGCAAGGATGACCTGCCGGTGATCTTCGCCCAGCTCACCAAGCGGGATGGCTCGTTCCTGGTGGGCCGCACCGACGCGGCCTTCACCTGGGACGATCTTCGCGGCAAGACCATCCTGGGCGGGCGCAAGGGCGGCGTGCCGGAGATGACGCTGGAATACGTCATGAAGCAGAACGGTGTCACGCCCCAGGTGGACGCGGTGGTGGACACCTCCGTCCAGTTCGCCATGATGGCTGGCGCGTTCACCGGCGGCCAGGGTGACTACGTCACGCTGTTCGAGCCCACCGCCACCGAGGTGGAGAAGGCGGGCCACGGCTATATCCTCTGCTCCATCGGTGAGCAGTCCGGCGAGATTTCCTACACCGCCTATTTCGCCAGCCAGAGCTATATGGCTGCCCACCCGGAGGTCATCCAGGGCTTTACCAACGCCATCGCCCGGGCGCAGACCTGGATCAGCGGCCACACCGACCGGGAGGTGGCCGAGGCCATGGCCGCCCAGTTCCCGGATACCTCGCTGGATACACTGGAGGCCGTCACGGCCCGCCACCGTCAGATCGATGCCTGGAACAGCACGCCGGTGATGGAGAAGGCGGCGCTGGAGCGGCTGGAGACGGTGATGACCGAGGCCGGTGAGCTGACGCGGGAGCAATGGGTGGACTTCGATGCCCTCGTGGATAACACCTACGCCGAAAACGCCAAATAGGAGCAGGGGAGGCGGCGCGAAAGCGCCGCCTCCCTCACTTTTTCACATCATCCACCGCACCGCCCACGCCGCCGCCAAAAACCCCACCGCGTCGGCGCACAGCGCTGCCGGAATGGCGTACCGCGTCCGCTGTATGCCCGCCGCGCCGAAATATACTGCCACGGTGTAGAACGTGGTCTCCGTGCAGCCCAGCATCACCGCCGCGCACCGGCCTATGTAGCTCTCCGTGCCGTACCGCGCCATCAGCTCGCTGCCCACCGCCAGCGCCCCCGACCCGGACAGCGGTCTTACCAGCACCAGCCCCGCCGTCTCCCTGGGGATGCCCACCGCCTCCAGCACCGGCCCTGCCGCCGCCGTCAGCAGCTCCAGCGCCCCGGAGGCCCGGAACATATACACCGCCGTCAGCAGCGCCGCCAGCGGCGGGACAAGCCCCGCCGCCACCGTCAGACCCTCCCGTCCGCCGCACACCAGCGCGTCGTACACATCCACTCTTTTTCGCAGTCCCCAGGCCGCCGCGCCCAGCAGCAGCACCGGCAGCACCCAGCTCATGACCTGTCCCCCCATACCCGCCGCAGCGCCCCTGCCGCCGCCAGCCCTGCCGTCACCGATAGGACGGACGACACCCACACCGCCGGCAGAATGTCCAGCGGCGCGCCGCAGCCCAGCCCCGCCCGCACCGAGGCCACCGTGGTGGGCAGCAGCTGCACCGACGCGGTGTTCAGCACCACCAGCCGGCACAGATCGTCGCTGGCCGTGCCGCCGCAGCCCTGTGCCAGCCGCTTGGCCGCCCGTATGCCAGCCGGTGTGGCCGCGTTGCCCAGCCCCAGCAGGTTGGCCGACACGTTGGCGCTTACCGCCTCCATAGCCTCCCGGTCGCGGGCCGCCCCCGGCAGCAGACGGCCCAACAGAGGCCGCAGCCGCCGGGCTAAAGCCCCCGCCAGTCCGCCGCGCCGCAGCAGCTCCATCACGCCGCACCACAAACACAGCGCCCCTGCCATGGTCAGCACCAGCTCTACCGCCGCGCCTGCGCCCTCCAGCGCCGCCGCCGTCACCGCGTCCAGCCGTCCGTTGACCGCCCCGCACACCAGCGCGGACAAGACCAAAGCTGTCCATATCACGCCCATCGCCATGACCCCACCCCTTTCATCCCACTATATGCGGCGCGGTGTGCGGTTATTTGTAAAAAATCAGGGGAAATCCTCGGATAACTGTTGACAGGTTTGTGGGATTATGTTAAAATTTTCCTGCATTTAGTTCCGCGTTTTGTCATAACTGCATAGGGGGGATAAAAATGAAAGCAACGGGTATCCAGCGCCGCGTGGACGAGCTGGGGCGTATCGTGCTCCCGGTGGAGCTGCGCCGCGCCTTGGAGATCGAGGACCGCGACCTGATGGAGATCTACATGGACGAACATGACTGTATCGTTCTCAAGCCGCACCGCGACAGCTGCGTCTTCTGCGGCGGCACGAAGGACATCAGCGCCTTCCACGATAAAAACATCTGCGGCAAATGTCTCCGTGAGCTGCACAGAAGATGAGCAAAAACAGAAGATGAGAAAAAAGAGAGGCCCAACGGGCCTCTCTCAGCTTGTCGATAAACCCTCTCTACGGGGTCAGCGGTTCTTTTACGCAGGGGGAGCTCGAGGGGGCAAAGCCCGCCTCGAATCAGATCAAATGCCGCGCAAAGCCTTGCCTTGCAAGGCGTGCGTGGAGCGAAGCGACTATTTTCGTGCCGCAAGGCGGCACAAAAATAACGGCATTATTTCAGGCTGTCGAAAAAGCCGGAGGCTTTTTCGGCAGCCTGAGAGAGGCCCAACGGGCCTCTCTTTTTTTGTTCATTTTTCCGCCGGGACATACTCCTCGTACCGAAAACGCAGGCCGTTTTCCTCCCTGTCCTCCGAGCGCTGCGCCAGCCGCCAGGACGGGTCGTGCTCCAGATCGGGGAAAAAAGCGTCCGCGCCGCCGTCGGCCTCGATGCGCGTCACATACACCCGCTCACACAGGGGCAGAAGCTGGCGGTACACGCTCTCGCCGCCGATGACCCATGCGTCCTCTCCGGCCACCCACACGGCCTCCGCCGCCGAGTGTACGACCTCCGCGTTCTCCGCCCGGAAGTCCTCATCCCCGGTCAGCACCACGTTCCGCCGCCGGGGCAGCCCCCTGCCGCCGGGCAGGGACTGTAACGTTTTCCGCCCCATGAGGACGGTCTTTCCCTCCGTCAGCGCCCGAAACCGCTTCAGATCATCGCTGATGTGAAACAGCAGTCCGTTGTCCCGCCCGATGCCCCACCGGGCGTCCACCGCCACGATCGCCACCATGCCCGTACCCTCAGATGGCCACCGGGATCTTGTCCTCGAAGGGCTGGGGGTCGTACCCCTCCAGCGAGAAGCTGTCCCGTGTGAACTGATAGAAATCGGTGATGTCCTTGTCCATCACGAACCTGGGCGCGGGCCTCTCGTCCTTCTCCAGCAGTCTTTCGATGATGGGCACGTGCCGGTCATAGATATGCGCGTCGGCGATGACGTGTACCAGCTCCCCGGCCTCCAGCCCGGACACCTGGGCCATCATGTGTACCAGCACGCTGTACTGCACTACGTTCCAGTTGTTGGCGGCCAGCATATCCTGGCTGCGCTGGTTCAGTATGGCGTTCAGCGTGTTCCCGGACACGTTGAACGTCATGGAGTAGGCGCAGGGATACAGCGCCATCTCGTGCAGATCCTGAAAGTTGTAGATGTTGGTCAGGATGCGGCGGCTGGCCGGGTTGTGCTTCAGGTCATACAGCACCCGATCCACCTGATCCATCTCTCCCTCCGGGTACTGGTGCTTCACGCCCAGCTGATAGCCGTAGGCTTTGCCGATAGAGCCGCTTTCGTCGGCCCAGCTGTCCCAGATATGTCCCCGCAGGTCGCGGATGTTGTTGCTTTTCTGCTGCCATATCCACAGCAGCTCGTCGATGCAGGTCTTGAAATACGTCCGCCGGATGGTCAGAATAGGGAACTCCTTCTTCAGATCGTAGCGGTTGATGATGCCGAACTTCTTCACCGTGTGGGCCGGCGTGCCGTCCTCCCAGTGGGGACGCACCTGCTGATCGGTGTCCCAAACGCCGTGGGTCAGTATCTCCCGGCAGTTCTCCTTAAATACGCGGTCTGCATAGCTCATGGTGCTTCCTCCTTGCATTTTTTGCTATTGTAACACAGTTCCCGCCGATTTCCAACACAAATACCTGTGATAAGCAAAATGTAATTGCAACTTCCCGGTTTCCTGCTATAATATTCACTGGATTATTATGAAGGAGGTATCTCCATGACTTATGACGTTCTCATCGTCGGCGGCGGCCCGGGCGGCATCTACTGCGCCTGGGAGCTGCTGCAAAAGCGCCCTGCGCTGAAAATCGCCCTCTTTGAGGCGGGTCATACCCTGTCCAAGCGCCGCTGTCCCATCGATGGCGACAAGGTCAAGTCCTGCGTCAAGTGTCCCACCTGCGCCATCATGAACGGCTTCGGCGGCGCGGGGGCGTTCTCCGACGGCAAGTATAACATCACCAACCAGTTCGGCGGCACGCTCCACGAGTATATCGGCAAGCAGCAGGCCCTGTCCCTGATGGAATACGTGGACAACATCAACATGGCCAACGGCGGCGCGGGCACGCACCTCTATTCCACCGGCAACACCCCCATCAAGAAGCTGTGCCTGCAAAACGACCTGCACCTGCTGGATGCCTCCGTCCGCCACCTGGGCACGGACATCAACTACGTGGTGCTGGAGAACCTGTATAACGCCATGAAGGACCGGCTGGACTTCTATTTCGACACCCCGGTCCGCGCCGTGAACAGGACCGATACCGGCTACACCGTGGACACGGACAGGGGCAGCTACGCGGGCCGCGCCTGCGTCATCTCCGTGGGCCGCAGCGGCAGCAAGTGGATGGAGAGCGTCTGCGACGCACTCCATATCGGCACAAAGTCCAACCGTGTGGACATCGGCGTCCGGGTGGAGCTGCCCTACGACGTGTTCTCCCATCTCACCGACGAGCTGTACGAGAGCAAGATCGTCTACCGCACCGAAAAGTTCCAGGATCGCGTCCGTACCTTCTGCATGAACCCCCACGGCGTGGTGGTCAACGAGAACACCAACGGCATCGTCACCGTCAACGGCCACAGCTACGAAGACCCCAAGCTCCACACTGACAACACCAACTTCGCCCTGCTGGTGGCCAAGCACTTCTCCGAGCCGTTCAAGGACTCCAACGGCTACGGCGAGTCCATCGCCCGGCTGAGCAATATGCTGGGCGGCGGCGTGATCCTCCAGCGGTTCGGCGACCTGATCCGCGGCCAGCGCTCCACCGTCAAGCGGGTGGAGGAGAGCTTCGTTACCCCCACTCTGTCCGCTACCCCCGGCGATCTGAGCCTGGTCATGCCCAAGCGCATTCTGGACGGCATCATCGAGATGATCTACGCCCTGGATAAGATCGCCCCCGGCACAGCCAACGACGACACGCTGCTCTACGGCGTGGAGGTAAAGTTCTACAACATGGAGGTGGAGCTGGACAAGGATCTCCAGACCTGCCACCCCGGCCTCTACGTCATCGGCGACGGCAGCGGCGTCACCCACTCCCTGTCCCACGCCAGCGCCAGCGGCGTCTACGTAGCCCGCCGCCTCTGCGCCGCGCTGTAAGCCCAGCAGAGAAAGGCGGAGGGGAGGTCATACTGCACCCTTGCTACTCGTCCGTAGGGGCGGGGTTCTACCCCGCCCACCCGATGTGCAGACGCACCCCTTGCACCCCTCCGTAGGGGCGGGCGACCCTGTCCGCCCCGTTTTACGTCCGCACCCCTTGTCTTTTCGTAGGGGGCGATGCCCACGCAGCGAAGCAAGTACCCTTGGGGTGCATCGCCCCGCCGCGCCCGCAGGCGCGGCCTTGCCTCCCTACACACCTCCCAATGCACCGCGTGAGCGTCCCTTGCCTCTCCCTTTGGGAGAGGTGGCCGAGCGCAGCGAGGACGGAGAGGGCAAACAAAGAAGGGCCGCCTCCCGGCGGCCCTTCTCAGCGCGTCGATAAACCTATCCTGTCATTCCGAGGAGCACCCCAAGGGTACTTGCTTCGCGGCGCGAAGCGACGTGGGAATCCGTAATCTTTTAACCGCAAATTTGCATGAAAACGCA
>CAMDUN010000037.1:0-18444 GCA_945878665.1 uncultured Clostridia bacterium | reverse complement strand
TCACGCCGGACAGCTCGATCTTGGCCTTCTCGGCGGCCTCCTTCAGGCGCTGCATAGCCACCTTGTCGCCGCTCAGGTCGATGCCGTCGCTCTTCTTGAACTCGCTGACCAGATACTTCATGATGCACTGGTCGAAGTCATCGCCGCCCAGCCGGTTGTTGCCGGCGGTGGCCAGCACCTCGATCACGCCGTCGTCGATCTCCAGAATGGACACATCGAACGTGCCGCCGCCCAGGTCGTACACCATGATCTTCTGCGCCTGCTCCTTATCCACGCCGTAGGCCAGCGCGGCGGCGGTAGGCTCGTTGATGATACGCTTCACGTCCAGACCGGCGATCTTGCCGGCGTCCTTGGTGGCCTGACGCTGGGAGTCGGTGAAGTAGGCGGGGACGGTGATGACCGCCTCGGTGACGCTCTGCCCCAAATAGGCCTCTGCGTCCGCCTTCAGCTTCTGCAAGATCATGGCGCTGATTTCCTGGGGCGTGTAGCTCTTGCCGTCGATGGTCACGCGGTGATCCGTGCCCATCTCACGCTTGATGGAGGAGATGGTGCGCTCCGGGTTGGTGATGGCCTGGCGCTTTGCCACCTGGCCCACCATGCGTTCGCCGGTCTTGCTGAATGCCACCACGGACGGGGTGGTGCGGTTGCCCTCCGCGTTGGGGATAACGACTGCCTCGCCGCCTTCCATCACGGCTACGCAGGAATTGGTCGTACCAAGGTCGATACCGATAACTTTAGACATAATGATTGCCTCCTGAAATGTTTATCTCAAATTTATTTATTGACTGATTTAATAGGGACGGTCAGGCATGATGATCGCCGCGATGATATACGCCAGCAGACCGCTGCCGCCCAGCAGACCGAACACCACCCAGCCCAGGCGCACCAGCGTGGAGTCGATGTTGAAATACTCCGCGAGGCCGCCGCAGACGCCGGCCAGCTTCTTGTCCGTACTGCTCTTATACAGCTTCTTTTCGTCCATGGAAATACTCCTTTCAGTTGGCCACCTTCACCATGGCGAAGCGCAGCACCTTGTCGCCCAACGCAAAGCCCTTTTGGAACACCTCTACCACGGTGTTCTCCCCGGCGCTCTCGTCCTCCGTGTGCATCACGGCGTTGTGCTTCTCCGGGTCAAAGGCTTCGCCCAGCGCCGGGATCTCCGTCACGCCCAGCCCGGTGAGCACTTCCATGAACTGCTTGCAGATCAGCTCCATGCCCTGCCGGTGGGGGTCGCCCTCCTCAAACTGCTGTACGCCCCGCTCCAGATTGTCCAGCACCGCCAAAAAGGGCTTCACGGTGTCGGCCTTGGCGTCGCCGTACACGTGCTCCTTCTCCCGTGCCGTCCGCTTGCGGTAGTTGTCGTACTCCGCCGCCAGCCGCAGGTACTTGTCGTTGGCCTCCGCCAGCACCTTGGCCAGCTGTTCCATCTGCTCCATCTGCGACTTGGTAACGGTGAACGTCTCCTCCGCCGCCGCTTTCTCCGCGGGAGCGGCGTTCTCCGCCGCCGTCTCCTCCGCAGGCGCTTCCTGCTGGGGCTGCTTCTTTTCCTTCTTATCCTTCTCGCTCATTGTGTATCCTCCGGTAGCTGTTTTTTACCAAACATACGGCTCAGACTTTCCGCAAAGTAGCTCAGCCGCGCCGCCACAGCGGCGTAATCCATACGGGTCGGCCCGACCACGCCCACAAGACCCCGCATATCATCGCCGATGTCATAGCTGGCGATGACCACGCTGCTCTCCTTCAGGGCGTCGTTCACGTTCTCCGGCCCGATGAGGATCTGCATGGGCGCGTCGCTCTGCGGCACGGGCAGATCCTCCTTGTTGTCCACCATAAAGCTCATCAGGTCGTGGGCCTTGTCGATGTCCCGGAACTCCGGGAACTTCAGAAGCTGACTTGCGCCGTTGGTGAACACCTGCTGGTGCTGGCTTTCCTCCAGCAGCGAGCAGGCATATTCCGTCACCCGGTTCAAAAGCAAGAACCACTGGCCGGACACCTGCTCCGACAGGCTCATCAGCGTGCCGTTCATCTTCTCCGGCCCAACGCCGGTGAAATGCGTATTCAGCAGGTGACTCAGCTGGGGTAGCGTCTCCGCCTCCACCGGCAGCTCCAGCGCCATCAGCTGGCTCTTCACCCGGTTGTCCGACAGCATCACCACGGCGATGAAGCTCCGGGCGTCCACGCCGATCAGCTCGAACCGCTGCACGGTGGCGGCGGTGCGGTGGTCGGCCACGGAGTAGGTGGGGTAGCCCACAAAGCTGGACACCATCTGTCCCGCCTGGCTGATGACCTGATCCACCTGCTGCAAAGGCCCGGACAGGGCGGTGTTGATCTTCTCCGTCTCCTCGGCGGACAGCGCCTTGCGCTCCATCAGCTCGTTGACGTACAGCCGGTAGCCCTTGGCCGACGGGATGCGTCCCGCCGACGTGTGAGGCTGCTCCAAATAGCCCAGCTCCGTCAGGTCGGCCAGTTCGTTCCGCACCGTGGCGGAGCTGACCTTTTCCGGCATCAACTCCACAATGGCCTTCGAGCCCACCGGCTCGGCGGTGGCGATGTAGCTGTCCACCACGATCTTCAATATCTGTTTTTTGCGTTCGGTCAGTTCCATAGCAAAAATTCTCCGTTTAGCACTCCATACCTTCGAGTGCTAAACGAAGTGTACCACCCGCCGCCGCCGCTGTCAATAGCTGGGGTTTAAATTATTTGTGAACAACGGAAAAAGCGCCCCGCCTATGGCGGAGCGCCTCTATATTCCCTTTGCCTACTCCGACAGCTTCTCCGGCCTGGAGCGGATAAAATCCTGCACCAGCGTGTAGATCACGGCGAGCACCGGCACGCCCAGCAGCATCCCCAGCACGCCGAACGCCCCGCCGCCGATGGTCACGGCGGCCAGCACCCACAGCCCCGGCAGCCCCACGGACTTGCCCACCACCTTGGGGTAGATCAGGTTGCCCTCCACCTGCTGCAAGATCAGCAGGAAGATCAAGAACCACAGCGCTTTGATAGGGCTCTGGAACACGATGAGGAACGCCCCGGTGGCCGCGCCGATCCACGCACCGAAGATGGGGATCAGCGACAGCGTCGCGATGATCACCGACACCGGCAGCGCGTAGGGCAGCCGCAGTATCAGCATTCCGATGCAGCACAGCGTGCCCAGGATGAACGCCTCCGTCACCTGCCCGGACACGAAGCTGGAAAAGGCGTTGTTGGCCAGACTCAGCAGATGCATCAGCCGGTCGGCGGCCTTCTTCGGCAGCGCCGCCCGCAGCAGCCGCTTGCTCTGGGCGATCAGCGTCTCCTTCTGCGCCAGCAGATACAGGGAGAACACCAGCGCCAGCAGCACGTTCACCACGGCGGACACGATGGACGTGGTGATGTTCAGCGTGGTGTTCACCACGCTGTCGCCCTTCTCCTGCAAAAACCCGGTGATGGTGTCCTTCACCTGATCGGCGTTCAGCGCCAGCTCCGGCAGCGTCACGCCGTGCTCCTCCGCGAAGGTGCTCAGGTTTTCCCACCACGTCTGAACCTGCGCCACATAGGTGGGGATATTGGCCACCAGCGTGCTGCCGGCCTCCTCCAGCCGGGGGATCAGGATAAAGATGATGGCGAAGATGACGCCCAAAAACAGCACCATGGTCAGCGTCAGGCACACGCCCCGCTTCAGCTTATCGCGCCACGGGCTGTTCCACTTGGCCAGCGCCCTGCCCCACAGCCGTTCCAGCGCCTTCAGCAGCAGGTTCAGCACAAAGGCGATGCAGATGCCGATGAGCAGCGGCGACAGCAGCCCGCCCAGGGCCTTCAGCAGCCCGCCCAGCAGCGACAGGTTGTTCAAGCCCCAGTACAGCAGCGCCGCAAAGGCGATAAGCAGCATAATGCGCTTGCCGGTCTTGTTGTTCAGTTCCAATCCGTATCCCGCCCTTTCCGCAGTGTATTTGAATTATTTTACCATATAGTATAACATATTTCCATCCATAAACCCGCAAATTTTTTGTAAACGCCGCTCCTGCGTGGCCTGTCGCCAAAAAACAGTTGCCAAGCGCCGCGTTTTGTAGTAGAATAATCTTCACGAACTTGTCCTCCGCCAGCGGCTGCGGGGCCGGTCTCGCGCAATGGATACCCACGAATCATGTCAGGCGGGGAACCGAGCAGCATTAAGAGGGATCATCCATGTGCCGCGAGGGTGCCGGCCCTGTGGCCGCAGGCGGAGGACGTTCTTTTTTCATTTCACGTTGTCAGGAGGTGTGCCCGTGTACCAGGCGCTGTACCGCAAATACCGCCCCAAGACCTTCTCCCAGGTGGTGGGCCAGTCCCATATCACCGACACGCTCCAGCGCCAGGTGGCGGACGGCACGGTGGGCCACGCCTACCTTTTCACCGGCACGCGGGGCACGGGCAAGACCACCTGCGCCCGCATTCTGGCCAAGGCCGTCAACTGCGAGCACCCTGTGGACGGCGCGCCCTGCAACCAGTGCGCCGCCTGTCGCGGCATCGATGACGGCTCTCTGCTGGACGTGACCGAGCTGGATGCCGCCTCCAACGGCAGCGTCAGCGATGCCCGTTCCCTGCGGGAGGAGGCGGTGTATCCCCCCTCCGTGCTGAAAAAGCGGGTGTATATCATCGACGAGGTACACATGCTCTCCAAGGATGCGTTCAACGCCCTGCTGAAGATCATGGAAGAGCCGCCGGAGCACCTTCTGTTCATCCTGGCCACCACCGAGCTGCAAAAAGTGCCGGCCACCATCCTCTCCCGCTGCCAGCGGTTTTCCTTCAAGCGCATCCTGCCCCGCGACATGGAGCAGCAGCTCCTGAAGGTAGCCGCCGCCGAGCATATCGACCTGACCGCCGATGGCGCGGAGCTGCTGGCCCGCATGGCCAACGGCGCGCTCCGCGATGCCCTGAGTTTGCTGGATCAGTGCCGTGCCGCCGCCGGCGTCATCGACGCGCCCGCCGTGCTGGACACGCTGGGCCTGGCGGGCAGCACCCAAACGCTGCAATTACAGCGCCTGCTCCTTAGCCGCCAAAGCGGCGATGCCCTGGCCCTGCTGGACCAGCTGTACCGCGGCGGCAAGGACGTGTCCGCCCTGCTGGGTGAGCTCAGCGACCTGTGCCGGGATATGACGGTGATGAAGGCCGCGCCGGAGGGCGGCGCAGCCCTGCTCAGCGGCGTGTACGACCGCAAGACCCTGGCCGACCTGGTGCGCGATGTGCCCCTGACCCGCCTGCTGTATATGACCGAGACCATCCAGCGCTGCGCCGCCGCCCTGCCGGACAGCATCCGCCAGCGCACCGACGCGGAGCTGTGCCTGCTGCGGCTGTGTGACGAGAGCCTCAACGGCGATGTGACCGCCCTGACGGGCCGCCTCAGCGCCCTGGAGGACGCGATAAAGCGCGGCGTCCCCGCCGCACCCCAGCGCTCCACCGTCCCTGCTCCGGCGGCAAAGGAGGAGCGCCCGCCCCTGCCGGACGAGCCGCCCCTGCCGGACGAGCCCCCTGCCCCGGAGGACGACCGCCGCCGCGTGTTCGATGTGCCCGTGCCCGCCCGGCCCGCCGCGAAACAGCCCGCCGCCCCTGCCCCCAACGGCGACACCGCCCTGTGGGACAAGCTCATCAACCACTACAAGGGCGCGCTGCCGGTGCAGTGCCGCGTCATGCTGAACATGGCCAAGGGCGTGCTGGAGGATGATTGCCTGACCGTGGTTTGTCGGGACGATTTCACCATGAGCCAGCTGAACAACGAGACCATCACCACCGTCCTGCGTGACGTGACCGCCGAGGAGCTGGGCCGCCCCATCCGGGTGCAGCTCCGGGTGGGCCAGCTCACCGCCGCCCCGGCCAAGCGACCCGCGCCGCCCAAGCCCGCACCCCCTCCCCCGCGGGAGGAAGCCCCCGCACCGCCACCGCCTCCCCGTCCGGCGGAAACGCCGCCCTGGGAAGCCCCGGCGGACAAACCCGACAAGCTCAACGAGCTGCTGCAAAACGGCCAGCAGCTGGATAATTTCCAAATCAAATAAAAGGAGACCAGAGATATGGCAAAGGGATACAGTGCCCGCAAGGGCTTTTCCGGCGGTGCCGGCATGATGCAGCAGCAGGCGCAGATGCAGCAGAAGCTGCTGAAGATGCAGCAGGAGATGGCCAAGGCCCAGGAGGAGGTGGAGAGCCGCCAGTTCACCGCCTCCGTCGGCGGCGGCGCGGTGACGGCAGCCGTCACCGGCAAGAAGGAGCTGGTGGGCCTTACCATCAAGCCCGACGTGGTGGATGCCGAGGACGTGGAGATGCTCCAGGATCTTGTGATCTCCGCCGTCAACGAGGCGCTGCGCCAGGCCGACGAGGCCATGAGCAGCTCTATGAACGCCCTGACCGGCGGCCTGAACATCCCCGGCCTGGGCCTGTAAGCGAACTTGATAAAAAGGAAAGCCGCCCTCCGGGCGGCTTTCCTTTTTTCATACATTCACAGCTCCAGCAGCTTCCCGGTGAAGCACATCACCGTGTGGGAGCGCACCACCACTTTCCCCGTCTCGTCGGTGATCTCGGCGGAGCAGAACGCCAGCTTCCCGCCAATGCGGTCCACCCGTCCCACGGCGGTCAGGGTGCTGCCCGCCGACGCGGCGGCCAGATAGTCGATGCTGGCGTTCACCGTCACCACCATCTCCTGCCGCAGCGACATGATGGCCATGCCGGCGGCCACGTCGCACAGGGAAAACAGAATACCGCCGTGTGCGCCGCCCCAGCGGTTCAGACTGTTTTCGTGCATGGGCAGCACAATGGTGGCCGTGCCGTCATCGGTGTCGGCCATACGCATATAGTTGTGTGTCAAAAAAGGCTCGTTGTCGTTGCAGAAATGCAGCAGCTTGTCCCGCAGCTCAGGCGTCATGCTCAGTTCTCCTTTTCCGTTTCTTCGGGCGCTTTCTCCTTCGCCCTGTCCACATAGGCATACGCCTCCGTGGGCATATCCCGCCGCCGCAGCCGGCGATCCATCAGGAACTTCACCAGCTCCTGCACGCAGGCGAACACCGGCACGCCCAGGAACATCCCCAGCACGCCGCCGAAGCCGCCGCCCACCAAAATGGCCACAATGACCCAAAAGCTGGAGATACCCGTGGCGTCGCCCAGGATCTTCGGGCCGAGAATATTGCCGTCAAACTGCTGCAAGACCACGATGAAGATCACGAAGATCAAACACTGCTTGGGGCTGACCAGCAGGATGAGGAACGCGGAGGGCACCGCGCCCAAAAACGGCCCGAAGAACGGGATGATGTTGGTCACGCCCACCACCACGCTGACCAGCGGCGTGTAGGGCATATTCATCAGCGAGCAGCCGATAAAGCATATGATGCCGATGATGAGGGAGTCCAGCAGCTTGCCCCGGACGAACCCGGAGAAGATGTGATCCGCCGTCCGCGTGCCCCGCATCACCGCGTCCGCCCTCCGCTCCGGCAGCACGGCGTACACCGCCTTGCAGCACCGGGCCAGGCTCTTCTCCTTCATGCCCATCAGATAGATGGACACGATGATGCCCACGATCAGGTCAAAGGCAAAGCCCACCGCGCCCCGTATGCCGCTCCATATCCCGTTGGTCAGCGGCACAACGGCCTTCTGCGCCCAGGGCAGCACCTTGTCCGTCAAAAACGCCATGCCGTCGGTGTACCGCTCGGTGATCAGGCCCGCCAGCCATACGGCGATCTCGTTCTCGCTGTCCAGCAGCCCGTCGGCCCAGTCGTAGACCTTGCGGTAATAGGCCTCGGCGTTGTTGATCAGCGTGGTCACGCTGTCCATCAGTTGAGGGATGAGCACGCTCATCAGCAGGTACAGCAGGAAGATCACCACCGCCTCCGTCAGCAGGATGCTCACCAGCCGCAGTCCGCCGGAGCGGGGCTTCAGCTCCCTCTTGGGGAACAGCCTTTTCCAGCCCGCCCGAATGGTCTTTTCCAGCCACGACATCACCGGCGTCAGCAGATAGGCGATGGCCGCGCCGTACAGCACCGGGGCGAGGATGGAGGCCAGCTTGGATAAAAAGCGCTGCAAAACGCCGTTTTGGTAGAACGTATCAAAAAACACCAGCACCGCGCACACCGTCAGAAATGCGGTCAGTCCCCATTTGAAGTATTGCGTTCGTTTCACGGCAAAGCCTCCCCGTCCTGTTTTTCCTATCATACCCGACCGTCTGTCATTTTGCAAGAGGTTTCGACCTATGCGGGATACAAGCCGTCCGGCGGTGAGCAGGGAATACCTGTTGCAATCACGCTCTTGTTATGCCATAATAGATAAACACCCTGCGCCCTCGCGGCGCGAAAAACGATGATATGTGAGGGTCACAGCATGAAAAAGCTCCTGTTTATCGTCAATCCACGAGCAGGAAAGACAAAATCCGCCGCGCCGCTGTTCGAGGCGGTGGCGGCGTTCTCCCGCGCCGGGTATCTGGTGCGGGTGTACGTCACCGAGGCCGGCGGTCAGGCCCGTGACATCGCCGCCAAATGGGGAGGCCGGTACGATATGGTGGTGTGCGCCGGCGGCGACGGTACGCTGAATGAGACCATCTCCGGCCTGATGGCCCTGGAGCAGCGCCCGCCGCTGGGCTACCTGCCCAACGGCAGCACCAACGACTTCGCCGCCAGCCTACACCTCCACACCACGGTGGAGGCGGCGGCCCGCGCCGCCGCAGGCGGCGTGCCGTACCCGCTGGACATCGGGCGGCACAACGACCGCTACTTCGCCTATGTGGCGTCCTTCGGCGCGTTCACCCGCTCCTCCTACTCCGCATCCCAGGCGGCGAAAAACGCCCTGGGCCACTTCGCCTACATACTGGAGGGCCTGGGCGACCTGGACTCCCTGCGCCCCTACCGCTGCGCCATCGAGGCGGACGGCGAGCGCTTCGAGGGCGAGTTCATCTTCGGCGCGGTGTGCAACTCCACCTCCCTGGGCGGACTGGTGAAGCTGGATGCCTCCCGGGTGGCCATGGATGACGGCGCGTTCGAGCTGCTGCTGCTGCGTATGCCGAAAACGCCCCTGGACCTGCAAAACCTCATCACCGCCATGACGCGGATGCAGTACGACTACCCCGGCGTGATCTTCCGCCACGTCAAAAACGTAGTGCTGACAACGGACCAGGAGATCTCCTGGTCGCTGGACGGCGAGTACGCCGCCAGCGCTCCCAAAGTAGAGATCCAGTGCCTGCCCGGCGCGATAAAATTGGTGCATTGACCCACCGCACCCTCGTTGCTCGTCCGTAGGGGGCGATGCCCACGCAGTGGAGCGAAGCGGAACAAGTACCCTTGGGGTGCATCGCCCCGCCGTTTTCGCATCATATTCCGGGCGGACAGAGCCGTCCGCCCCTACACACGTTCTGATGTGCCGTGTGAGCGACCCTTGCCTCTCCCTCTGGGAGAGGTGGCCGAGCGCAGCGAGGACGGAGAGGGCAAACCATGACCATACCGGCCCTCTCAGTCACCTGCGGTGACAGCTCTCCCAAAGGGAGAGCCAAGGGCCTGTGCCCCGTTATATAGGCGCATACCGCGGCGGCGTGAGGTCATCCGCCCCTACAAGGGCCTAAAAACACCCCGCCTGAGGCAAAAAGAACGAAAACCACGGACAGAGCCCCACCCCAACACCACAAAAGAGCGCCGCGGCGATGCCGCGGCGCTCTTTATGTAATATGTTTCTCTTAGCCGAAGAAGTCTGTCAACTGGCCATACAGGATCAGGATCATGCACAGCGGGGTGATGTACTTGATGCAGAACTTGAAGAAGCCGTAGCTGCCCATAGCGTGGCCGGACTGCTCGCACTCCTCCTTGACCATCTCAGGACCGACCTCCCAGCCGATCATGATGGACATCAGCAGCGCGCCCAGAGGCATCATAACGCCCTCAGACAGCATATCGAAGAAGTCCAGCCAGCAGTCGTTCCACATGCGGATGGAGGTGTCGGGCAAATTCAGCAGCTTCCACGGTGTGAAGCTGGCGCCGCCCAGCTGGTCAGCGCAGACCAGGATGCAGCCCAGACCCACGCAGGCAGCGGCGATGAGGGTGTACGCCTTGCGCTTGTCGCCTTTGCCGGCATCGCGGGCCTTATCCACGAAGTGGGCCACGATGACCTCCAGCAGGGAGATGGAGGAGGACACAGCGGCGAACACCACCAGCAGATAGAACAGGATGCCGAAGATAGGACCGATCGGGCCCATGCGGCTGAACACGTTCTGCATGGTCACGAACAGCAGGGACGGGCCGCCCAGAGCGCCGTTGGGGTCGAGGGCGAAACGACCGGGGATAACGCACAGGCCGGCCATCAGGGCCACCAGGGTATCCATCACGATGATCAGGATGGCGTTCTTCTGCAGGTTCTCCTTCTTCTGCAGGTAAGAGCCGTAGGTGATCATAGCGCCCATGCCCAGAGACAGGGAGAAGAACATCTGACCACCGGCGGTGGACAGTACCTTCAGGAAGCTGGGTGCTTCGGCAATAACGCCGTTGGCCACAGCCCAGCCGGGAACGAACATGTACTTCAGGCCGTTCACGGCATCAGTCAGCGTGCAGGCGCGGATGATGCAGATGAGCAGCATGACGAACAGAGCGGGCATACCCACGGAGCAGACCTTCTCGATACCGCCGCCCACGCCGCCGAGGACGATGAGCATGGTGATGGCCACGAAGATCAGGCCGTAGATGATGGCCTCGCCGGAGTTGCCGATGAAGCTGCCGAACACGATGTCGCCCAAAGAGCCGTCACCGCCCGCAGCAGCGGCGACGGCGTTAGCGCCGAAGCCGGCCTTGAACAGATCGCCCACGTTCAGCACCACGTACTTGATGCAGTAGCCACCCAGCGCGCAGTAGAAGAACAGAATGAAGAAGGCGGACAGAATGCCCATCCAACCCATCCACTTGAACTTCTTGGACAGGACGTGATAAGCCTCCACAGCGCCCTTGCCGGTCTTACGACCGATGGCCAGCTCGCCCAGCATAACGATGAAGCCGCACAGAACCGCCAAAATCAGATAGATGATGAGGAACGTAAAGCCACCCGAAGCGCCCATTTTATTGGGGAAGCCCCAGATGTTGCCCAGACCGACGGCAGAGCCGACGGCAGCCATGAGGAATCCAAAATTGGTTCCAAAGCCTTTTCTTTCTTCCATTGTTTTCTCTCCTTAACAGATTTTCGTCCCCGTAAACACAGAGGACATATTTTTGCCGTTCCTGTCTATCGACAGGAAACATTCCGAGACACCGCCATGTCCCGCGGGCGCGTCCTCGCGGATAAAGTACCCGTAAAAACTGCCTGAGAAAAGTATACAGGAATATCCCTGCGCCCGCAATTAGCAGATTTTATAAAAATGAAGCGTCCGATTGGGCATTTTTAACATTCTGTGAACGAATGTCGTTTTTGCGTTTATACAGATTTTATTACTTTTTAACAATGAATGATTTGGCAAAACGGGGCAAATCGCAGCGTTTTCTTAACGGAAGGGATAATTTTTCGTTAAGAGAAACGAAAGTGAGGGCATAGACCGGGGCAACAAAAAAGACCGCCTCTCGGCGGTCTTTTCGATCTGTCAGGAGAGATGTTGACGGGATGGCGGTCCCGGAAACAGGCTAACAGATTTCTGTCAAAAACCCGCCGCCCCGAAGGGCGGTGGGGTTTTGAACTTTTTGGGGGGATATTTCTTAGCCAAAGAAGCTCTTGAGCTGACCGTACAGGATCAGCAGCATGCACAGCGGGGTGATGTACTTGCAGCAGACCTTGAAGAACGGATAGCTGCTCATTTTGTGTCCCTCGGTGGCTTCGCACTCGTCCTTGACCATCTCCGGGCCGATCTCCCAGCCGATCATCAGCGTCATCAGCAGGCCGCCCAGGGGCATGAACACGCCCTCGGAGATCATGTCGAAGAAGTCCAGCCAGCAGTCGCTCCAGCCCTTGTAGCCGTCCAGCTTCAAAAGCTCCCATGGCGCGATCCCGTTGGAGCCCAGACCGTCAACGCAGACCAGCACGCACAGCAGGGCGATGAGGATGGAGGCGATGAGGGAATACTTCTTGCGCTTGTCGCCCTTGCCCTTCTCCCGGGCCTCGTCCACAAAGTGGGCCACCACGGTCTCTAGCAGGGAGATGGAGGAGGAGACGGCCGCCAAAACCACGAGCAGGTAGAAGATAATGCCGAAGATGGGGCCGATAGCGCCGCCCATGGAGTCGAACACGTTCTGCATGGTGATGAACAGCAGGGACGGGCCGCCGATGGGTCCCTCGGGATCCAGGGCGAAGCGGGCGGGCATCACGCACAGGCCCGCCATCAGGGCCACCAGGGTGTCCATGACGATGATGAGGACGGCGTTCTTCTCCAGATGCTCCTTCTTATCCAGATAGGAGCCGTAGGTGATCATAGCGCCCATGCCGATGGACAGGGAGAAGAACATCTGGCCGCCGGCGGTGGAGATGACGTTGAAGATGCTGGGGGCTTCGGCGATGACGCCGTTGGCCACGGCCCAGCCGGGAACGAACATATACTTCAGGCCGTTCACAGCGCCGGGCAGGGTGCAGGCGCGGATGATGCAGATCAGCAGCATCACGAACAGAGCAGGCATACCGATGCCGCAGAACTTTTCGATACCACCGCTGACGCCGCCCATGACGATAAGCATGGTCAGCACCACGAAGATCAGGCCGTAGATGACGCCCTCGCCCTGGTTGGTCAGGAAGTTGCCGAACACGTCGCCGCCGTTGAGGCCGTTAGAGCCGAAGCCCGCACCGAACAGGTTGCCCACGTTGAGGACCACGTACTTGATGCAGTAGCCGCCCAGCGCGCAGTAGAAGCTCATGATCAGGAAGGCGGAGGCGACGCCCAGCCAGCCGACCCACTTGAACTTTTTGGAGATGGCGTGGTAGGCGGCGATAGCGCCCTTGCCGGTCTTGCGGCCGATGGCCAGCTCGCCCAGCATGACGATGAAGCCGCAGATGACCGCCAGGATCAGATAGATGATGAGGAACGTGAAGCCGCCGGAGGCGCCCATCTTATTGGGGAAGCCCCAGATGTTGCCCAGGCCCACAGCAGAGCCGACGGCAGCCATGAGGAATCCAAAATTGGATCCAAAGCCTTTTCTTTCTTCCATTGTTTCTCTCCTTTTACTTTTTTCTCCTGAAAACACACCCGCGTTTTAGAATGCGGGTCATGGAAAAAGTATACAGGAAATCGGCAAACCGTTCAATTAGCATTTTTAATGAAATTTTAGCGAAATATTTTACTATTTTAACATTATCTTAGCGCATGATTTATAGAAGATATACCAAAAGCGACAACAAATTCAGGCAAAACAGGCGTGCAAACCAGCCATTACGCGGTGTTTTACAAATCTGTGCCTCCGATTTTCCTCTAAAGAAACGCCGTTAAGAGTGTTAAGACCTCGCCAAGCTGATGTTAAGAGCGCGCTAATATCCCCGCGCCCGCAGGCGCGGCCTCGCCTCCTTCTGTGAGGGAGGTGTCAGCGCTCCGCGCTGACAGAGGGATTGTCATTGACGGGCGGGGCAGAGCCCCGCCCCTACACACGTTCTGATGTGTCGTGCGAGCGTCCCTTGCCTCTCCCTCTGGGAGAGGTGGCCGAGCGCAGCGAGGACGGAGAGGGCAAACCATGACCATACCGGCCCTCTCAGTCACCTGCGGTGACAGCTCTCCCAAAGGGAGAGCCAAGGGTCTGTGCCCCGTTATATAGGCGCATACCGCGGTGGCGTGAGGCCGTCCGCCCCTATGCTCCGTCTACCGAGCGTCCGCCCTGTTTTTTCTCTGTCATTCCGAGGGCGCGAAGCGCCCGTGGGAATCCGTTTCCTTTTCATGTCAACCAGCGGCCCTTGGCCGCCACCTACCTTTGCCGCTTTGCGGCAAAGGCGCGATTTGATAATCGCCCACTCCCCAGGGTGGGGTTTCCAAAGGGGAGGGGTCGTACAGGCCGAAAGCCATCGGAAAGGAAGATAGTGTGAAAGAAACCCATCAGGGGTTTCTTTCGCGTTCAATCAGAAAACCGATTTTTGCTTTGCAAAAATCGTAAGCCGAACGCGCCCTGCGCGTTCGGGGGAAAATCGAAATCCCCCTTTCCTTAAATGGCGCTTTTGGTTACTTTTGTCGCTACTGACAAAAGTAACCCGCCGGAGGCAAAAAGAAAAAGCGAAAGGAAAACCAACGGGCGGGACAGCGCCGTCCGCCCCTACGCACATCTAAGAAAGCACCCCGCTAGAGGCAAAACACCACTATCCACTTCCTTTTTTCAAAAAAACGTGGTATACTGACTTGATTTGGAAAGGTGGTGGGAATATGCGGCGGTTCTGGGCGGCGCTGCTGGCGGCGGCTATGATGCTGACGCTGGCGGCCTGCGGCGTAAGGCCAAGCACCGAGAACAACGGAAAATTGCAGGTGGTCTGCACGCTGTTCCCCTATTACGACTTCGTGCGGCAGCTCGGCGGCGAGGACGTTTCGCCGGTACTGCTTGTCCCCGCCGGGCGGGAGACCCACAGCTTCGAGCCCACGCCTGTGGACGTGATCACCATGAGCCGTGCCGACGTGTTCATCTACAACGGCGGAGAGAGCGAGACGTGGGTGGAGGATATTTTAGACGCGGCAGGGGAGGACATCCCCTACCGTCTGAAGATGATGGAGCAGGTGGACGTGTACCAGGAGGAGTTCACCGAGGGGATGCAGGGCGCGGACGACCACGACCATGACCACGATGACCATGACCACGACCACGATACGCTGGAGGACGGCCACGAGGAGGACATCGAGTACGACGAGCATATCTGGACGTCGCCGGTGAATGCCATGGCCCTGTGCCGCGCCATCTGCGACACGCTGTGTCAGGCCGACCCGGCCCACGAGGAGAATTACCGGGCGCGGCTGGAAGCGTACCTGACGGAGCTGGAGGCGCTGGATGCCACGTTCCGTGACATCGTGGAGCACGGCAGCCGCCGCCTGCTGGTGTTCGGCGACCGCTTCCCGCTGCTGTACTTCTGCCGGGAGTACGGCCTGGACTACCGAGCGGCCTTCCACGGCTGTGCCGGGGACACCGAGCCGTCCCTGGCCACCATGAAATACCTCATCGACCTGGTGCGGGCGCGTGACATCCCCGTGGTCTACACCATAGAGCTGAGCAGCCAAAAGATCGCCCAGGCGGTGGCGGAGACCACCGGCGCGTCGGTGCGGACGTTCCACTCCTGCCAAACGGTGAGCCGTGCGGAGCTGGAGCGGGGCGAGACATATATCAGCCTGATGATGGCCAACGCCGGGGCGCTGCGGGAGGGACTATCCTGATGGAGAACACAACGAAAAAAGAGATCTTGCTGGACTGCCGCGATGTCAGCCTGGGCTACGAGGGCAAGCCGGTGTGGGAGCACCTGACGTTTCAGGTGCGGGCCGGGGACTACCTGTGCATCGTGGGCGAGAACGGTTCGGGCAAGTCCACGCTGCTGAAAAGTCTGCTGGGCCTTCTGAAGCCCCTCAGCGGCGAGATCGTCCACGCGGATACGCTGCGGGGCGGCAGCATCGGCTACCTGCCCCAGCAGACCCGGGCGCAGAAGGACTTCCCCGCCACGGTGACGGAGGTGGTTCGCAGCGGCTTTATCAGCGGAAAGGGAATGCGCTTTTTCTACACCGCCCAGGAGAAGTCCACGGCGCTGATGAACATGGGCAAGCTGGGCGTGCTGGAGCTGAAGGACAGGTGTTACCGTGAGCTGTCCGGCGGCCAGCAGCAGCGTGTGCTGCTGGCGCGGGCGCTGTGCGCCGCCGGGGCGCTGCTGATTTTGGACGAGCCGGTAACGGGCCTTGACCCGGCGGCGGCCCAGGATCTCTACCGCACGCTGGCCTATCTGAACAAAGAGGAGGGCATCGCCATCGTCATGGTCACTCACGACATACAAAACGCCCTGCAATACGCTACTACCATCCTCCATGCGGGACACGGCCAGTGGTTCTGCGGCACAACGGCGGAGTATCTGGCCTCGCCCTGGGGCAAGCGGTTTGGAGGTGAGGGGAAATGAGCCTTCTGTGGGAGATGTTCACCTATCCCTTCATCCTGCGCGCCTTCGTGGTGGGCATCCTGGTGGCGCTGTGCGCGGCGCTGTTGGGCGTGCCCCTGGTGCTCAGGCGCTACTCCATGATCGGCGACGGCCTGAGCCACGTATCCTTCGGCGCACTGAGCATCGCCCTGGCCTGCGGCTGGGCGCCGCTGCCGGTGTCCATCCCCGTGGTGATCCTGGCGGCGCTGGGCCTGCTGCGTATGACGGAAAAGAGCCGCCTGGGCGCGGACGCGGCCATCGCCGTGGTCAGCGCCTCGGCCCTGGCCATCGGCGTGGTGGTCACCAGCGTGACCACCGGCATGACCACCGACGTGGACAGCTTCATGTTCGGCTCGATCCTGGCGCTGGACCGTGCGGACGTGGCGCTGTCGGTGGGCTTGTGCGGCGCGGTGCTGGTGCTGTATATCCTGTTCTACCACCGGCTGTTCGCCATCACCTTTGACGAGAGCTTTTCCCGGGCCACCGGGGTGAAGGTCGGGCTTTACAACACCATCCTGTCGGTGCTGACGGCGCTGACCATCGTCCTGGGTATGCGCCTGATGGGCGCCATGCTCATCTCCAGCCTGGTGATCTTCCCGGCCCTGACGGCCATGGGCCTTCTGCGGAGCTTCAAGGGTGTGGTGCTCTGCGCCGCGGGCTTGAGCGTGGTGTGCTTCTGCGCGGGTCTGACCGGCTCGTACCTGTGGGGCACACCGGTAGGCGCGACGGTGGTGCTGGTGAACCTGACGGTATTTCTGCTGACCCGCGTCATATCACGCCTCCGTAAGGCTTGACAACCGGGCCGGTTTGTGATAGACTGCCCTCATTCCGAGGAAAAGCACATATTCAAATGCGATGAAGGAGACGCGCCCCGCCGGGCTGTCACGCAAAGAGAGCCGCCGTTTGGTGCAAGGCGGACGGGCAGACGGGCAAGGGTATCACTCCGGAGCAGCCGCCTGATGGCCACGGGCCGTAAGCGCGGACGGCGGCGGGCCGTTATCTGCCCGTACCCACGGCTGGTGGGACTGAGTGGCCGCGCTGCGCGGCAACGAGAGTGGTACCGCAGAGGACGTTTTTTCACGCCTTTGTCTCTTGCAAGAGAGGCAAAGGCGCTTTTTATTTTGTCATCTTATAAATTCAGATAAAGGAGAAGCAATATGGAGTACAAAAAGACACTGAATATGCCCAAGAGCGGGTTTCCCATGCGGGCGGGCCTGCCCATGCGCGAGCCGGATATGCTGAAGCACTGGGAGGAGATCGACCTCTACAACGAGCTTTTGAAGAAGAACGAGGGCAAGCCCCTGTTCTCCCTCCACGACGGCCCTCCGTTCTCCAACGGCGCGCTGCACATGGGCCACGCCCTGAACAAGTCCCTCAAGGACTTCATCACCCGTATGTACGCCATGCGCGGCTACTACACCCCCTACATCCCCGGCTGGGACAACCACGGCATGCCCATCGAGTCCGCCATCATCAAGCAGAACAAGCTGAACCACAAGGCCATGAGCGTGGCGGACTTCCGCACCGCCTGCCATGAGTTCGCCGACCACTATATCGACGTCCAGCGCGAGGGCTTCAAGCGCATGGGCGTGGTGGGCGACTGGGAGCACCCCTACAAGACCATGGACCCCGGCTTCGAGGCCCAGGAGGTTCGCGTCTTCGGCAGAATGTATAAAAACGGCCACATCTACAAGGGCCTGAAGCCCGTGTACTGGTGTCCCCACGACGAGACGGCCCTGGCCGAGGCGGAGATCGAGTATAAGGACGACCCCTGCACCACCGTCTACGTCAAGTTCCCCATGCACGACGACCTGGGCAAGCTGCCCCACCTGGATCACAGCAAGCTCTACTTCGTCATCTGGACCACCACCGTCTGGACGCTGCCCGGCAACCTGGCCATCGCCCTCCACCCGGACGAGAGCTACGCCGTGGTGAAAGCTCCCAACGGCGAGATGTACGTCATGGCCGAGGCGTTGACCGAGAAGGTCATGAAGATCGGCGGCTTCGACAGCTACGACATCGTGGAGACCCACCCCGGCAGCTTCTTCGAGAATATGCTGGCCGATCACCCCTTCCTGCCCAAGACCTCCCGCCT
This sequence comes from uncultured Clostridia bacterium, assembly GCA_945878665.1. Taxonomy (GTDB): domain Bacteria; phylum Bacillota; class Clostridia; order Oscillospirales; family Oscillospiraceae; genus Vescimonas. Next base: position 335 of record CAMDUN010000037.1, on the reverse strand, counting down.
GGTGCTGGCGGACTACGTCACCATGGACTCCGGCACGGGCTGTGTCCACACCGCTCCCGGCTTCGGCGCGGACGACTATGTCACCTGCAAGCGCTACGGCATGGACATGGTCGTCCCCGTGGACGACCAGGGCAAGCACACCGCCTACGCCGGCAAGTACGAGGGCATGACCACCGATGCGTCCAACCCCGTCATCCTTCAGGACATGAAGGACAACGGCTCGCTGTTCGCCAGCGAGGACATCATCCACAGCTACCCCCACTGCTGGCGCTGCAAGCAGCCCATCATCTTCCGCGCCACCCCCCAGTGGTTCTGCTCCGTGGACTCCTTCAAGG
>CAMDUN010000036.1:0-18445 GCA_945878665.1 uncultured Clostridia bacterium | reverse complement strand
TTTCGTGCCGCAAGGCGGCACAAAAATAACGACATTATTTCAGGCTGTCGAAAAAGCCGGAGGCTTTTTCGACAGCCTAAGAGGGCGGCCATGCCGTCCTCTTTGCTTATTCGTTCACATCGTAGAAGATGCGCTCGCCCTCCTCCGCCAGACCCAGCTGGTCGCGGGCCAGCTCCTTGATGAAGTCCGGGTCATCCTTCTTGGCCAGGTCGGAGCGCAGCGCCTCGTTCTCCTGCTCCTGCTGCTGCATCTGCCGGGTCAGGGACGCTTCCTGCACCTTGGCCTCGCCCAGCCGCTGGTTCACCTGTATCAGCTCGATGCCGATAAAGACGGCCAGGGCGATGAGCACCAGCAGCAGTGCCGTGTTGGTGCGTTTCTTCGCTTTTTTCGCCCGTGCCATGTGTACTCCCCTCCCCGCCGGAATGTTCTCTCTTTATCATAGCGCACTTTTTCCGAAAAAGAAAGGCTTTTTTCGCGGCGGACAGGGCTTTTTTTGCGCCCCGGGCCGCCCAGCGCACCGGCGTGAGCAGCAGCCGCGCCGTGGCCGCCGCCGCAGACAGCCAAAAATCCCACAGCGGCAGCAGCAGCGGGCTGAGCGCCAGGGCGTAGACCAGCGCGCCCAGGGCCATGGCCGACAGCATGACGAGCCGCAGCTCCCCCTGCCCCACCCGCAGGGCGAACCAGGCGGCGGTCAGCGTCACCGCTGCCACGAACAGTCCGTCCAGCGCGTGGGTCAGCCGCCGGTTTCTCCGGCGGCGCAGGCGGATGAGGCGCAGCAGGTCGTACACCGCCCCGGCGGCCAGCCCCAGCACGGCGGCGGTGAGATACCCCGCCAGCTGGGCGGACACCACCACGCCCATATCAGCCGAACAGCCGGGCGAAGAACCCGCCGCCGCCCGCCTCCGGCGCGTCCTCGTAGGTCACGGCGTCGATGCGCCCGTCCACGTGCAGCTCTCCGCCGTCCAGACTCAGCTTGCCGATGTGCAGCGCCTCGCCGCTGACCACCAGCGTCCCCACGCAGGTGCTCAGCACGATGCAGGTGTCGTCGAACCGCTCCACGTCCTCCACGCCGGACACGGTGAGCTTTTCCCGGCCCTCTAATTGCAGACGGTGCGTCTGCGCGCCGTCGGTGATGTCGTATGGCATAAAACGTCCCCCTCACACACGGTTTTTCCCAGTGTATGAGGGGGAGCGCCATAGTATGACGGGTTTGTCCTTATGCCCCGGCCACCTCGCGGTACATGGCCGCCGCCGCGTCCTTGCCCACGCTCTCCGTGACGGACAGCACCTCCACCGTCAGCGTTTTCGCGCCGAAGCGGATGGAGATCACGTCCCCCACCTTCACATCGTAGGACGCACGCTGCACCCGCCCGTTGACGGTGACGCGCTCCGCGTCGCAGGCCTCGTTGGCCACGGTGCGGCGCTTGATGAGCCGGGAGACCTTCAGGTATTTGTCCAAACGCATGGTGCTGCTCCTTCCTGGGGAAAAAGCCGGTGCGGAAGCACCGGCTTTTCGTATTCTGTATGGGGTATGACCTTACTTCGCCACAGCGTCCTTCAGAGCCTTGCCGGCCTTGAAGGCGGGAACGGTGGAAGCGGGGATCTCCACGCTCTCGCCGGTGCGGGGATTCAGGCCGGTGCGGGCGGCGCGCTTCTTGGTCTCGAAAGAGCCAAAGCCCACCAGCTGCACCTTCTCGTCAGCCTTCAGCGCGTCGGTGATGGCGCACAGAACGGCGTTGACGGCGGCGTCGGAATCCTTCTTGGACAGGCCGGTCTTCTCGGCGACAGCGGCGATCAGTTCAGTCTTATTCATGATGTTTCCTCCCAAAATTTTTCATTTGTTGTATGCACCGCGCTCCGGCGGTGATCCTAAAACGATGTGGATCGTATTAAGAACTCAGGAATGCTTTGCCCCGTTCCACAGGGCGGTCATCTCGTCCAGGGACAGCTGCTCCAGCGACTGACCGCGCTCCAGCGCGGCCTGCTCCATGGCGCGGAAGCGGCGGATGAATTTCTCGCAGGTCAGGGTGATGGCCTCCTCCGGGTCGATGCCGCAGAACCGGCCCACCTTGACGGCGGCGAACAGCACGTCGCCCAGCTCACCGGCTATGTCGCCCTGCTCCGCCACGGCCTGATGCAGCTCCGCCGTCTCCTCGTCCAGCTTGTCCAGCGCGCCCTGCACGTCTGGCCAGTCGAAGCCGGCGTCCGCCGCCTTCTTTTGCAGCTTCTCCGCCCGCCACAGGCCCGGCAGACTGCGGGCCACGGCATCCAGCGCGTCGGCGGTGGTCTTTTGCCCCTTTTCCAGGCGCTTCAGCTTGTCCCAGCTCACCAGCACGGATTCCGGCGAGTCCTCGTGAGCCGCGCCGAACACGTGGGGATGGCGGAACAGCAGCTTCTTCACCACGCCGTCGCACACGTCGTCCATGTCGAAGCGCCCTGTGTCCCGCTCGATGTCCGCGTGGAACACCACCTGCATCAGCACGTCGCCCAGCTCCTCTTTCAGCAGGGCGGTATCGCCGGTGTCGATGGCCTCGGCGGCCTCGTAGGCCTCCTCTAAAAGTCCCCGGCGGATGCTCTCGTGGGTCTGCACCTTGTCCCAGGGGCAGCCCTCCGGCGACCGCAGCAGACGGATGATCTCCAGCAGATCGTCATAGTCGTAACGGGGTTTCCTAACAAAATCTATCATACTTTCGCTCCTATTGCAAGAGGTTTTCGCCTGTGTGGACAGAAAAGTTCAGCGCAAACGCAGTATTTGCACGATTTTTTCCCCTTTTGGCAGGGCCAGCAGCTCCTGCCGGGTCACTGTGCCGGTGGCCAGCACCAGCAGCACGTACACCGCCGCGGCGATGAGGATGGCCGGCAGCACCGCCCAGCGCTCCGGCAGCACCTGGGCCAGCAGGCCGTAGGACGACCGGGCGGCCAGGGCCATGACCGCCGTCAGCAGCAGCGGCCTGGCGAACAGGCCGATGTAGCCGGGCCGTTCCGGCACGCACCGGGCGATGGCGATGAGGTTCAGCACCACGATGAGGGCGTAGCAGTACAGCGTGCTCACCGCCGCACCCCGGATGCCGGTGGCCGGGTCGCCCACCATCAGGTAGTTGGTGACGATCTTCATCACGCCGCCGCACAGCAGCGTGAACACCGGGACACCGGGTCTGCCATAGGCTTGCAGCACGCCGTTGGTGGCCACCATCAGGCACACGAACACGCAGGCAAGGCCCAAAAACGTCAGGTGGTACGCTGCCGCCCGGGCGGTATCCGGCACGGCGGGGTACAGCAGCAGCAAAATGGGCTCGGCCAGCACGGACAATCCCGCGCCCGCCGGCAGCGCCGCCAGGGTGGTCAGCTTCAGCGCGCCGCCTACGGCCCGGCCCGCCGCCGCCCTGTCCTGCCGGGTCAGCGCCGCCGTGATGGCGGGCATCAGGCTGACGGACACGGGGTAGATGAACGACGGCGGCAGCTGGAACAGCGTCATGCCGAAGGTGTACTGGCCGTACAGGGCGGAGGTCTCCGCCGCCGAATAGCCCAGCGTGTCCCGCAGGGTGCTGGTCACCAGTGCCTGATCCAGCAGGGTGATGAGGCTCATGCCCGCCGCGCCCACGGTGATGGGCACGCCCACCGACAGCAGCTGGCGCAGCAGCTCACGGCGGCGGGGCGGTACGTCCCGCGCCTCCGGCAGGGTGCAGCGCCGGGCGGTGAGGCAGGCCGTCACCAAAAGCCCCAGTGCCGCGCCGGCGGTGACGCCGCCGATCGCCCCGGCGGCGCACAGCTCCGGGGCGGCGTTTTGCTTCAAAAGCAGCAGGCACAGCGCAAGGCCGATGACCAGCTTGCCCGCCGACTCCGTCACCTGTCCGGCGGCGGTGGGGAGCATATCCCCCAGCCCCTGGCCGAAGCCACGCAGGGCCGAGGATACGCACACCAGCGCCACCGCCGGGCCTAAGGCCCGGATGGCGTAGACGGCGGCCTCGTCGTGCAGCCACCCGGCCAGCACCTGGGGCATGGCGCACATGACGGCGCTGCATAATAGGCCGATGGACGCCAGCAGCGCCAGCGCCATCCGAAAGCCCCGCCGCGCCCCGGCATAGCGATGCTGGGCGGCGGCCCTGGCCACCAGGCGGCTCAATGCCACCGGCAGTCCGGCGGTGGACAGCACCAGCAGCAGGCTGTAAATGTTGTACGCGGCGTAGAAGTGGGCCATGCCCTCGCTGTCCAGCAGGTTGCCCAGCGGGATCTTATACACAGCGCCCAGCAGCTTCGTCACTGCCACAGCCCCGGCCAAAATGGCCGCGCCGCCCATGAAATTCTGCCGTGTCCGCGCCATGGCCGCCCTCCTTGATGGTCGATCTGCGCCGTCCGCCTGTCATTCCGGGCCAGTGACCGAGGTCACTGGCGTGGGAATCCGTATCCCCGGCAAAGGAGAGCGGATCGCCACGACCAGTCTGAGGACTGGTCTTGCGATGACAAGAGGGGGCGTTACTTCATGCTCTCGTGGAAGCGGCGGAAGGATTCCAAATTCTCCGCCAGCTTCTCGGGCCGCTGGATGTACTCCAGCGGGAACTTGGGGTGGAACACCCGCTCGATGCGGTTGCGCTGTGCGTCCACCATTTTCGTAGAGCCGCCCGCGCCCAGGGACAGGATGCTGTGCAGCTCCTCCATGATGTAGATATTATACAGGCCCTCCGCCCCGGATATGCACCAGCCCACGTTCTCGAAGCTGCCGGACATATATTTCTGCCGGTACAGGTAGTAGGGGGCGAAGCCCCTGGCCCGCAGGGCCGGGTCGGCGTAGTCCAGCATCTCCGCCACCGCCTCCGCCGTGGGGATGGGCAGTCCCTCCAGCAGAATGCGGCTGCCCTTTTTCAGACTCAGGGTGTGGACGGTGATGTTGTCCGCGCCGAAGGTCAGGCACTTGTCCAGCGTCCGGCGGAAGCCCTCCGGCGTGTCGGCGGGCAGTCCGGCGATGAGATCCATGTTCACGTGGGGGAAGCCCATGGACGTGGCCAGCGTCATGGCTTTTTCGATGTCCTCCGGGCTGTGCTGGCGGCCAATGGCCCGCAGCACCTGGGGCTCGAGGGACTGGGGGTTGACGCTGATGCGATCCGCGCCGTGATCCAGCAGCACTTGCAGCTTCTCCCGGTCGATGGTGTCGGGCCGCCCGGCCTCGATGCAGTATTCCACGCAGCCGGACAGGTCGAAGGCTTTATTCACCGCCGTCAGCAGCGCGTCCATCTGCCCGGCGGACAGGGTGGTGGGCGTGCCGCCGCCCATATAGAACGACTTGACCCGCAGACCCGTCTCCCGCACCATCCGGCCCGCGGCCTCCACCTCCGCCGTCAGCGCCTCCAGATAGGGCGGGATCAGGGCGAAGGACTTCTCCACCGACGCGGAGACGAAGCTGCAATAGGCACAGCGGGTGGGGCAGAACGGGATGCCGATATACAGCGAGATGTCGTTGGGCTTCAGGTCACGCTTGGCCCGCAGGCCCGCCTGGGCGCTCTCCAGCGCCAGCCGCCGCCGCGCCGGGGACACGCAGTACACGTCCCGCAGCTCCCGGTCGGCCCGGGCGGGCGTATAGCCCTCCTCCAGCATGGTACGCACCAGCTTGGCCGGGCGGATGCCCGTCAGCGCGCCCCAGGAGGGCGTTGCGCCGGTGATGTCCCGCGCCGCACGGAAGAAGGACAGCTTCAGCGCACGCTGACGCAGGCGCTCCCGCTCGTACTCGTCGGCAGCGCCTGCAAGGGACACGCGGGCGGAGGCCCGCGCCGTTTTTCCGTCATAGGTCAGCGCGGTGACGCCGGTGGCGTACACCGCGCCCTGGTGGAGCGTCACCTCCGCGTGGCGCGGCCCGTCCTCGCCCTCGTATACGGGGCGCTCCTCCGGGAAGAAGGCCAGCAGGCTCTGCTCCACGGCGTAGCGGTCGTCATGACCGCGGAATGTCAGCTTCATCGCGCCGCACCCTGCCTCATGTAGGGGTTGTTCCGGCGCTCGAAGTCCAGCGTCGTCTCCATGTCGTGACCCGGCAGCACCCGCCAGTCGCCCTCCAGCGCGGCCAGCCGCGCCAGCGACGTAAGCATCTTGCGGTAGTCGCCGCCGGGGAAGTCGCACCGCCCGCAGGAGCAGCGGAACAGGGTGTCACCGGCGAAGATGACGTGCTCACCCTCCGCCAGCAGACACACAGAGCCCTCGGAGTGGCCCGGCGTTTCCATGACGCGCAGGGGGATCGTGCCCACGGTGATGACGTCGCCCTCTTTATAGTACCGCTGGTTCTTCTCCCCTACCCGGCTGAACCGCAGCTCGCCGCCAGGGCCATCCACGCTGTCCTTCTCGTGGATATACACCGGCACGTCCGGGTGGTTCTCCAGCAGAGGCCGCACGGCGGAGGTGTGGTCGAAATGGCCGTGGGTCAGCAGGATGTATTCCAGCTGGCAGCCACTCTCCTGCACCAGCTTCTCCACCCGCGCCGCGTCGTCGCCGGGGTCGATGAGGGCGCATTGGCCCGATGCCTCGTCGCACAGCAGGTAGCAGTTGGTCATGATCGGCCCGACCTGGATGGTCTTGATGGTCATAGTCGTCCTCCTTACAGCGTGTCGGTGTCCAGAATAATGGTCAGCGGCCCGTCGTTCAGGCTGTCCACCTGCATATACGCGCCGAACTCGCCCGTCTCGGTGTGGAAGCCCTTCTCCCGGCACAGCGCCACGAACTTCTCGTACAGGGGGATGGCCACCTCGGGCCGCGCCGCCGCCAGAAAATCGGGGCGGCGGCCCTTCTTGCAGTTGGCGTACAGCGTGAACTGGGACACGATGAGCAGCTCGCCGCCCACGTCCGCCAGACTGCGGTTCATCTTCTCGTTCTCGTCCTCGAAGATACGCAGGCCCGTCAGCTTGTCCGCCAGCTTCTCGGCCTGGGCCTCCGTGTCCTCGTGGGTCACGCCCAGCAGGACGAGGAACCCCTCGCCGATCTTGCCGATCACCTGTCCGTCCACGGAGACGGAGGCGTGCTTTACTCTTGTCAAAACAGCTCTCATAGTGGTTGCTCCTTTCTTTTTATCCCGCCGGGCGGGTCACACGCATGACGCCGGAGATCTGCTCCAAGCGCCGCATAACGGTCTGTAATTGCTCCCCATCGTGTACGTCAATGTCCAGCGACAGCAGCACGAAGCCGTCCGGCGTGCTGCGGGCGTTCATGGACGAAACGTGGGTCTTGGTGCTGGACAGCACCGTGGACACGTCCATGATGAAGTTGATACGGTCCTTGGCGGTGATCTCCAACGACGTGCGGTAGCTCTCCCTGGTGTCGCTGCCCCAGGATACCTTGATCCACCGGCCTGCCTCCTCCGGCTTCCGCCGGGCGGGGTCGGCGTTGGGGCAGTCCGCCCGGTGGACGGAGATGCCGTAGCCACGGGTGATGAACCCCACGATGTCATCGCCGGGTACAGGGGTGCAGCACTTGGAGAACTTGACCAGGCAGTTGGTCAGGCCCTCCACCACGATGCCCTGCTCCCCCTTAGCCCGCTGGGGCACGGCGGGGCGCATGAGCTGGGGCTGGCCCGCCACCGGGACCTCCGCCTGCCGCTCCGTCTGGTGCTGGTGCAGGATGCGCTGGATGTCCTCCCGCAGCCGGCCCATCACCTTCAGGGCGGAGATGCCGCCGTAGCCGATGGCGGCGTACATATCGTCCAGGGACGTGAAGCACAGCTTCTTCAGCACGCTGGGCAGGTTCTCCTCGTTGGTCAGTTCCTTCAGCGTCACGCCGGTGCGCTTGAGCTCCGCTTCGAAGCTGGAGCGCCCGTTGACGATGTTCTCGTCCCGCTTTTCCCGCTTGAACCACTGGCGTATCTTGCTGCGGGCGTTGCTGGAGCGGGCGATCTTCACCCAGTCACGGCTTGGGCCGTGGGCGGATTTGCTGGTCATCACCTCCACCACGTCGCCGTTGTGCAGCCGGTAGTCGAACTGGACGATGCGCCCGTTGACCTTTGCCCCGGTCATGTGGTTGCCGATGGCGGAGTGGATGGTGTAGGCGAAGTCGATGGGCGTTGCGCCGGCGGGCAGGTTGATCACGTCGCCGCCGGGAGTGAACACGAACACCTCGTCGGCGAACATATCCACCTTCAGCGAGTGGATGAAGTCCTCCGCGTCGGCGTCCTCCTGGTTCTCCAAAAGCCGCCGCACCCACTCGTACCGCCCCTCGTCTCCTGCACCCTGGCCGTTCTGCTTGTACTTCCAGTGGGCGGCCACGCCGTATTCGGCGATCTCGTGCATCTCCTTGGTGCGGATCTGCACCTCGAAGGGGATGCCGCTCTCGCCCACCACCGTGGTGTGGAGGCTCTGATACATATTGGGCTTGGGCGTGCCGATATAGTCCTTGAACCGGCCCAGGATGGGCTTGAACAGGTCGTGGACGATGCCCAGCACGTTGTAGCAGTCCGCCACCGTGTCCACGATGACCCGGAAGGCGAACAGGTCGAACACGTCGTCCAGACTCTTGTTCTGCGTATACATCTTGCGGTAGATGGAATAGGGGTGCTTCATCCGGCCATATACCGTGGCCTCGATGCCCTCCTCCTTCAGCCGCGTGACGATGCGGTCATGCACGGCGGACATGAACCCGTCGTACTCCGCCGCCTTCTCGTCCAGCGCCTCGGTGATCTCCCGGTAGCCCACCGGGTCGAGGTACTTCAGGGATAGATCCTCCAGCTCCCACTTCATCTTCTGCATACCCAGCCGGTGGGCGATGGGCGCGTAGATCTCCATGGTCTCGAAGGACTTCTGCTTCTGCTTCTCCGGCGTCTGATACTCCATGGTACGCATATTGTGCAGCCGGTCGGAGATCTTGATGAGGATCACCCGGATGTCCTTGGCCATGGCCATCAGCATCTTCCGCAGGTTCTCCATCTGCTCCTCCTCCTTGGAGGTGTAGTGTACCCGCGTCAGCTTGCTGACGCCCTCTACCAGGTCGGCCACCGTGGGGGAGAACAGCTTGCTGATCTCCTCGTGGGTGGCGTCGGTATCCTCGATGGTGTCGTGGAGCAGGGCCGCCACGATGGACTCCGTGTCCAGATGCAGCTCCTCCGCCACGATCTGTGCCACCGCCAGCGGGTGGGTCACGAAGGGCGATCCGTCCTTGCGGTTCTGCCCCGCGTGGTGGGCGCTGGCGTACTCATACGCCGCGTCTATCTGCTGAAAGTTGGCGGAGGGGTTGTAGCCCTTTACCGTCTCCACCAAATGCTCGTACATCGCCTGGGGTGTCACAGCGCTCCGCCTCCCTTCTCCATGCTCTGCTTCAAAAATGCCACCAGCGGCGCGTCGTCCAGCGACACCCGCTTGTTCCGCTGCAATACAAGGAACGCGGTATCCCCCTCCCGTTCCTCGGTGAGAAGTCCCCGTTCCCGGAATACCTCCAGACACAGCGCCCCGCGGAGGAACGGCTCTGCGCCGCCCACCTCCGATGCCATGGCCCGCAGCAGCGGCAGATAGTCCGCCCTCCGGCCCTCCGGCGGCACGGTGCGCTCCAAAAACCGCCACGCGGCGGCGAATTGCTCCCGTCCCGGCAGCGCCCGGCGTGCGTCGCGGGCGGACAGCGCGCCGCCCTGCACGCACCGCTCCAGCAGCGCCAGCGACTCCTGCTCCCGTCCGCTGGCGCACAGGGACGGGCGGATGTCCACCATTTGCAGCTGCACCGTGCGGCTGCCCCGGAACTCGTTGATCTGCAAATAGAAGGCCGCGTCCACCCGGTCGCCGGGCTGGCAGCCGCAGCTCTCGGCCACGGTGGAGAAGAAAATGCCGTCAAACTGGGCGCAGCCCTTGCCCAGCCGCAGCTTCAGATGCCGGTTCTGCCCCACGTTCTGCGTCCGCAGCAGCGTAGCGCCCAGCAGGCAGAACACGGGCCGCGTGTTGCCGCTGCCGTAGGGCTCTAACGTGCTGAGTGCCTCCAGCTCCTCCAGCGTCACATCGCCGGGCCGGGTGATGGCCGCGTCGATGTCCAGCACCGTCTCCGGCGCGCCCTCGCCGCACATCTGCCGGGCGTAGTCGTTCATGCGGTCGCGGAAGGCGGGGATGTTCTCCCGCTGGATGGTAAAGCCGGCGGCCAGCTCGTGCCCGCCGAAGCCCAAAAGCAGATCCTTGCAGTGCTCCAGCGCGGCGAACAGGTTGAACCCGCCCCAGCTGCGGCAGCTGCCCTTGCCGGTGCTGCCGTTCAGGTGGATCATAAAGCTGGGCCGGGAGTATTTCTCGCTCAGGCGGCTGGCCACGATGCCCACCACCCCCTGATGCCACCGGCTGCTCTCCAGCACCAGCGCGCTGCGCTGCCGGTCGGGCATGTGGCCGATCATCTCCTCGGCCTGGGTATAGATGTCCTGCTCCACGTTCTGCCGCTCCCGGTTCAGGGCGCACAGCGCCTTGGCCAGCGCCTCGGCCTTGGCCTCGTCCTGACACAGCAGCAGCTCCGCCGCCATATCCGCCGCGCCCATGCGCCCGGCGGCGTTGATGCGGGGCGCTAATACGAACCCGATCTGCACCGAGGATATATCCTTCCCCGTCAGCCCGGCCTCCTTCAGCAGGGCGTGCAGGCCGATGAAGTCGGAGTGCTCGATGCTGTCCAGTCCCCGTGACACGATGGTGCGGTTCTCCCCGGACATCTGCATCACGTCTGCCACCGTGCCGATGGCCGCCAGCGTGCAGTACCGGGCGAACAGCGCCGCCTCCCGGTCCGGCCCGCCCAGGGCCAGCACCAGCTTCAGCGCCACGCCGCAGCCCGCCAGGTGCTTGAAGGGGTACTGGCAGTCCGCACGGTGGGGGTCTACCACCGCCGCCGCGTGGGGCAGCTCCTCCCGGCACTCGTGGTGGTCGGTGATGACCACGTCCATGCCCAGGGAGTCGGCGAAGTCCACCTCCTCCACGCCGGTGATGCCGCAGTCCACCGTGACCAGCAGCCGCACGCCCCGGTCATACAGCCCCTGAATGGCGTCGCAGCTCAGGCCGTAGCCGTCCTCGATGCGCCGGGGGATGTAGTGTACCACGTCCGCGCCCCGGCTTTGAAGATAGTCCACCAAAATGCAGGTGGCGGTAATGCCGTCCACGTCGTAGTCGCCGAACACGGCGATTTTCTCGTTGTTTGTCAGCGCCTGCTGTACCCGCGCCGCCGCCTTGTCCATGTCCTTCATCAGAAACGGGCTGTACGCCAGCGACTGCTCCCGCTCCAAAAAGGCGGCGGCCTGCTCCGGCGTATCCACGCCCCGGCCCGCCAGCACGGCGGACACGAGATAGGGATAGCCTGCCGCCGTCAGCCGCGCCTGGGCGTCCGGGCGCTCCGGCGCGATGCGCCATTTGGCATATTTCATGGCAGACCCTCCCTTCCTGTGGGACAAAAAACACCATCCCACGATAATACTTTATTATAACAAATGCGCGGCGAAAGGTAAAGAAAAAATTCCGTCTATTGCAAATGGGCGAAATATGGGGTATGATGTCCTTAATATAGACAGAAACGAGGGTTTGCCCATGCGTCCTGACGGAAAGCGCGTAAAAGACCTGCCGCCCATCGTGGCAGCCATTCCCTATATCATGCCCAAGCGGTACGATGCCTGGAACACCATCACCGAGAACATCGACGAGGAGGTCATCAAGGACTACATCCGCGAAAAGCGCCGGGGCGGTATCCGCATCAACCACATGGCGGTCATCATCGCCGCCTACTACAAGGCGTATCAGACCAACCCCAAGCTGAACTGGTTCGTGGTCAACAGCCACCTGTACGAGCGCAGCCACTTCTGCGTCTCCTTCGTCATCCTGAAAAAGCGGGCCGACGGTTCGCCGGACGAGACCACGCTGAAGATATATCTTGAGCCAAGCGACACCATCTTCACCATCCAGCAGAAGATCACCGACGCCATCGAGGCCAACAGCCAAACGGAGCAGAAGAACAGCACCGACAAGTTCGCCAAGATGATGTTCTCCATTCCGGGACTTCCCAAATTCATCATCTGGCTGGCCTATCACCTGGACAAGCACGGCCTGCTGCCCCGGAAGATCGTGGATCTCAGCCCGTTCCACACCAGTATGTTCATCACCAACCTGGCCTCCATCAAGACCAGCTATATCCACCACCACTGCTACGAGTTCGGCACGACCAGCGTGTTCGTCTGCATGGGCAAGCCCGTGCCCAACTACATCAGCGGCGATTTGAGCAAGAAGATGATGCCCCTGGGCATCGTTATGGACGAGCGTATCTGCACCGGCTACGAGTACGCCGCCTTCTGCCACGATTTCCGCCGCTGCCTCCGCGATCCGTCCTGCCTGGAGCTGCCCTTCGACGGCAGCCGGCCCGCCGCTCCGGCGGTGCAGGAGGACACCGCCGCGGTGTAAAAGAAAACAACAAAAACACAGGGACGGCGCTTTCGCGCCGTCCCTGTTCGTTATGCGGTTGTGCTCTTTTTAGAAGAACAGACCCCAAGCCAGGAAGCCCAGGCAGGCCACCACGCCGGTGAACAGCAGGACGATCACCAGATAGCCCATAATGTCGCGGGCGGACAGCTTGGCAATACCCAGAGCAGGCAGCGCCCAGAACGGCTGGATCATGTTGGTCCACTGGTCGCCCCAGGCGATGGCCATGGCGGTACGACCGGCCTCGATACCCATCTCCGCGCCGCCGGGCATCATGATCGGGCCCTGCACGGCCCACTGACCGCCGCCGGAGGGGACGAAGAAGTTGACGATACCGGCAGCCAGGAAGGACAGCATGGGGAATGTCACGTTGGTGGAGATGTTCACGAAGAACTGGGAGATAACGCCCGCCAGGGACACGCCCTGGTCGTTGGCGGCCACCATCATGCCCATGATACCGGCATAGAACGGGAACTGCAGCAGGATGCCGGCAGCACCGGCAGCCGCATCGCCGATGGCGTCCACATAGCGGCGCAGGTCGCCGTGGAGCAGCAGGCCCAGGAACAGGAAGATCATGTTCACGATGTTCAGGCCCAGGGTGAAGCCGTTCTGCACGAAGTAGTACACGATGTAGATAAAGCCGAACACCACGGTGATGAGCCACAGGATCTTGGAGTGCTCCAGCTTCTCAGCGGGGGTATCCATCACATAAGTACGCTCCTCCTCATCCACCAGCAGGGCGGGGTTCACGGTGATGGTGTGGTCCTTGTCGGGGTGCATGGCGTAGTTCACCAGAGGCATCACCAGCAGGATGGCACCGCACATGATGAGGTTCATGGGGTGGAACACGGTGTCGGTGATGGGTGCCTGATACGTCACATCGCCGAAGGCCTTGCCGGCCACCAGGTCCAGGGGGATGGAGCCGGACAGACCGGCGTGCCAGATGACGAAGCCGGAGTAGGCGGAGGCGATGAGCAGAGGATAGTCCACGGTGGGCACCCGGCGCACGACCTCCTTGGCCAGCAGGGCGCCGATGACCAGGCCGAAGCCCCAGTTCAGCCAGCAGCAGATGGTGGACACGAAGGTGGTGACCAGAATGGCCTGCTTATCGTTGTGGCACAGACCGGCCACGGCCCGCAGCGCCTTCTTGCAGGGCTTGGCGGAGGCCATGGCAGAGCCGAAGACCAGCACCAGGGCCATCTGCATGGAGAAGGCCAGCAGATTCCAAAAGCCGCCCTTCTGATCGCCCCACTTGGCGATGATCTCGATGGGGCCCATGCCGGTGGCGCACATTGCGCCAACGAATACGACCAGGGTCAGGATGATGGCGAATAGGAACGCATCCGGAAGCCATCTGTTGACTACGCGCACGCAGCCGTTGGTGAATTTTTTGAACACAGCGACACTCTCCTTAACAACACGTATTTTTGACAGGGATGAGGGCCTGGCCGGCGCGCTACGCCGGTCGGTGTCCGGGTAACGCCAGTGTACTACGTTAAAAAATTAACTTCAAGTAAAAAATGCATCAAGACGAAATTTTAATGGTTATTAGCACTACGAGAAGCACACGTTATGACAAGAAATTTGTGCATTTGCACGGAAGCAACAAAAAGGGACGGCGCTCTCGCGCCGTCCCTCCAGCTTGTCGATAAACCCTCTCTATGGGGTCAGAGGTTCATTTACGCAGGGGGAGCTCGAGGGGGCAAAGCCCGCCTCGAATCGGATCAAATGTCGCGCAAAGCCTTGCCTTGCAAGGCGTGCGTGGAGCGAAGCGACTATTTTCGTGCCGCAAGGCGGCACAAAAATAACGACATTATTTCAGGCTGTCGAAAAAAGCCGGAGGCTTTTTCGACAGCCTGAAAGGGACGGCGCTCTCGCGCCGTCCCTTTGTCCGTGTCTGAAAGACGTTACCACTGGGAGTTGTCCGCCCCGCCGAAGGGATCGTTGGGGTGGAACGTGCCGTCATCCTCCGGGTGGGGCTGCTCCGGGAAGTACCCGATGCCCTTGATGTTCTTGATCTGCCGGAAGTAACCCATGTCCGTCTGCATCCGATAGGGCGCGAGCCAGATCAGCAGGATGCCCGCCGTCAGGCCGCTGAGCAGATACCAGCCGATGAAGCTCAGATCCAGCACGAACAGCTGGCCCTTGAAGCCCAGGGTCTGGGCCTTGCTCATGTTCAGCGCCTCCATCACGCCCATCTCCGGGTTCTCGCACAGGTTATACAGCGCGAAGCGGTAGCGGTACGCGGCGATGATGCCCGGCACGATGAACAGCAGCGACCACAGGAAAATGAAGATGTACTGCACGATGGCCAGCAGGATGATCTTCCCGGCGAAGGAAAACCCGTCGAACAGCGTGGTGTAGGGCATCTCCTCTCCCCGGCGCACGCCCAGGTGGTACAGCACCTCGCCTGCGCCCAGCACCGTGCCCGTCAGCGACACCACCACGGACACGAACAGCACCAGGATGGTGGGGTAGGACGGGTGCAGCGCCAGGAAGCTCAGGTCGAGCCCGGTACGCAGGGAGTAGTCATACGCCCACATATCGTCCATGGTCATGTAGTCGCTTGCGCCGTTCAGGAGGAGCGTCAGCACCAGGGCCAGCAGGGTGAACAGGTAGGCGGACACCTTCGCCGAGCGCACCACCTCCCGGGCCTCTAATTTTAATTGTACGCGGTCAAGCATAGCGATCTTTCCTTTCTCGCGGGGGCGTTGTCATTTCCTCCCGCCTGTGGAAATAGTCTATCATACAGCGGCGAAAAATACAAGCGGCAGGCCGCTCCGCCGGGAAAAAGTGGACGGACTGGGCAAAATCGGGAGGATACGCGGTTAAGCGGACGACAAAAAAGGCAAAAAACCGGGAGAAATGGCGTATCGGGACTGGACAAGAGAAAAGTTTTGTTGTAATATCTAAATAGTATGCGGTGGCATAGCGCCACCCGGTAGTAAGATGAGGTGAAGACAATGGCACAAGCATTCTTTGGCGGCGTTCATCCCAACGACATGAAGGCCGCAACCAATGAAAAGGCCATCGAAAAGCTGGCAGCGCCGGCTGAGGTGGTCATTCCCATGTCTATGCACATCGGTGCGCCTTGCAAGCCTATCGTTGCGGTGGGCGACAAGGTTAAAATTGGACAGAGGATCGGCGAACCCGGCGGATTTGTTTCCGCACCCATCCACGCCTCCGTATCCGGTACGGTCAAGGCTGTGGAGCCCCGCCCCTTCAACATGGGCGGCAAGATGATGTCCGTGGTCATCGAAAACGACTTCCAGGACACGGTGTCCGAGGAGGTCAAACCCGTGGCTGACCCCGACAGCCTGACTCCCGAGCAGCTGGTGGAGATCGTGAAGAACGCCGGCATCGTGGGCCAGGGCGGCGCTACGTTCCCCACCCACGTCAAGATCTCCTCCGGCCTTGGCAAGGTGGACTACGTGATCATCAATGCCGCGGAGTGCGAGCCGTACATCACCGGCGACCACCGCACCTGCCTGGAGCGTCCTGAGCAGGTCATCAAGGGCGCGACCCTGCTGGCCAAGTGCTTCGGCGTGGACAAGGTCTACATCGGCATCGAGGCCAACAAGCAGAACGCTGCCGACGTGCTGAACAAGACCATCGCCGAGCTCAACGCCCCCGTGGTGGTGGAGGTCCTGCACACCCGCTATCCCCAGGGCGCTGAAAAGCAGCTGGTCCAGGCCGTGTCTGGCCGTCAGGTCCCCAGCGGCAAGCTGCCTGCCGACGCGGGCTGCTGCATCTTCAACCTGAACACCACCTGCGCCATCTACCGCGCTGTGTACGAGGGTATGCCCGTGGTCAGCAAGATCGTCACCGTCTCCGGCTCCGGCGTTATCGACCCCAAGAACATCGAGTGCCCCATCGGCACGCCCATCACCAAGCTGTTCGACGCTTGCGGCGGCCTGAAGGACGAGACGTACAAGCTCATCATGGGCGGCCCGATGATGGGCCTGGCCCAGTACGACGTGGATGTCACCGTGGGCAAGGGCACCGGCGCGATGCTGGCCTTCGCCGACAAGGAAGAGCAGTACGTCGAGGATCCCCAGTGCATCCGCTGCGGCAAGTGCGTGGGCGTCTGCCCCATCCGTCTCGAGCCGGTGTTCATGTACAAGTACCTGATGAAGGGCGACGTGGACACCTGGCAGAACGTGCTGCACGGCATGGACTGCATCGAGTGCGGCGCGTGCACCTACACCTGTCCCGCCCGCCTGCCGCTGACCCACGCTTTCCGCCTGGGCAAGCAGGAGGTCAACAACGCGAGAATGGCCGCCAAGGCCAAGGCGGAGGCCGAGGCTAAGGCCGCTGCCGAAAAGAAGGAGGCGTAAACCATGACTGATTACAAGAATCTCAAGCTGATCGCGTCCTCCTCCCCCCACATCCGCTCCAACGAGGATACCCGCAGCATCATGCTGGACGTGATCATCGCGCTGCTGCCCGCCATGGGCTGGAGCATTTACTGCTTCGGCATCAAGGCGTTGGTGCTGACCCTGGTGTCCGTGGTGTCCTGCGTGTTCTTCGAGTGGGCCTACCGCAAGCTCATGAAGAAGTCCTGCATGGTGGGCGACCTGAGCGCCGTTGTCACCGGTATGCTGCTCAGCTTCGTCTGCCCCGTTGACCTGCCCTGGTGGGTCATCATCATCGGCGCGTTCTTCTCCATCGTTGTGGTTAAGCAGCTCTACGGCGGCATCGGCTGCAACTTCCTGAACCCCGCCCTGGCGGGCCGTGCGTTCCTGCTGGCCAGCTACGCCACCGCCATGACCACCTGGGCCATCCCCAAGATCCGTCCCGATGTCACCTCCGCCGCCACCCCCATGGCCATCATGAAGGAAGGCACGGAGGAGGCGTTCACCACCCTGATGAGCAACTACTCCATCGGCGATATGTTCATCGGCAAGGTGGGCGGCTCTCTGGGCGAGGTCTCCGCCCTGTGCCTGCTGGTGGGCGGCATCTACCTGCTCATCCGCAAAGTCATCTCCTGGCAGATCCCCGTGGCGTACATCGGCACGGTGGCCATCCTGACCCTCATCGCCGCTCCCGCCGGCATGGACAACGTGCAGTATATGCTGTATAACGTCTTCGGCGGCGGCCTGATGCTGGGCGCTATCTTCATGGCAACCGACTATGCCACCTCCCCCGTCACCAAGCCCGGCCAGCTGATCTTCGGCATCGGCTGTGGTCTGCTGACCTGCTTCATCCGCCGTTTCGGTTCTTATCCCGAGGGCGTCTGCTATTCCATCCTGATCATGAACTGCACCACCTGGCTGCTGGATAAGTACATCCGTCCCACCATCTACGGTGCTGTGAAGAAAGAAAAGAAGGAGGCGGCGAAATAATGAAGATCTCCGGTAAGTTTATTCTCAAGGTCGCCGGTACTCTGACCATCATTTCCCTGGTCGTGGCCGCCCTGCTGGGTCTGGTCAACAGCATCACCGCCGACAAGATCGCGGCTATCGACGCCGAAAACACCAAGATCGCCATGAGCGCCGTTGCCCCCGAGGGCAGCGAGTTCGGCGACAAGCTGGACATCACCGACGACATGACCGCCGCCGCAGCCGCCCAGGGCGGCAAGCTGATGGAGCTGTATCCCGTCACCAACGGCGGCGCTGACGCCGGCTACGTGATGAAGATCTCCGCCTCCGGCTCTCAGGGCAGTATCGTCATGATGGTGGGCGTGGACGCCGACAAGGCCATCACCGGCATCTCCGTGGTCAGCCACGCCGAGACCTCCGGCATCGGCACGAAGGTCGTGGGCAACGAGCCCAACGCCGCCGGAGTTCCCGTCCTGGATCAGTTCCAGGGCATGAGCGGCGCTGGCACGCTGGTGGTGGGCAAGAACATCACCGCCATCTCCGGCGCGACCGTCTCCACCAAGGGCATCAACATGGGCGCCAATGCCGCCCTGGCTGTTGCCGAGCTGCTGGGCTAAGAAAGGAGGAGCTGCATTATGAATTTCGGTAAGCAACTGAAAGAGGGCCTGATCACACAGAACCCCGTGCTGGTGCAGGTGCTGGGTATGTGCTCCACCATGGCCATCACCACGTCGTTCTTCAACGGCC
>CAMDUN010000035.1:0-19041 GCA_945878665.1 uncultured Clostridia bacterium | reverse complement strand
GTGCTGGCCGACGGCCCTGCCACCGATCAGGGCGAGATCGCCCTGGGCCGCAACATCCTGGTGGGCTTTATGACCTGGGAGGGCTACAACTACGAGGACGCCGTGCTGCTGAACGAGCGGCTGGTGAAGGAGGATGTGTATACCTCCATCCATATCGAGGAATACGAGATCGACGCCCGCGACACCAAGCTCGGGCCTGAGGAGATCACCCGCGACATCTCCAACGTGGGCGAGGAGGCTCTGAAGGATCTGGACGAGCGGGGTATCATCCGCATCGGCGCGGAGGTTCACGCCGGCGACATCCTGGTGGGTAAGGTCACGCCCAAGGGTGAGACCGACCTGACCGCCGAGGAGCGTCTGCTGCGGGCTATCTTCGGCGAGAAGGCCCGCGAGGTCCGCGATACCTCTTTGAAAGTGCCCCACGGCGAGAGCGGCATCGTGGTGGACGCCAAGGTGTTCACCCGCGAGAACGGCGATGAGCTTGGGCCGGGCGTGAACGAGGTCGTCCGCGTCTACATCGCCCAGCGCCGCAAGATCCAGGTGGGCGACAAGATGGCAGGCCGCCACGGCAACAAGGGCGTTGTGTCCCGCGTGCTGCCCCAGGAGGATATGCCCTTCCTGCCCGATGGCACGCCGCTGGACATCGTGCTGAACCCCCTGGGCGTGCCCAGCCGTATGAACATCGGTCAGGTGCTGGAGGTCCATCTTGGCTACGCCGCCAAGACGCTGGGCTGGAAGGTGGCCACGCCTATCTTCGACGGCGCCACCGACAAGGATATTGCCGAGGCGCTGAACCTGGCCGGCCTTGACCCGGAGGGCAAGAGCTGGCTGTACGACGGACGTACCGGCGAGCGCTTCGACAACAAGGTGACGGTGGGCTATGTGTACTTCCTGAAGCTGCACCACCTGGTGGATGATAAGATCCACGCCCGCTCCACCGGCCCGTACTCCCTGGTGACCCAGCAGCCGTTGGGCGGCAAGGCCCAGTTCGGCGGCCAGCGCTTCGGCGAGATGGAAGTTTGGGCGCTGGAGGCCTACGGCGCAAGCTATACGCTGCAGGAGATCCTCACCGTCAAGTCCGACGACGTGACGGGCCGTGTCCGCACCTACGAGTCCATCGTCAAGGGCCACAACGTGCCCACTCCCGGCGTGCCGGAGTCCTTCAAGGTGCTGGTGAAGGAGCTGCAGTCCCTGTGCCTGGACATCCAGGTGCTGGATGCCGACGGCAATCAGATCGAGCTGAAGGAGGACGAGGACGCCCTCGACACCTTCAACCTGGCCCGCATGGATGCGGACAACGAAAGAGAAAACCGCTACGCCGACGAGGAAGAGCTGGCCGACGCGGGCTTCGACTACGTGGCCGACGAGGAAGTGGACGCTTCCTATGACGACGACGCGGACGATGAGTTTTAAGGAAAAGGAGGAGCAAAAGCATGAGTTACGCAACGTTTGACGCCATCAAGATCGGCATCGCTTCTCCGGAGATGATCCGCGAGTGGTCCTACGGCGAGGTGAAAAAGCCGGAGACCATCAACTACCGCACGCTGAAGCCGGAACGGGACGGCCTGTTCTGCGAGCGCATTTTCGGGCCGACGAAGGACTGGGAGTGCCACTGCGGTAAGTATAAGAAGATCCGCTACAAGGGCAAGATCTGCGACCGCTGCGGCGTGGAGGTCACACGGGCCAAGGTGCGCCGTGAGCGCATGGGCCACATCGAGCTGGCCACCCCCGTCAGCCACATTTGGTATTTCAAGGGCATCCCCTCCCGCATGGGTCTGCTGCTGGACATCAGCCCCCGCATTCTGGAGAAGGTGCTGTACTTCGCCGCGTATATCGTCACCGATCCCGGCGAGACGCCCCTGACCAAGAATCAGATCCTGTCCGAGAAGGAATACCGCGATATGCGGGAGAAGTACGAGGATGATTTCCGTGCCGGTATGGGCGCGGAGGCCGTGAAGGAGCTGCTGGCCCAGATCGACCTGGAGGCGCTGTCGGCCCAGCTCCACGCCGAGCTGAAGACCACCTTCGGGCAGAAGAAGGCCCGCGTGGTGAAGCGGCTGGAGGTGGTGGATGCCTTCCGCCTCAGCGGCAACAAGCCAGAGTGGATGGTCATCGATGTGCTGCCCGTCATCCCGCCGGAGATCCGGCCCATGGTGCAGCTGGATGGCGGGCGCTTTGCCACGTCCGACCTGAACGACCTGTACCGCCGCGTTATCAACCGCAACAACCGCCTGAAGCGGCTGATGGAGCTCAATGCCCCGGACATCATCGTCCGCAACGAGAAGCGTATGCTCCAGGAGGCGGTGGACGCCCTCATCGACAACGGACGGCGCGGACGTCCCGTCACCGGCGCGAACAACCGCGCCCTCAAGTCCCTGAGCGATATGCTCAAGGGCAAGCAGGGGCGCTTCCGGCAGAACCTGCTGGGCAAGCGCGTGGACTACTCGGGCCGAAGCGTTATCGTCGTCGGCCCGGAGCTGAAGATCTATCAGTGCGGCGTGCCCAAGGAGATGGCCGTGGAGCTGTTCCGCCCGTTCATCATGAAGAAGCTGGTGGAGGACGGCAGCGCCAACAACATCAAGTCCGCCAAGAAGATGGTGGACAAGGGCCGCACCGAGGTGTGGGACGCGCTGGACGAGATCATCAAGGATCACCCCGTCATGCTGAACCGTGCGCCTACGCTGCACCGTTTGGGTATCCAGGCCTTTGAGCCGGTGCTGGTGGACGGGCGCGCCCTGAAGCTGCATCCCCTGAACTGCACGGCCTTCAACGCCGACTTCGACGGCGACCAGATGGCCATTCACGTGCCCCTGTCCGCCGAGGCGCAGGCCGAGGCCCGGCTGCTGATGCTGTCGGCCAACAACCTGCTGCGTCCTCAGGACGGCGGCCCCGTCACCGTGCCGACCCAGGATATGGTGCTGGGTTCTTACTACCTGACCTTCGAGCGGTTCGAGAACGGCGTAAGCCAGATGGTCAACGACGAGTTTTGGCCCGAGGGCGTGGACTTTGCCCTGGCCGGCAAGACCTACGACGAGCTCACCGATGAGGAGAAGGTCGGCGTACAGATGCACATCTACCGCGACGAGGACGAGGCCCTCATGGCCTACAACGAGCACGTCATCGGCATCCACCAGCCCATTTGGGTGCGCGTCACCAAGGAGCTGGGCGGCGAGAAGGTGCAGCGCGTGGTGCGTGCCACCGCGGGCCGGATCATCTTCAACCGCAACATCCCCCAGGATCTGGGCTTCGTGAAGCGGTATGACGACAACGGCAACCCCACCGATAAGTTCTTCGATTACGAGATCACCGAGACCTGCGGCAAGAAGCTGCTGGGCAAGATCGTGGACCGCACCATCAAGCAGCACGGCTTCACCGTGGCCGCCGAGGTGCTGGACAACATCAAGGCCACCGGCTACAAGTACTCCACCCGCGGTTCGATCACCATCTCCATCGCGGACATGACCGTGCCCAAGGCCAAGTATGAGCTCATCGCCGAGACGGAGCAGCGCGTGGTGGACATCGAGGAGCAGTACAACATGGGCTTCATCACCGATGAGGAGCGCTACAAGCTGGTGGTGCGCGAGTGGGAGAAGACCACCGCCGACGTGACCGACGCCCTGACTGCCAACATGAACAAGTACAACCCCATCTTCATGATGGCGGACTCCGGCGCTCGTGGCTCGATGAAGCAGATCCGTCAGCTCACCGGCATGCGCGGCCTGATGGCCAACACCGCCGGTAAGACCATCGAGATCCCCATCAAGGCCAACTTCCGTGAGGGCCTGAGCGTGCTGGAGTACTTCACCTCCAGCCGAGGCGCACGTAAGGGCCTGGCCGATACGGCACTGCGTACCGCCGACTCCGGCTACCTGACCCGCCGCATGGTGGACGTCTGCCAGGATGTGATCATCCGGGAGGCCGACTGCGGCGTGGACAAGGGCATCGTGGTGTCCGAGATCAGCGAGGGCGGCCAGGTCATCGAGAAGTTCTCCGAGCGTATCCGTGGCCGCTTCCCGGCCAAGGACGTGCTGAACCCCCAAACCGGCGAGGTGCTCCTCTCCAAGGATCACATGATGGAAGCCTCCGACGCCGATCTGCTGGAGAAGTTCGACATCCACTCCGTGGAGATCCGCACCGTGCTCACCTGCCGCGCCCATTCCGGCGTGTGCGCCAAGTGCTACGGCATGAACCTGGCCACCTCCAAGCCCGTCGGGCCTGGCGAGGCCGTGGGTATCATCGCGGCACAGTCCATCGGTGAGCCCGGTACGCAGCTGACCATGCGTACCTTCCACACCGGCGGCGTGGCCGGCGGCGACATCACCCAGGGTCTTCCCCGCGTGGAGGAGCTGTTCGAGGCCCGCAAGCCCAAGAAGATGGCCACCATCGCCGAGATCGGCGGCAAGGTGCGCTTCGAGGAGGCCACCAAGGGCAGTCTGCTGAACATCATCATCACCGCCGACGACGGCGACACCCGCACCTATGCCGTGCCCCACACCGGCTTGCTGGTGCAGGACGGCGAGGTCATCGAGAAGGGCCGCCAGCTTCAGGACGGCGCGCTGAACCCCCACGACGTGCTGCGTATCCGCGGCGCTTCCGCGGTACACAACTACCTGATCCAGGAGGTTTTGAAGGTGTACCGCCAGCAGGGCGTGGACATCAACGACAAGCACATCGAGGTCATCGTCCGTCAGATGATGCGGAAGGTGCGCGTGGAGGATGCCAACGATGCCGAGGGTCTGCTCTCCGGCGCGATGGCCGACATCCTGGAGGTAGAGGACGCCAACGCGGCAGTTCGCGCCCGCATCGCCAATGGCGAGAAGCGGGAGGACGGCGAGGAGCTGCAGGAGGCCACCTATACCCAGCTGCTGATGGGCATCACCAAGGCTTCCCTGGCCACGGATTCCTTCCTGTCCGCCGCGTCCTTCCAGGAGACCACCAAGGTTCTGACCGAGGCCGCCATCAAGGGCAAGGTCGATCACCTGGTGGGCCTGAAGGAGAACGTCATCATCGGTAAGCTCATCCCCGCCGGTGCGGGCCTGACGGCCTATCGCAAGCTGGCGGAGGAGGTTGTCCCCGAGGTGGAGGCGGAGACCCAGCCCGAGCAGCCCGCGGAGGCGGTGTACGCCCCCGTGACGGAGCAGCCCAAGCCGGAGGTCGAGGCAGACGAAGTGCCGGAGGAGGACGTCCCCTCCGACGAGGAATAAGACACAACAAAAAAGAACCGCCTTGCGGCGGTTCTTTTTTGCTGGGGAGGGATGGGCGGTGCGTAGGGGCGGGACTCTGCCCCGCCCGCAGCGCGTTGATAAACCTATCCTGTCATTCCGAGGAGCACCCCAAGGGTACTTGCTTCGCGCCCTCGGAATGACACCGCTCTCGCCGGCGTTCGTGAAAACGCCCTAATCAAACCGTTGGATTTTGTCCAAAACCACGATTTTTTCCGTGAAATCCTCTTGACGCTTGCCCCTGCCTATGCTATAATTTCGAATTGCGCGGGAATTGCCCGCGAGGTTTTGTTATGCGTTGACAGGAGGTAGACCGGGCGTGTCTGTGGAGCTGGCCGTAAAGGAGAAGGTCGTGGGACTGAAACAGGTTCGCCGCGCCCTGCACCAGCACACCGCCCGCCGCGTTTACCTGGCGTGCGACGCCGATCCCCGGCTGATCCAGCCCCTGCGGGAGCTGTGCTCACAGGAGGGGACGGAGGCGGACGACACGCTGACCATGCAGCAGCTGGGCAGAGCGTGCGGCATTGACGTGCCCGCCGCCGCCGTGGCGCTGCTGCGCGCAGACTGACATTGTTTCCGCCGGGTATAAACACCGTTTATCCCGTGGAAAATACAGGGAGGGACACCTCCCACACAATTCTTGAGAAAGGAGAAACCAAATGCCTACTTTCAATCAGCTGGTCAAGCAGGGTCGCAAGAAGAGCACCTACAAGTCCAACTCCCCCGCCATGCAGAAGGGCCTCAACACGCTGAAGAACAGGGAGACTGATCTCAGCTCCCCTCAGAAGCGCGGCGTCTGCACTGCCGTGAGAACCGCGACTCCCAAGAAGCCCAACTCCGCTCTGCGTAAGATCGCCCGTGTGCGTCTGACCAACGGCTACGAAGTCACCGCCTACATCCCCGGCGTGGGTCACTCCCTGCAGGAGCACTCCGTCGTGATGATCCGCGGTGGCCGTGTCAAGGACCTGCCCGGCGTCCGTTACCACATCATCCGTGGTACGCTGGATACCCAGGGTGTGTCTGGCCGTATGCAGGCCCGCTCCAAGTACGGCGCAAAGCGCCCCAAGAGCAAGTAAAACTTGCCGCCTGAGCTTTGCCGAAAAGGTTTCTTATATTCTATATGATATAACATACCTCTTTGGCAGGCCGTACAACAGCCGGTCAGCGGCTGTTGAGTACCTGTGAAATCATATTTTTATGAAGGAGGGAAGCATAGTGCCCAGAAGAGGTAATGTTCCCAAGAGAGAGATCTTGCCCGATCCTATGTACAACTCCGTGCTGGTGACCAAGCTGGTCAACAGCATCATGTTGGACGGTAAAAAGGGCGTCGCCCAGAAGGTCGTCTACGGTGCTTTTGACATCATCAAGGAAAAGACCGAGAAAGAGCCTCTGGAAGTTTTCACCCAGGCTATGGAGAATATCATGCCCAGCCTGGAGGTCAAGGCCCGCCGCGTCGGCGGTGCTACCTATCAGGTCCCCATGGAGGTCCGTCCCGCCCGCCGTCAGACCCTGGGTCTGCGCTGGCTGACGACCTACTCCCGCGCCCGCGGTGAGCGTACCATGGCCGAGCGTCTCGCCGGCGAGATCATGGACGCCGCCAACAACACCGGCTCTGCCGTGAAGAAGCGCGAGGACACTCACAAGATGGCGGAGTCCAACAAGGCTTTCGCCCACTTCCGCTGGTAATTCTACCAACGACACGAAAAGGAGAACGGTATGCCGAGAAAGGTTACACTGGACAACACAAGAAATATCGGCATCATGGCACACATCGATGCAGGCAAGACCACGACCACAGAGCGTATTCTGTATTACACGGGCGTGAACTACAAGTTGGGTGAGACGCACGAGGGTACGGCTACCATGGACTGGATGGAGCAGGAGCAGGAGCGTGGTATCACCATCACCTCCGCCGCTACCACCTGCTACTGGAAGGGCTCCAAGGATCAGTTCCCCCAGACTCGTATCAACATCATTGACACCCCGGGCCACGTGGACTTCACTGTGGAGGTGGAGCGTTCTCTGCGTGTGCTGGACGGCTCTGTCACCGTCATGTGTGCTAAGGGCGGTGTTGAGCCTCAGTCCGAAACGGTTTGGCGTCAGGCTGACCACTACCATGTCCCCCGGATGATCTACGTCAACAAGATGGACATCACCGGCGCGGATTTCTATCACGTGCTGGACATGGTACACGACCGCCTGAAGGCCAACGCCGTACCCATCCAGCTCCCCATCGGGAAGGAGGATACCTTCAAGGGTATCATCGACCTGGTGGAGATGGATGCCGATATCTATTACGATCAGTTGGGCAAGGATATGCGCGTTGAGCCTATCCCCGAGGATATGCTCGACCTTGCCAACGAGTACCGTGAAAAGCTCCTGGATGCCGTGTCCATGTTCGATGATGAGATCATGGAGATGTATCTGGAGGGCAAGGAGATCCCCACCGAGAAGATCCGCACCGCCATCCGCAAGGCCACCTGCGCCGTGAAGATGGTGCCTGTGGTCTGCGGCAGCTCTTACCGCAACAAGGGCGTGCAGAAGCTGCTGGACGCCATCGTGGACTATATGCCCGCCCCCACCGATGTGCCCGCCATCAAGGGTGTGAACCCCAAGACGGACGCGGAGGAGGAGCGCAAGTCCTCCGATGATGAGCCGTTCGCGGCTTTGGCCTTCAAGATCATGACCGACCCCTATGTGGGCCGTCTGAGCTTCTTCCGCGTATACTCCGGCACGCTGAACACGGGCTCTTCCGTGCTGAATGCCACCAAGGGTAAGCGGGAGCGCGTGGGCCGTCTGCTGCAGATGCACGCCAACCACCGCGAGGACCTGGAGACGGTGTACTCCGGCGACATCGCCGCCATGGTGGGTCTGAAGAACACCACCACCGGCGATACTCTGTGTGATGAGAAGCATCCCATCATTCTGGAGTCCATGGAGTTCCCCGAGCCGGTCATCCGCGTGGCCATCGAGCCCAAGACCAAGGCCGGTCAGGAGAAGATGGGCGTGGCCCTGGCCAAGCTGGCCGAGGAAGACCCCACCTTCCGCACCTACACCGACGAGGAGACGGGTCAGACCATCATCGCCGGTATGGGCGAGCTGCACCTGGAGATCATCGTGGATCGCCTGCTGCGGGAGTTCAAGGTGGAGGCCAACGTGGGCGCGCCCCAGGTGGCCTACAAGGAGACCATCCGCAAGGCGGTGGATCAGGAGACCAAGTATGCCCGCCAGTCCGGCGGTAAGGGCCAGTACGGCCACGTGAAGATCCATGTTGAGCCCAACGAGTCCGGCAAGGGCTACGAGTTCATCAACAAGGTCGTGGGCGGCGCGATCCCCAAGGAGTATATCCCGGCTATCGACGCCGGTATCCAGGGCGCGATGCTGGCCGGCACGGTGGCAGGCTATCCCGTGGTGGATGTGAAGGTCACGCTGTACGACGGCTCTTATCACGAGGTGGACTCCTCCGAGATGGCGTTCAAGATCGCCGGCTCTATGGCCTTCAAGGAGGCCATGCGGAAGGCCGATCCCACGCTGCTCGAGCCCATCATGAAGGTGTGCGTCATCGTCCCCGACGAGTATATGGGCGATGTCATCGGCGACCTGAACAGCCGCCGTGGTCAGATCCAGGGCTACGAGATGCGCTCCGGCGCACAGCAGATCGATGCGTTCGTGCCGCTGGCCGAGATGTTCGGCTATGCCACCGACCTGCGCTCCCGCACCCAGGGCCGCGGCCAGTACACCATGGAGCCCAGCCACTATATCGAACTGCCCAAGAGCCTCCAGGAGAAGCTCATCAACAAGCGCACCGGCAAGGAAAATTTCTAAATACGTAATTTACGATTGATTTTCCGCCGAAAATACTGTAAAATGGCTGTGTTAGACTTTTAATGCGGCCCAACAACGATACAAAATGTTAAGGAGGATCATTTCAAATGGCGAAGCAGAAATTTGAAAGAACTAAGCCCCATGTCAACATCGGCACCATCGGCCACATCGACCATGGTAAGACCACTCTGACCGCGGCCATCACCAAGTTCCTGGCTCTGCAGGGCAAGGCTGAGTACACCGACTACTCTTCCATCGATAAGGCTCCCGAAGAGCGCGAGCGTGGTATCACCATCAACACCGCTCACGTGGAGTACGAGACCGAGAAGCGTCACTACGCACACGTTGACTGCCCGGGCCACGCCGACTATATCAAGAACATGATCACCGGCGCTGCTCAGATGGACGGCGCTATCCTGGTCATCGCCGCTTCCGATGGTCCTATGGCTCAGACCCGCGAGCACCTGCTGCTGGCCCGTCAGGTGAACGTGCCCTCCGTCCTGGTGTTCCTGAACAAGTGCGACCAGGTCGATGACGAGGAGCTGCTGGAGCTGGTGGAGATGGAAGTTCGCGAGCTGCTGGACTTCTACGGCTTCCCTGGCGACGAGACCCCCATCATCCGTGGTTCCGCTCTGAACGCTCTGGTTTCCGAGTCCACCGATCCCAACGCTCCCGAGTATGCCTGCATCAAGGAGCTGATGGACGCTGTTGACAGGTGGATCCCCACCCCCGACCGCAAGGAGGATATGCCCTTCCTGATGCCCGTCGAGGACGTGTTCACCATCTCTGGCCGTGGTACCGTTGCTACCGGCCGTGTGGAGCGTGGCGTTCTGAACCTGAACGAGAAGGTCGAGATCGTCGGTCTGTCCGATGAGAAGCGCGAGACCACCGTTACCGGTATCGAGATGTTCCACAAGCTGCTGGACTACGCCGAGGCCGGCGACAACATCGGCGCTCTGCTGCGTGGTGTTGCTAAGACCGAGATCGAGCGCGGCCAGGTTCTGTCCAAGCCCGGTTCTATTCATCCCCACACCAAGTTCACCGGCCAGGTCTACGTCCTGACCAAGGACGAGGGTGGCCGTCACACTCCCTTCTTCAACAACTATCGTCCCCAGTTCTACTTCCGTACCACCGACGTGACCGGCGTCATCACCCTGCCCGAGGGCACTGAGATGTGCATGCCCGGCGATAACGTCGATATGAAGGTCGAGCTGATCACCCCCATCGCCATCGAGAACGGTCTGCGTTTCGCTATCCGTGAGGGTGGCCGTACCGTGGGTTCTGGCGTCGTCATCGCCATCGAGGAGTAATTTCTCCCCGCAAGGGACTAACGCAATAAAAGAGGAAGCCGCAAGGCTTCCTCTTTTTATGCTCATTTCCGACAACTGTTCGTATAACAGCGACAGAATATGACAAGTTGTATTCGCGTTTATGACTTGGGGAACGTCAGCTCCCGCTGGAAGCCGCCCTTTCCGGTGGCGATGATGTCCCCGCCGATGAGCGTGTCGCCGCACAGATACAGATTGGCCTGCACCCCCTCCGGCACGCCGGGATAGTTGCCCACAGCGTAGGTATACCGCCGCACGGCCTGCCCGGCGTAATCGGCGAAGGGGAAGCCCTGCTGCTTTTGCAGCGCGGTGTAGTCTCCCCACTTCTTCTCCAAATTCTCCGGCAGCTGCAGATCCAGCGTCTCCATGGGCTGCGAATCCGCCTGCCAGCCCAGCTGTGTCAGATACTCCACGCGGGCCGCATCGTCTGCCAGCGTGACGGACTCGGCCTGCTTTCCACCGAAGCAGCCCGCCAATACCAGCGCCAGCACCGCCGCCAGCACCACGCCGGCTAGTGTCAGAATGGCGCTGCGGCGTTTGAAATGCACCACATACATTTTTATCACCCCTCGCTATTTATCTATTTTGTTTTTGCCCGGAATATGCTATGATACCGGGGAAAGAAGCAGGGAGGTGGCCGCCGATGGAACGATTGGATAAGCTGCTGGCCGGGACGGGCCGCTGGTCGCGCCGTGAGGTCAAGGAGCTGGTGCGCCGGGGACAGGTGCGGGTGGACGGTGTGATCGCTGCCGCCGCCGAGCAGAAGATCGACCCCTCCGCCGCCGTTACCGTGGCAGGGGAGACCGTGGCACTGGGCGGCTGCATATACCTGCTGCTCCACAAGCCCGCCGGGGTGCTGACCGCCACCGAGGATCGCCGCCAGCCCACGGTGCTGGAGCTGCTGCCGGCGGAGTACCGTCGCCGGGGCATCGCGCCGGTGGGGCGGCTGGATAAGGACACCACGGGGCTGCTGCTGCTCACCGATGATGGGGAGCTGGCCCACCGGCTGCTCAGCCCCAAATACCACGTAGACAAGCGGTATTTGGCACAGGTGGACGGTGCGCTGGGGCAGGCGGACGTGGAGGCCTTTGCCGGAGGCATCACTCTGGCGGACGGCACGGAATGTCTGCCCGCGGGGCTGGAGCTGCTGCCGGAGCATCGCTGCATCGTTACGCTGCGGCAGGGGAAATTCCATCAGGTCAAGCGGATGCTGGCCTCCCGCGGCGCGCCGGTGGTGACGCTGCACCGGCTGTCCATGGGAGCGCTGACACTGCCGGAGACGCTGCTGCCCGGCCAGTGGCGGCCCTTGACAGAGGCGGAAGTGAACACACTGCGGCGAAAATGTGGATTGTGATTTTTTCGACAGAACCACAAAAAAGGCAACAAGATTTTTGTGGAAAAGAGAAAAAAACGCTTGCAAAATCGTTATTATGACGGTATAATAGGGAGACAACTGAGCAGTTTGCACAAATACCCGTGCGGGTTTTCGCAGGAGGAGCTGACTATGTCGGGCAGGATTTTCCAGAACGCAGTGCTTCAATTCAAAGAGACCACCGACCGCACCATCGGCGTCATCGACGCGGAGGGGACGGTCATCGCGTGCAGTGAGCTGACGGGCATCGGCAAGAAGTGGGCCAAGTTCGTTGAGCCCATTACCGCCGCCGAGGGCGCTTGCATCGCCCTGGAGGGCAAATGCTTCAAGGCGCTGCCCAGCTGGGGCACGGGCTTTGATTACGCCGTGTTCGCCAGCGGTGACGACAGCATGAGCCGCACCGTCTGCTCCATGGCCGCCGTGGCGCTGAACGCCGCCAAGAGCTATTACGAGGAGAAGCACGACAAGGGCTCTTTCATCAAGAACATCATCTCCGACAACATCCTCATCAGCGACATCTATATGCGCGCCAAGGAGCTGCACGTGCCGGCGGAAACGGCCCGGGGCGTGTTCGTGGTGCGCTCGGTGGACGAGCGGCTGGAGAGCGTCCCGGTGGACGTGATCCAGGGTATGTTCCCCGACCGGCAGAACGATTTTGTCATCAGCATCGGTGAGCAGGACGTGGCCCTGATCCATCAGATGGACGAAAACGCCACCGGCAAGGATCTGGAGGCCGTGGCCCGCCGCATCGAGGAGGCCCTCCGCGAGGACGGCGAGAGCCGTGTGTTCGTGGGCATTGGTACGCTGACGCTGCACCTGCGCGACCTGGCCAAGAGCTATAAGGAGGCCCAGATCGCCATCGAGGTAGGCAAGGTGTTCGACACCGAGCGCTACGTCATCAACTACGAGAACCTGGGCATTGGCCGCCTGATCTATCAGCTGCCCACCACCCTGTGCGAGATGTTCTTGCAGGAGGTGTTCAAGAAGAACCCCATCGACGCGCTGGATCAGGAGACGCTGTTCACCATCTACAAGTTCTTCGAGAACAACCTGAACGTGTCCGAGACGGCCCGCAAGCTGTTCGTCCACCGCAACACCCTGGTGTACCGGCTGGAGAAGATCAAGAAGCTCACCGGCCTGGATCTGCGGGAGTTCGACGATGCCATCACCTTCAAGGTAGCGCTGATGGTGAAGAAATATCTCACCAGCCGCGGTATCGACGCATAAGTACATACGAAAAAAGACCGCCGGGGGCGGTCTTTTTTTTGGAACAATTTTCCCCATTCCGCCGTCCAATAAACGAGTGGCCGGCAGTTTGTAAAGTTTTCTCTTTTTTCATATCTTTCCTGTTGCCATTTTGTAACCATTTATATATAATGGTATTTGTGGCCGCATTTTACCACAATATGTTGCATTTTGACGAACAGGAGCGCTGCTATGATTCGTTTGATAGACGCGGAAAAGGTATACGAAAACGGGACGCACGCCCTCAAGGGCGTTTCCTTTACAGTGGAGGACGGCGAGTTCGCCTTCCTGGTGGGCCCGTCCGGGTCGGGCAAGTCCACCATCATCAAGCTGCTCACCGGCGAGATCGTCCCCACGGCGGGCCGGGTCATGGTCAACGGCTTCTCCATGAGCCGCATCCACGAGCGGCAGATACCCTATATGCGCCGCACCATCGGCGTGATCTTTCAGGATTTCCGCCTCATCGCCAACAAGACGGTGTACGACAACCTGGCCCTGGCCATGCGGGCAGTGGGCGCACAGCCCAAGGAGCTGC
Organism: uncultured Clostridia bacterium; assembly: GCA_945878665.1. Lineage (GTDB taxonomy): Bacteria > Bacillota > Clostridia > Oscillospirales > Oscillospiraceae > Vescimonas. Next base: position 5,514 of record CAMDUN010000035.1, on the reverse strand, counting down.
GAAGCCGCATCCCCTACGTCTTGGCACTGGTGGGCCTTGCGGACAAGGGCAGCCGCTATCCCGACGAGCTGTCCGGCGGCGAACAGCAGCGCGTGGCCATCGCCCGGGCGCTGGTGAACAACCCCAGCACCATCGTGGCGGACGAGCCCACCGGCAACCTCGACCCGGCCCGCTCCCTGGAGATCATGACGCTGCTGGAGCGCATCAACGCCCTGGGTACGACGGTGATCGTTGTCACCCACGAGCGGGGACTGGTGAACCATTTCAACAAGCGTATCATCCTGCTCAACGAGGGGCGCGTCATCGGTGACGGCATGGGCAGCTACGAGGTGTGACCTATGAAGCACGATTTCAAGTTTTTTGTCAAGGAAGGCGCGGGGAATATGTTCTCCCACGGCTTCATGTCCTTTGCCGCCATCGGCGTCACCGTGGCTTGCCTGCTCATCATGGGTACGTTCACCCTGGTGGCCTACAACGCCGACGAGAACCTGGCCGACCTGCAGCAGGAGAACGCTATCGTGGCTTTTGTGGACGAGACGCTGGACGAGGATCAGGCCCGTGCGCTCCAAGCCCAGGTGGAGGCCGTGGACAACGTGGAGGACTGCTCCTTCGTGACCCGCACCGAGGCACGGGATGCCTACGTGGCCAAATACGACGCCGAGGGCGTGTACGGCGACCTGCTGCCGGAGGTGTTCCGCCACCGCTACGTGATCCATGTCACCGACCCGGATCAGATCATGGCCACCCGCGACGCGGTGGAGCAAGTGCCGGGCATCGCCAAGGCCCGCGCCGATGAGGCGGTGGCCAACGGCTTCGTTACCGTCCGCAACGTGGCGGGGGTCATCTCCATCGCCCTTATCGCCATACTGCTGCTGGTGTCGGTGTTCATCATCTCCAACACCATCAAGCTCACCACCTTCGACCGCCGCGATGAGATCGCCGTCATGAAAATGGTGGGCGCGACCAACGGCTTCATCCGCTGGCCCTTCGTGTACGAAGGGCTGCTGCTGGGCGCGCTGAGCGCCGTCATCGCCTTCGGCCTTCAGTGGCTGCTGTATATGGCGGTGGCCAAGGGCATCGCGTCCTCCGACAGCCTGCAGATCCTGCACGTTGTGCCGTTTACGGACATCTGGTACTTCGTAGCCCTGGTATTCCTGGGTGCGGGCGTTCTGGTGGGCGTGGGCGGCAGCCTGACCGCCATCCGTAAGTTCCTCCGCGTGTAACGACTGAAAGGAGAGCCCCCATGAAGCCAATGAAACGTATTCTCTGCGGCCTGCTGGCCCTGACGCTGACGCTGTCCCTGCTGCTTGTGGGGACGGTGACGGTGGCCTACGCCGCCAAAACGGCGGAGCAGGAGGCGGCGGAGCAGGAGAAGGCCGCCCAAATGGCGGCGCTGGAGCAGAAGAAAAAGGAGCAGGCCGACAAGCTCAAGGAGCTGGAAAAGCAGATCGCCGACGCCAAGAAGAAGAAAGAGGACGTGATGGCCACCAAAAATCTGCTGGATCAGCGCAACCAGCTGCTGCTGGAGCAGATCGACGACACCCAGGGTCAGATCCAGCACGCGGCGGACGAGATCACCCGCTACGAGGAGCTGGAGGATCTGCAATACGAGCTGTTCTGCGAGCAGGTACGCAGCGAGGAGGAACGCGGCAGTCTGAGCTATCTGTCCGTCCTGTTCAAGGCCACCAGCATGGCCGACCTGCTGAACCGCATGGAGTTTGTCAACGAGGTGGCGGAGTACAACAAGTCCCTCATCGCCGCCATTCAGGAAACCCGCGCCAACATCGCAGCGGAGAAGGCCGCCATGGAGGAGCACGAGCGCCAGCTGGGTGAGCAGCAGGACGAGCTGGAGACCAAGCTGAACGAAACCACCGCCCTGATGGAGGAGTACGCCGCCGACCAAAAGGCGCTGGAGCAGATCTACGCCGCCGAGGAAAAGGCCGCCAAGGAGATCGCCGCCGAGATCGACCGGCTCATCGCCGAGTCCGATGTCGTGCCCAGCAACGAGGGCTTCATTTGGCCCGTGAACACCAGCAAGAAGATCAGCTCGCCCATCGGCAGCCGTGTCGCCCCCGGCGGCTTCGGCAGTACGAACCACAAGGGCGTGGATATATGCAACGTGGGCTTCACCAGCTCCGTGTTTGCCACCAAGAGCGGCAAGGTCATCCTGGCCAGCAGCCCCCGGCAGGGCAGCTACTACGGTGGCAGCGGCTACGGCAACTACGTGGTGGTGGACCATGGCGGCGGCGTGACCACGCTGTATGCCCACCTGAGCACCGTCAGCGTGTCCAAGGGGCAGACGGTGTCCCAGGGCACGGTGCTGGGTATCACCGGCTCGACCGGCGCGTCCACCGGCCCGCACCTGCATTACGAGGTGCGTATCAACGGCGTGTATCAGGACCCGCTGAACTACCTGGCGGGCTACATCAGAATGTGGTAAGAGAATAGGTATGCATAGGAGCGCTGGCCCATATACTGGGCCAGCGCTTTCAGCTTGTTGATAAACCCACTCTGTCATTCCGGGGGCGCACCCCAAGGGTACTCGTTCCGCTTCGCTCCACAGCGTAGAACCCCGCCCCTACGCACGGCCTATCGAGGGCGTGTGCACTATCATTCGGGCGGACAGAGTCGTCCGCCCCTACGCTCAGTCGAGAAAGGACACGCCATGTTGGTTTACATAACAACGTCCTCGAAAACGGAACTTGCACCCGCCGCCATCCGCGGGCTGTCCCTATGGCATCTTTCCGTGGGCGGCGGCTTTCTCGCCCGCCGCCGTGCCGCGAAGTATCTGCGGCAGCTATACGAGGCCGGTGTGCGCCGGGGCGTGTTTGACACGGCGGCGCTGGCCGCCCTGGCCGCCCGGCAGGGCATCGACCCCGTGCCGGTGCTGCCGCTGCGGCTTTCGTTGCTGGACGGTCTGCTGGAGGCCCTCTGCGGCGATACGCTGTCCCGCGCCGCCGTCTGTCTGCGCTGCGGCGTGGGTGGGGAGGAGGCCGCACACCGTGCGGCAGATGTTTTGGCCCGCCGCGCCCGGTATATCCGGCTGGAGGGCCGCGACCCCGGCCTGTCGGCGCTGCTGCTGCGGCGCTGGGGCGTGTCCCCCGGTGACGGCGGCCTGCCGGTGGCGCTGACGGTCTGCACCGGCCACAGCGCCGGGGCGGTGGACGGCCCGGCGCTGTATCTGACCGGCGACTGCTCCCGCGTGCAGACGGTGACGTACAGCGACCCGCCGCTGCCGGAGACGCTGCTGGCCGCGCTGGTGGAGGCGGGGAAATGGCAGACATCAGAAATTCGCGTGGCTTCCGTCACATCCTCGCTTGACATACGGCGGGAAAATCACTATAATGCAACGTGACGTATTATGCGTATTCTGCCTGAGAAGGGGCATCTTACCAATAGAAAGGGATGTGCAGCATGGCTAAGGAATTTAAAATGAGTCAGGCTCGCTATGACGAGCTGAAACAGGAGCTGGATTACAGCAAGACCACCCGCGCCGACGAGGTGGCGGAGCTGATCAAGGAGGCCCGCGGCTTCGGCGACCTGAGCGAGAACAGCGAGTACGACGAGGCGAAGAACGAGCAGGGCAAGCTGTATTCCCGCATCGCCGAGCTGGAGGACATCCTGCTCCACGCCGTCATCGTGGACGAGGCGGAGATGGACTCCGACAAGATTTCCATCGGCTGCAAGGTCGTTGTCACCAATTTGGACACGCGAAAGCAGATGCCCGCCTATAAGATCGTCGGCTCTCAGGAGGCCGATGTGATGAGCCGGGCCATCAGCGAGGATTCTCCCTTCGGCAAAGCCCTGATGGGCTGCAAGGCGGGCGATGAAGTGACCGTGGAAGCGCCCAAGGGCGTCATCCACTACCGTGTGGACAGTATTGAACGATGACAAGATAAGGAGGCCGTTATGGCAGACCAGAATACCAATGTGACCAACAGCGAACAGACCCAGGATATGGGCGAGCTGCTCCGCATCCGCCGTGAGAAGCTGAAGGCGCTCCAGGACGAGGGCCGCGATCCCTTTGCCATTACCAAGTTCGACGTGACCCATCACACCCAGGACATCAAGGACAACTTTGACGCCATGGAGGGCCAGAGCGTGTCCGTGGCGGGCCGCCTGATGAGCAAGCGCGGCATGGGCAAGGTGTCCTTCTGCGACTTGCAGGACAAGACGGGCCGCATCCAGATCTACGCCCGCAAGGACGAGATGGACGAGGACAACTACAACCGCTTCAAGAAGTACGACATCGGCGACATCGTGGGCGTGCAGGGCGAGGTATTCCGCACCCAGCGGGGCGAAATGTCCGTCCGCGCCCGTGAGATCACCCTGCTGTCCAAGTCCCTGCGTCCCCTGCCGGAGAAGTTCCACGGCCTGACGGACAAGGAGATCCGTTACCGCCAGCGCTACGTGGACCTGATCATGAACCCGGAGAGCAAGCGCAACTTCGAGATCCGCAGCAAGTTCGTGGCGTTCCTGCGCCGCTATTTGGACAATTTGGGCTTCATGGAGGTAGAGACCCCCGTTCTCAGCCCCATCGCCGGCGGCGCTAACGCCCGGCCCTTCATCACCCACCACAACGCCCAGGATATTGATATGTATATGCGTATCGCCACTGAGCTGCACCTGAAGCGGCTCATCGTGGGCGGCATGGAGCGGGTGTACGAGGTGGGCCGCATCTTCCGCAACGAGGGCATGGACACCAAGCACAACCCCGAGTTCACCACCTGTGAGCTGTACCAGGCCTACACCAACCTGGACGGCATGATGGACATTCTGGAGGGCATCCTCTCCGGCGCGTGCAAGGAGATCCACGGCGGGTATCAGGTGCAGTGGCTGGGCCACGACATCGACCTGACCCCCGGCTGGCCGCGTGTGACCATGGCCGACGCGGTGAAGAACGTCACCGGCGCGGACTTCATGGCCTGCATCGGCGATAACGACAAGGGCGTGGAGCTGGCCAAGAGCGTGGGCGTGGACATGGACGGCGTGCCCCACACCTGGGGCAACGCGCTGTACGAGGCCTTTGACCAAAAGGTGGAGGAGACGCTGGTGCAGCCCACCTTCATCACCATGTACCCGGTGGAGGTCAGCCCCCTGGCCAAGCGCAGCCCCATCCAGCCGGAGCTGACGGAGCGCTACGAGGCGTTTATCTGCGGCTGTGAGATGGGCAACGCCTTCTCCGAGCTGAACGACCCCATCGACCAGTACGAGCGCTTCAAGGCCCAGGCGGAGAAGCGCGCCAACGGCGACGAGGAAGCCGACATGATGGACGAGGACTTCGTCATGGCGCTGGAATATGGTATGCCGCCTACCGGCGGCCTGGGCTTCGGCATCGACCGCTGCTCCATGCTGCTGTGCGGCGCGGATTCCATCCGCGACGTGATCCTGTTCCCGACAATGAAGCCCCTCGACAAGTAAAATTCGAAAAAAACCAGTGTTTATGCGGGTTTCGGGAGTTTCCAAACCGAATAAATTTACCTCTTTACACCAAATTTACACCAATCGGTGCTA
>CAMDUN010000034.1:0-19600 GCA_945878665.1 uncultured Clostridia bacterium | reverse complement strand
CCGCACCGAACCGGCTTTATGTCAAAGTACCGCCAGTGCCACAGGTACAGTTTTCCGACCAACTGATGGCCGGAAAAGCGACCCTCATACAGTCGGAAAAGCGACCTTATGACGGTCGGAAAACCGACCCTATGATGGTCGGAAAACCGACCCCTAACAAAACTAATATAAACAACTTAATAGAGAACCAAACAATGAGAGCGAGTGGGGAGCCGCCCACAGCTTATGGCCGATATGAGAATATTTTTCTGTCAAAGGACGAATATGACGAGTTACAGGCAGAATACCCGGACAGGCTGGAACGGCTGATTGAGGAAATGAGCCATTACCTTGCCGCCAGCGGGAAAGCCTACCAGAATTATGCCGCCGCCTTGCACAGATGGGCGGCCAATGACAAAAAGGGAGCCGTAAAACAGGGCATCCCCGACTATACCTGTATGGAGGGAGAAAGCTTATGACAAGTGAAATCAAAGATATTTTGGAGAACATGACAACCGCCGCCCCGGAGATGGAGGACTATATCGGCGAGGACGGACTGCTTTACTGCGGAAAGTGCCATACGCCGAAAGAAGCCTACTTCCCGGAGGGTAAGGAGCTGTTTGGCCGTGACCGCCACCCGGCAGAGTGCGACTGCCAGAGAGCCGCCCGTGAGCAGCGGCAGGCCGCCGAGGAACACCGCCGCCATGTGGAAGCCGTGGAAAATCTGAAACAGAGGGCTTTTGCCGACTCAGCCATGCAGCAATGGACATTCGAGAACGACAACGGCAGAAACCCGCAGACCGGGATTGCCCGGCGGTATGCGGAGCATTGGGAAGAAATGCAGGCCGAAAACATCGGCTGCCTGTTCTGGGGGAACGTCGGCAACGGGAAAAGCTACCTTGCGGGCTGTATCGCAAACGCCCTCATGGAGAAAGAAGTCCCCGTATATATGACGAACTTCGCCGTTATCCTGGGCGACCTCTCTCCCGGCTTTACAGGCCGGAATGAGTATATTTCCCGCCTTTGCCGCTATCCGCTGCTTATCATTGACGACTTCGGCATGGAGCGTGGCACCGACTATGGACTGGAACAGGTATTCCATGTGATTGATACCCGATACCGCAGCAACAAGCCGCTGATCGCCACCACCAACCGCCCGCTGGACGAGTTGAAAAAGCCGACAGACACGGCCCATTCCCGGATTTATGACCGACTGCTGTCCATGTGCGTCCCGATACGCTTTACTGGCGTCAACTTCCGGCAGGAAACCGCAAAGCGGAAAATGGAAACCATGAAGAAACTGCTGGCTGAATGAAAGGAGTATTGCCTATGGAGAATATCAAGCAGCACGACCACCGTACCACCCGCCGCCCCGACTGCGTGACGGAAATCCGCATGGGGAATACCGTTCTTGTCGTGTCCGGCTTTTTCAAGAAAGACACCACCAGCACCGCCGCCGACAAGATGGCGAGGGTACTGGAAGCGGAAGCCGCTGCTACACAAAAAAAGGCGATTTGACAAGCTGTAAAGAAGCAGATTTATCACTTTTACCGCTGTACAGCCGCCCCTGTTCCGTGGTACAATGAAACCACGGAATAGTGGGGCTGGCTGTCGGAAACGGAGGATTTTATGTTAAGACAAGCCACCCAAAACCTCATTACCGCCCTTTATCCGAGATTGTCCCATGAGGACGAATTGCAAGGCGAGAGCAATTCCATTTCCAACCAAGAGTTACTATGTAGAGGGTGGTTTCTCCCACCTAATACATATGACTGCGGCTCATTTGTGGTGAATGGAACAGCAGTTGTAGGAAAGGAGCGGAATAATCCTTATAACCGCTGGAAATCAACACAAAAAGGAGCTGATTTATATGAAAACGATATTTGAGCAAATGGGCGGCACTTACCGTCAGGAAGGTGATTATCTTATCCCGAATCTTACGCTGCCGGATGAGCCGGAATACCAGATTGGCAAGTACGGGCGGATGCGCCGCAGCTATCTGAAAGAACATCGCCCCATTCTCTACACAAACCTGCTCACAAGCGGAACGCTGCATCGGCACCTTGCCGAGATCGACCAAGCCTGTAACGAGCGTATGGCAATCATCGTTTCCGATATGGCAAGGCAGGAAGATGTGACCGAAGCGCTCAAAGCCGCCAACCAAATGGAATGGGTGCGCCGCATGAACAACATCCACAGCCGCGCAGAGGAAATCGTTCTGACTGAGCTTGTATATGAATGACAGATGCCCGTTATTGGCAGTATGGCCAATAACGGGCATTATCTTTATTCTTTTGGTGCTATAAACTTATATTTACCCTTTCCAAAGCCGCTGACAGGCTCGATCAAATCCGCATTTTTCAGTTTTGTAATGAGATTGCCTGCGGCAGTAACAGAATCCTTTGTGATAGCAGCAATGTCAGATCGGCCAAAGACGCCATCAGCGCCCATATTTGCAAATACTGCTTTCGCCTTTGCAATCGTACCTTGGCTTGCGTTCAGCTGGTCAATCGCAACCTCAATCGCAACATTTTCGTCCTCAATCGTAACCTTGTTTGCGGTTGCCGCAGTTCCGTAATTCAGATTATAGAGCGTAACTTGAAAAGAACTGGCATCTGAATAGAATTTAGGCTCCAGTTCGTCACGGTAATTGTGAGCGGCGCGGTAGGTTTCCGTGATTTTCTTAAAGCCGCTGCCTTGCCGCTCCATATAGCCCAGCCGTCCGAAAATATCTGCAAGGACAGGGTTGCGGCGCGTGGAGGAAATACTGGACAGATCACGCTCCTGTATCCGTGTGCCGTCTGCCATACCGCCGGGAGAATATATGGTAAGGCGGTCATCGTAAATGTCGATGTGGACTTCGCTGCCCAAAATCAGATAGTCACGATGGATCAGTGCATTGACAAGGGCCTCGAAAACGCTTCGTTCGCAGTAGTCGGGCATCTCAACACGGGAATCGGCGGTTTTCTTCCAGCGCGTTTTCATATTCCGCTTGACAAAGCTGACGCCCTCATTGAGCAGAATGATCAGGCTGCCGGAGAATTCCGCACTGTCAAGTGCATCTACCATGCCGCCGCTTTTATCAAGGCCGTTCCAGCGTGTGCAGAACAGGCGGGAATGTCGGATGGGAGAATCATCCGCAAGCAAAGCGCCTGCATTGGTCAGCTTGCCGTGTTCGTCCCGCATATCGAAGGAATCGAACAGCTTTTCTTCCATGCTGTTGCCCGTCCAAGCCTTATACCGTTCGCGTAGCTTGGAAAAAGCGTAATCCTTGAAATCATACTCGGAAACCAGTTCGTCATAGGTGCGGTGCATCCCTTTGAGAATCAGCTGATTCAGCGCATAGGACGGGGCGATCACGCTTTCATTGCCCATTCGGATATAGGCTTCCATGATACCGTCCGCTTTATAGTAATACGGCGTAGACCGTCCGGACGATACGGACAGGACAAGGATGTCCTTACCATTTTCTCGTTCAGGAGCAAGGACAAAACTCGGATAGGGCGTGATTCGCTCTTTGATCAGACGGCTGATCGTCTCCGCATCGGTCTGCGCATCTGACAAGCCTATCACGTTTCTGTCATCATCAATCCCGAAAAACAGCGTGCCGCCGATGCCGTTTGCAAAGGCACTGACGCTTTTGAGCCAGCTTTTCGGCTTCTTTACCTCCAGCGCGACCTTGAAATCATATTCGGTCGCTTCTGCGATCCAGCGGTCAATCATCATTCTCACCGTCCTGTCCCTTATTTTTTCCTCTGCTCTTATAGACATTATACTGATTCTTACACCGGGGACTGCAAAATGCGGAATTGGAACGGCTGCTCAGGAACACCTTCTGGCAGTGCTTGCACAGCCGCAGGGGCTTCTCTCCGTCCACCAGCAGGAAGCTGAACATCATCTGGATGCCCAGCAGCAGAGAGTGGAAATCCCAATAGATGGTCGGCTTGTCCAGCAGCTCAATATGATAGCTGGGCGCAATGCCGCCAAAGGCGGCCATGCCCATGCGGTACAGATTTCTTGTATCCTCGTCGATCAGATTATAATCGTTGTAGTACAGAATAGATGTGGTCAGGGTAAAGGCCCAGTCCTTGAACTGCTGTGCCACCCATTCATACGGTTCAGCGTACTCCCGCTGGAAGCTCATGGTTTTCGCCATGGGTTCATCTGCAAAGGTCATGGTCAGCGCCACCATCGTGCGGTCACCGGACACGCTCCAGCTGGACTCAATGCCCTTCTTGACCAAATCCAGCTGGTCAAAGGGATAGAACAGCGCCAGATAGTCCTCGGTTTCCATGGATTCTGCCCTGATGAAATGGTTTTTCGGCAGATACACTTTCTCATAGTCCATGAAGGACGGCGTGGTGGGCAGCGCTGTCATCAGGCCCAGCAGGCCGTAATGCGTCACAAACTCCAGAATGGCCTTTTCCACCTCGTCCTCCGGACTGCGGTTCATCATCAACATTCCCACATTCAGCGCATCCAGCACGATTCCCGGCGCTTCCTTCAAGGGATTATAGATGTCAGGTTTAGCGTTCTTTCCCGGCGTGATGTACCGCTTCCCATCTGCGGCGGCTTTCAGTTCATAGCGGTCATACCGCACCCAATGGGAACGGGACTGCTCAAAGAGATTCTTCATGGCGTCGATCCTCTCAACTCGTAATCCAACTATATATTAACCATATTACTATTGTATCAACCGTCCTTGACATCGTCAAGGGCGGTTTTCTTTTTTCTCGGTTTGGTTTTGTTTTCCCGGCGGATCACGGCATCTTTGCCCATGGTTTGCAGCAGTGCTTCATATTCCTCTACGAACTCTCGCTCCCGCAGCGTAAGTCCATGATCGTTTTCCAGCTTTTCGCTCAGATGCTCATACATCCGCCTTTGCAGCTTTTTCTGAATGGTCATCCGCAGCTTTCGGATGTTCCGGTCGGACTGCCCACGGATGGCAGCAAGCCGTGTGGTTCTGTATTGCTTGACGAACAGGTAATACAGCACTTCCTTCTGTTCATCGCTGAGGGTGAAGAAGAGCTTGGAGAGAAACCGGTTTGCTGTCAGCTCGTGCAGCTCATAGGGACAGGAGAAGATGATGTCGAGAAAGTTTCCCTGACAGAGCTGACGAAACCTTGGCAGATTCATCCAGAGGGGAGCAATCTTCGGATCAGGTACAGCCTGAAACTCCAACGGCACGTCTCCACGCAGATTTTCGTGGTCACGCTCCCGGCGCTCCCGGTTCCTGTCCAGCTTGTTCCATTCGTCTACCACAGTCAGAAAATCCGATTCTGTCCGGGCTGCTTCCTCTAAACGCTTCAACGCCTCTGCACGAATCTCCCGCTTGAGTCGTTTTTCACTGGTGGGCGCGGCTTCTTCCTCCTCGTCCTCCAGCTCGGCATGATAGTCTCTGGGATGCTCGTCCTGCTCCAGCTCTCTCTCCAGCTCCAGCGTGCGTTCCTCTGCAAGCGCTTCTTCCAGCGTCTCATCCACCGGCGCAGTGTCAGACGAATCCTCCCAATCGGCAAAGCTATCCTCATCCATTTCAAGGTCGGCTTCCTCTATTTGCTCATCGGTATCTTCTTCCTCATCGGAAGAATCATCATCCCACAGCAGTTCATCCTCCCATGGTTCCACGACAGCTTCACCTCCTCGAAAAAATATTTTTCTTTTTCTCAAAAAACAGTTCCGATTTACACCCCGTTTTTCTCCTATTAGTGAAAGGGTAATCTAAGCGCAAGTTACTAGGGTTACTGCCATAAAGCATAAAGGACAGAAAGGAGAAATGAGTATGGAAAATCAGCGCAAAGACATGATTGGCTTACAGCCAACGGAACCGGACTTATTATACCAAAAACCAACCAATCACGCAAGGAGGACGCCTATGGAGCAGAACAAGCGAGAACAGTTTATCATCCGCCGCATCGGCGGCACCACCTACAAGGTCAGGGTCGCGTTCAGCGAGACGGCAGCGGAGACCATGGAGGAAAAGATTCTGCGGATGATCCGCAATGAAAGGGTTACAAATGACGGCACTTGTGGTATAATGGAAGCACCACAAATGAGCCGTCAGTCTGAAAGGAGCGCCGAATGCGCATGAAACAGACTGAGGAAAAGATCACCGCTCTGTATGAGCGGCTAAGCCGTGACGATGACAATGCCGGTGATAGCAACTCCATCGTGAATCAGAAAAAATACCTCGAAAGCTATGCCCAGCAGAGAGGCTACACCAACTGCCGCCACTATACCGATGATGGATGGAGCGGCGGCAATTTCGAGCGTCCGGCATGGAAACAGCTGGTGGCGGACATTGAAGCAGGCAAGGTGGCCCATGTCATTGTCAAGGATATGAGCCGGGCGGGGCGTGACTATCTGCAAACCGGCTTTTACACAGAGGTATTCTTCCGGCAGCATGGCGTCCACTTTGTTGCCATTGCCAACGGCGTGGACAGTGATGACCAGAACAGCAACGAGTTTGCGCCCTTCCTCAACATCATGAACGAATGGTATCTTCGTGACCTGAGCCGCAAGCAGAAAACCGCCATTCGGGTCAAGGGGGAATCCGGCAAGCCAACCACCAACTGTGCCATCTACGGCTATAAGAAAGACCCGGAGAACAAATACCACTGGCTGATCGACGAGGAAGCGGCTGCCGTGGTGCGGCGTATCTTCCAGCTGACCATTGAGGGCAAAGGCCCCTACGACATCGCCCGCATCCTGTTTGATGACAAGATCGACACGCCTGCGGTCTACTTTGGCAAACAGAACAAGGGTGTCTGGAAAAGCAAGGAGGAGTTCCCCAACCCGTATAACTGGAGCGGCTACATCGTTGGGCAGATTCTCTCCAAGCCGGAGTATATGGGGCATACTGTGAATTTCCGTTCCCACAAGCAGTCCTATAAGGACAAGAATGCGGTGATGAATCCCCCGGAGGATTGGCTGATTTTCGAGAACACCCATGAAGCCATCGTGGATGCAGAAACATGGGAGCTGGCACAGAAGCTGCGGAAAACGCCACGGCGGCATGACACGCTGGGTGAGGCGAATCCCCTGACAGGGCTTGTGTTCTGTGCTGACTGTGGAGCAAAGATGTATAACCATCGGTCACGAGGGACAGAAAGCAAACCTTATCCCTACGATGCGTTTGAATGCTCCACATACAAGTTGGCAGGTCAAAAGCGCTCCGCCGCTTGCTGTGGACATCATATCAGCACCAAAGCGCTGCGGGAGCTGATTCTGGAAACCATCCGGGCTGCCAGCACCTTTGCCATCTCCGACCGAGACGCTTTTCTGGAGAAGGTACGCTCCGCCTCCCAGCTTCGACAGGCAGAGGCGGCCAAGGATGCCAAGCGAAAGCTGAGCAAAGACAAAAAGCGTATTACCGAGTTGGACACCATCATCAAAAAGCTCTATGAATCCTTTGCTGTCGGGCGCATTACCGATGAGCGCTTTGACAGTCTGCTGGCAGATTACGAAGCCGAGCAAAAAACGCTGCAAGCCTCTGTCACAGAAGCGGAAGAAAAGCTGTCCGCTTTCGCAGAGGATACCACCCGTGTGGAGCTGTTTCTGGAGCTGGCAAGGAAGTACACCGACTTCTCTGAGTTGACCACGCCCATGATCAACGAGTTTATTGAGAAAATCATCGTCCACGCCCCGGAAAAAATTGACGGTGACCGGGTGCAGGAGGTGCAGATCCACCTTCGCTTTATCGGGCAGTTCGAGCTTCCTGCGCCGGAGCTGACTGAGGAAGAAATTAAGCGGCAGGAGTTTTTGAAGAAAGAACGCATCCGCAGCCGGGAGCGCTATCAGAAGTTGAAATCCGGTGAACGCACGGTTGGCGTTCCGGTTACGCTGACCTGCAAGTGCTGCGGGCAGGAATTTGCCTCCAAGCGGACAAACACCCTGTTTTGCGGCCCCAACTGCCGCGCAAAATTCTACCGGCAGGAGGCGGCGGAGAGCCGCAGCCGGGCGTGTACCTGCGAAAACTGCGGCAAGGAGTTTATCACAACAAGGTCAGATGTGAAATATTGCAGTGACGATTGTCGGTATGCGGCGCAGATCAAGCGGCAGGGCGCACGGAAGGAAGCCTTGCGAGAAGCTAAGAACGAGAAAGAAGCGAAAACAGAATAAGAAAGACGCGGACGGCGGCTTGCCCCACATCGGGCAGGCCGCCGTTTTTGCGCAGAAATGGAGGTATCATGCGCATTTTTGAAATCGTAAAAGAGAATGTCAATCTGCGGGAGGCGGCAGAGTTGTACGGGATCGATGTGAACAGGTACAGCAAAGCTCTCTGCCCCTTTCACAACGACCGGCACCCCAGCCTGTATGTGGCGGACGATCACTTTTATTGCTTTGCCTGCAGGGAGCACGGGGATGTGATCGACTTTGTAGGCAGGCTGTTTCAGCTTTCACCGTATAACGCGGCACGGAAGCTGATGGCAGATTTTCATCTCAGCCCGGACAAGCCGCCCAGCGCAGCAGCACTCCACGTAAAGCATATCCGAACAGAAGCACAGCAGCTCAGGGAAAACGAGCGGCTGTGCTTTTCTGTTCTGTCCGATTATGCCCGTGTCCTGCGGGATTGGAAGGTGCGGTATGCGCCGCAATCTCCTGACGCGCCTGTTCACGCACGGTTCATGGAAGCCTGTCACAAGCTCGACGAAACGGAATACTATCTGGATATTCTGTGCGTCGGGGATTCCCACGAACGCGCCGAAGTCGTGCAGCAGCAGATGGCAGACGGCAAACTGGACAGGCTACGACGGAGATTAGAGAAAATTCACAAGGAGGAATTGGAAGATGGATATGACACCGCAGGCGTGGCCTGACTGGTACGACGGCAGACACATCAATGAGGTGCTGTTCTGCCAACAGTTTCTGGAGAAGCACCCCATGAAATGTGTGCGCGGGCGGCTGTTCACGGTAGACGGGCTGATTGAGGACGAGGGACAGATCGGCAATCTTATTCTGGAGGAAATCTCCGGCGTGCTGACCTCCGGCCTGTCCAAAGTCGTGACAAATCTGCTGGCCAGCATCAAGCTGCAAGCGTATTCGCCGCCGCTGCCCATTGAGACGGACCGCATCCATGTTGCCAACGGAACGTATTTCATGGACGGCAGCTTTACCGCCGACAAGAGCTACTGCAACAACCGGCTGACCGTCGCTTATAATCCAAACGCACCCGCCCCGAAAAAGTGGCTGCAATTCCTTTCCGAACTGTTGCAACCGGAGGACATTCCCACCTTGCAGGAGTTCCTTGGTTACTGCCTGCTGCCGACTACCAAGGGGCAAAAAATGCTCATGCTCATCGGCAAGGGCGGCGAGGGCAAAAGCCGCATCGGACTGGTCATGCGCTCGCTGTTGGGTGACAGCATGAATACCACCAGCATCCAGAAGGTGGAGAGCAACCGGTTCAGCCGTGCGGACTTGGAGAACAAACTCCTGATGGTGGACGATGATATGGATTTGAGCGCCCTGCCCAAGACCAACTATATCAAATCCATCGTCACGTCCGAGTGCAAAATGGACATGGAGCGCAAGGGCGTCCAGAGTTACCAAAGCCAGCTCTATGTCCGGTTCCTCTGTTTCGGAAACGGTGCGCTCACCGCCTTGCACGACAAGTCCGACGGTTTCTTTCGCCGCCAGATCGTGCTGACCACCAAAGACCGGCCCGCAGGCAGAGCAGACGATCCGTTTCTGGTGGACAAGCTGCTGCGGGAAAAGGAGGGCATCTTCCTCTGGTGTCTGGAGGGGCTGCACCGGCTGATCGGGAACAACTATCAGTTCACAGTCAGCTCCAAGGCCAAAGAAAATATGGAGACGGTCAAGCGCAGCAGCAACAATGTGATTGAGTTTCTGCAATCCGAGGGCTATATCCGCTTTCGGGCAGACAGCGAAGCCAGCTCCAAGGCGATCTATGAAGCCTATACAAGATGGTGCGACGATAACGCACAGAAGCCCATGTCTGCCAACCGGGTCAGCTCTGAGCTTGCACAAAATGAGCGGCTTTACAACGTGGAGGCCACCAACAATGTCCACGTCGGCGGCAAGCGGGTGCGTGGCTTTATGGGCATTGAGGTAGTCAATCCGCTGCCGTATTGAAAATGAGAACCGGACTTCAAAATTGCTGTACACGCCGTACACTCTGTACGGCTGTTTTTGATTCCATTCTTAAAAACTGCTTTTGCTTGTGCGCACCGCGGAGTGTTTCACGGCAGAGTATAAAATCTGCCGCTGAACCGACGGCTGGTACGCGAAACCGGCGTACAGAAGTGTACAGAAGGCGGGCTTGCCGTACCAAGCCGTACACCGACGGCTCGATTTTGCTGTTCCAAAATCAATGCTTGTGAAATCCGTGAAGATTTTCGCCGCAAGCCGAACGCACTGCACCATCCGGTGATTTACCGGAGCGTGAAGCCGATGCACCGGAATGTGGTATATCCCACCGTTCCGCATGACCTCACGCAGAACAGTGAAGCCGGTAGGGTGCTGTTACGAACAGAGCATCACGGGCGGAAATCTGAGCGGATTTGCGGCACGGTAGATTTTTCACTTGCAAATGCACCGGGATCACCGATAAGAAAACCAATTACACGAAAAATGGAGGTAAAAAGTTGATGAAATCCAATCTGAGAAATGAGATCAAGTCGTACATCGTCCGTCAGGGCATGACCATGCAGGAGGTGGTCGATCTGCTGCAGGACGAACACGGCTGGTCTGACAGCGTTTCCAACCTTTCAAACAAGCTTCAGCGGGAGTCCCTGCGCTATGTCGAGGCTGTCCAGCTTGCCGACGCGCTGGGCTATGAGATCGTCTGGCAGAGGCGGAAGTGAGGAGGATGTTCACATGACGGATACGGAAAAGAAGCTGTTGCAGGCGCAGCACCGATTGGAGGAAGCACAGGCGCGGGATCGCGTCAAGGAGCGAAAAGCCCGCACTCGCAGGCTCATTCAAGAGGGTGCAATTTTGGAAAAGGTGCTGCCGGAAGTGCAAACGATGGAGCTGTCTGCGCTGGAGGATTACCTGATGCAGAAGCTGCCGCAGCACGATTGAGTCCGCTGGGAGGTCTCCGGGAAACCGGGGGCCTTCCTCTTTTTTCTCCCGAAGGGCGCACTTACTCACCACCTGTAAAACAGGCAGTGGTATGCCTGCGGCATCGTGCGCTCTCCGAGGGGGATTGCGGCTGTTGCGACAGCCTCCAGACAATGCCACAGCACCTGCGGGCGCTGCTGTCATCGTCTGTGCGATTGGGCAAATACCGTCGCTTCAACCGGCGCTATTTTTCAACCGCCTGCGCAAACCTGCCACCGGCAGCTTTGCCGCAGAGATGGACGGGCCTCCTGCCCGTCCATTTTCTCTTTTGCGAAAGAGAAACAGAAAAAAGGAATCGAGGTAAACGAGACATGGCAATTTATCATCTGGAAGCGAAGGTGGTCAGCCGGGGCGCAGGACGCTCCGCAGTGGCCGCCTCCGCTTATCTGAGCTGTTCCCGCCTCTACAACGATTACGACGGGATACAGCATGACTACACGAAAAAGCAGGGGCTTGTCTGGCAGGAGGTTTTCCTGCCGGAATACGCCCCGCAGGAATGGCAGGATCGGGAACAGCTATGGAACGCCGTAGAGGAAGTGGAGACTGCGAAGGACAGCCGGTTGGCGCGGGAGTTCGTGGTTGCGCTTCCAATAGAATTGAGCCGTGAGGAGCAGGTCGAGTTGCTGCAAGAATTTATCCGGGAGCAGTTCGTATCAGACGGGATGTGTGCTGATGCTGCCATCCATGACACCGATGGTCACAATCCTCATGCCCACATTCTGCTGACGGTGCGCCCGCTGGATGAACGAGGCAAGTGGCAGTACAAGACCGAGAAAGAATACCTCTGCATGAAAAACGGCGAGGAACGCGGTTTTACTGCCGCTGAGTTCCGGGCAGCGCAGAACGAGGGTTGGGAGAAACAGTACCCTTACAAGGTTGGCAAAAAGAAGGTGTACATGACGCCATCTGCTGCCGAGGCGCAGGGGCTTGTCCGGGCTGACAAGCATCCCAAAAGCACCCGCTACGGCAGGCAGAATCCCATCTCCGAGCATTGGAACAGTGAGGAGCAACTTGTGACATGGCGGGCAGCGTGGGCGGATGTGAGCAATCTCTATCTGGAGCGCGCCGGACGGGAGGAACGCATTGACCACCGCAGCAACGCCGCACGGGGTATTGACGAGATTCCCACCGTCCACGAGGGCGTAACAGTGCAGGCGTTGGAGCGCAAGGGAATTATCTCTGACCGCTGTGAAATCAATCGACAAATCAAGGCAGACAATGCGCTGCTGCGGGAGTTAAAAGCTGCGGTCAAGAAGCTGGGGCAGGCGGTAAAGAATACAATCCCGGTTATTGCCGAGGCGATGGAAAAGCTGTTGGCGAATATGATTGTTTTTCACTATCAGCTGCGGCATATCGGCCTGGGCAAGCAGCGCATGAAAGAGTATATCCATGCCGTTCAGCCGAAGCTGGTGCGCTATACCGAGTTGGTTCAGGAAATTCGGGGCAAGAGCAAGGAACGGAAGTCTTTACTTGCCGAAAAGAAGGAGACTCCCTTCTATCTCATCCCGAAACAGCGTGAACTGTCCCGCCGTATTGCAGAGCTAACCGAGGAATTAGAGGAGCTGAAATCCGAGAAAGATATGCTGCTGCACTCGCTGGAATGCAGCGACGATGCCAGTATTGCCACTGTAAAAAAGGATATTTCCATGTTGGAAGCCGCACTCAAAAAGCTGGCCCAGCACGAAGAAAAGTACACGGATGAGCTGAACGATGCCTTGCGGCAATATGCTGATTTGAAGGAGCAGGCAGCAGAATTTGACCCAGAAGAATTACAGGACGCAAGGTGTGCCCTGCGTCCTGTAATGGAGCGTTCTGCGGTTGACTGTGTGCAGTCTGCTTATGGGAATAAGTACGATCCCCTGATGATGTACGACAGCAAACGGGATGTGGCAAACCTGCTCCATGAGGAAGCAGAAGAACGCTCCATCCGTGAACGTCTGCGTCAGAAACAGCAACAGAAGACAAAGCAGAAGCAGGACAAGAAGAAAAGCCGAGACAGTTGGGAGCGATAATATTTCAGTGGGAGTGCATTTTGAACAATGCACTCCCACTTTTTCTTTGATAATTAGCAAAAAGTGTAGAATCCGATCGTTTTTTGTGGTATAATTATTGTGAACATTGTGTACTTATACGAGGCGGTGTTTTGTACAGAGCGATTAGTGGTAATAAGCTAATGATAAATTTATGGAAAAGCTGAACCATTTCAGCGTGAACTATGTTCATGTAAAGGGATTACACATGGGCGGCGCGTTGAATCAGGGTAAAAGGAAAAACTTTCTACATAATTTCTCATCGAAGCGACTGTGAAGGGTTTGAGAGAGATCCTCTTATGATATTTTTCTTATTTCTCAAAAAGGGCTTTTGGGGGTATAAGATGAAAGAAACGCATATTACGATTTATATCCACGACTTGGAGATTTCGGACAAGAGCAAAAGTTTCCTCGCCCGTGTGGGCTTAATGAAGCTAGACGATTTGCTGAACTGCAATATGACAGAACTATCTGCAATACGCAATATCAGTGAAGATGTTCTCCAAGAGCTGAATGGCGTAATAGCCCATTCAGACGTTATCATCAGTTTCTTTGAGGAACGAGCAAAACGAATCAAAGAGATTCTTCCTAATGTTCAAGATGCGCCGATTGAAAGTCTTGGACTAGGTACTCGTGCAACAAACGCGTTGAGACGTGGCGGCATCCACACGGTCGGAGCGTTGATTCAAATGTCTCAGAAAGATATTTTTGAGCTACGTAACGTTGGCGTGTTGAGCAGAGAAGAAATCACGAAAGCCATTGAAAGCATCGTACAGAGTGGTAAGATCGTATATCACGAGCGCGAAGAGGAATCAAAGACAATTATCGAAACTGCACCGGAAAGCAGCAGACTATCTGAACTCCTGCCGGAAATCGAATCTATAAGACTTGATGATGTTCCTTTTAGCGTTAGAGCCAGAAATGCATTAAAGAGGGCAAATATTCAGACTGCAGATGAACTGGTCCAAATGTCCGAGAAGGATATCATGGGCCTTCGAAATGTTGGTGCCCAAACAAGAGACGAAATACTTGCGGTCATCAATGCAATAATTAGAGAAGGTAGAGCTTATTTTGATAATCTCACATCTCAATACGATCAAAAGCATGGAGATGAACCTATCGTAGAATCTGCCAGTAAAGGTTTTGACTTTGCGGTCATTGACATTTTAACAGAAAGATTTGGATTCAAGCCAGCTAAGATGACGGAATGGTTTGGGCTGTCAAGGCAAAGCGTGTATAACGCCTTGGAGAAACGATTGCCGCAGCGCAGATCTACATGGACAGGAAAGACAATTTCTGAAAGTGAACTGTCAATTCTTGCAAAACTGATCGAAAACAAAAGTTTTGACTATACTGACGACGAAGTAACCTGCTGTTGTATGAACAACAGACAGGACGATTTCGTCTGCCTTTTTATATACGAGAACGAGATCAAATGCCTCTTCCTAAAAGACTTGCCGGATGAGATTCGGGAACAAGTTGTCAGCAAAAAAATGCACATGTATACGGAGCGGGAGTTGGCCGGTGAATCTGACGGAAGAGTTATAAATGTCCTTACGAAGCCTTTCTATCGCCCGGATAATCCAGAGCGATTCAGAGCAAATGCACAGTTTCGAGGAATGACGTCGGATGAATACGCTGTTTTCATTTCCGGATATCCATACCTCGATCAGCGCAGCGTTACAGATGAGCAGATTGTTGCCTTCATGAAGGAAAACATGGTTGACGGGAAGGTGTACATCTCTTCTGATCCGAAAAACCAGTGGATTAGATCAATAGCCTCTCGGAATGGCTATACAATCAAGAGCTTTATTGAGCTTTATGGATTTGAATCACGGCTCGATGGTTCAGAGCTTACGTCTGATGCGGCGAAAGAACGTCATCGTGAAGAGCTGAGGCAATATGTTGTTCATGATAATGTTGTTTATTTCCCTACAGACTCACATATCTACAAGGTGCTTCAAACATATACCTATAAGAGTGGGACGGACCTTAACAGCTATATTCGTTCATTAGGGTTTGAAAGAACTACTGAGCGTCCCGATGTTGCTGTTGATGTACTTGAAAAGGATATGGAGGTCAGGCAAAGCGACGGTACTTTTGAAGATAAAGTTTTTGCCATGTATCCCCTCATTGGAAGCCGTATTCTGAAACCAGAAACGGTGGACAAGCTAAATGAAAATGCGAGAAAATACATTGACCTAGTACTTAGAGAACCATGGACAAAGCTCTCATTGCGCGCAGAAATGCAAATTACCCTTGCGCTGATTAACAACGCAAAGAATTGGAAGAATGAGGAAAACAATAATTTCTGGAACTATATTACTCTCCAGTTCGGGTATCGTGACGCAAGTGGATCGGTAGTAAGACTTCTTCAGTCGTCCCTTGAGAATGCAATGAAGCGCAACCAGCGTCTTTTCTTGGAGGATGCAAATGGACGCGCTTTCAAAACAACGGTTGTGATCCATGCGCTAAGTACGAAAAAGTCGTGGATGGCTCTGTTTGATTTCCTGTTCGACTTCTACAAAAGCAACCTTAACTGGCGCGTGATTCCAAACGACCCTTTGATTTCAGTTATGGTCCACGCGCTCCAGCAAAAATTATCAGGCGGCAATGAGGAAGATGTCGAACTGACAATCAGCTCTAAGGCGTATTCATTCCAGGAAGGAATACGGAAACTGATCCTTTACCGGCCTGTCTATACGCGGAACCTGTTTGAAAGGTTAATCGGAAAAATCGATTCGCTTGTCAACTCTGAGACTAAGAAAGTCAATACATACGAAGAATTGCTCTGTGAAGAGTGGTTCAAAGAGAAGATCATTGCGATTGCAAATACAAAAAAATCAGAGAGACAGACGCAAGTCACTCAGCGTGATGTCGCAATAGATTATTCCCGTATCCGTGCGAAGTTCATCCTGAAAAATGAAACGGACGTACAGCTCATACTCCCGGATATTCGCTTGAAGAACGAGGAGATCAAAAAGGCAACGCTTTACGTAAGCTGCAATGGCAGAGAAGTAATGCAGCAGAACCTTAGTTGGTACGGGAACGAGCTCGGAAAGACGCTAAACGGTGTCGCCGCTTCTATTTCGGTGGGTTCTCAAGAGGATAGTTTGCTGAACATTTGTGTTCGGATCAAATGTGATGACGAGTGGATCTACGACTCAGAAGAAAGCCTGCATCGTAACGTGTTGCTGTTCTACGGCGGTGCTGAGATCTCGGCAAATCAAGTCAAACGAGACCACTATACGCTCGTAGTGCCTAAAATGTCGGAGGTAAAGACAGAGAACACGGATATCATCGAGATTGACTCGATGAAAAATGCTGGGCTGAAAGCGTTCTTCTTGGAGCTGAAGGACGGATATGTGCTTTCGGTGGATGGCCGTTTGATTGCCTTCGACAGTGAGAATGGGACAGACCTCAAGGTTATCACTCCAAGCGAATCTACATCCCTGCCAACGGTCACCATTCAGGACACAGAAGCTTTCCTCGCCTTTCGGAAGAGTACTTGTAGCATCATTCTTGGAAATCGCGATTACACGCAGCAGTTTGTCCTCTTAAAAGACGGCGAGAGAATAGAGTTTGACTCATTAGAACAGTCCGACAATGGACTCGCGTTCACCATGCCGTTTGATGGCGAACATGACACGGTACGTATTCAAGTAATCAATCTGGCAAACGAACGATTGATGTTTGACCGGACATTTGTTCTGATTTCCGAAGCAGATTGCTGCTTTAATCGTGAATTCTATTATAATGCAAGCGATTATGACGGTGCAGAATTTTATGCGGACATAGATGATTTCCATGAAGTAGTTCCTTTTGGGAAAGATGAGGCTGAAGTCCGGATACCTTTCCGTGATGGAGAACTCCATGCGGATATTCCGAAAATCACCGTGTCTGAAACCTCCGGCGCATGGTTACAGGAGCCTCAACCAGCATGGTATATCGGACATATTCCGCAGAATAGTTTTCTCAAAGTAACCACTCCAGCGAGGGTCAATGTTCAGTTTCTCGTTGGTGGCAAAGACATCCTCTATGATGGTCAGGGCTTGGTGACGATTGGAAATGTCCTACAGTCGTTCGGTGGTACAGACAGCTTCAATGACGCAGAAGTGGTGATGAGAGTTGCCGGTCAGACACAGAGTGCCTCTTATTCTCTGGCGAGAGTTTTCTTCAAGGAGCGTTTTCTGAAGCGTCCTTCCCTCTGGACAGAAGAACAAAAGCTGCTATGGGATCAAGGTGGAGTATTTATTGGTACTTCGGGCAGAGAATTCACTCTCTTGCTATCAAGTGCCGATGATAAGCTGTTTGAATTCAAGCTTAGCGAAGATACGGAGTATATCATCTTACCGGAAGATATGCCCATCGGGAACTATCAGTTTGAAATCAGTATCCAAACCGGAGGATTATTCAAAAGGGCAAAAGAAGTTGTGGCAGTCGGCGATTGTATCATCGGTGATAAAAACCTTCTACGTTTTATGAACCGCCGGATTGTTGTCGAATCTATAACAGATGAGTTCAAGGAAGAGGCCGGTCATATCCTGATACGCCCCTGCTATATTGACCAAATACAGTATTGTGGGATGGAGGATACCTCCGAAGGATACTGCCCGGTGTATAGCGGAATTCTCTACACGACTGGTTATCATGGGGAAAGGTATGAGTTCTCATATGACGTTCACACGAACAAAAAGGGCATTACAAAAATGTTGGTGAATCCGGTTCGAATTGTGTATATCAGCAACACTGCACTGTGCATTACTGATCCAGATGGAGATGGTTTGTACTACTATAACTACTATGATCGCAGCCTGGAATCCGTAGTCTTTGCACTTACGGATCACGAATACACGAAGGCCAACAAACAAAAGTATTCCAATGCCGATCTATACTCGTATCGGACGGAAAGGGTGTAAGTATGTTTAGTCCAATAACTGCAGCAGACAACATCAAGGATGAGTTTATAGGGTACATATCGACGTTGTTCCATATTTCCGATAAGGATTACGCTGCGCAGTTTGCTGCTGCGTTGCGTGAGGAAGGTGCTATTGCAAAAGGCCCCTATCTTGACGTCAGCGACTCATATAAAACCGGAAAAAGCCTTGCTCAGATGATTGAGGAGGGCGAGGCGTCTTCACTCTTCCACAGTTTGGAGGGAGATATTCCCGATGGTGAAAAAGAGATCCAGATCAACCGTGGGCTGTATCTCCATCAGGAAAGAGCCCTTAGAAAGACAAACAAAGGTAAGAACCTGATCGTTACCACGGGAACCGGCTCTGGTAAAACGGAGTGCTTCATCATTCCGATAATCAATCACTTGCTTCGGGAGGCCGAAGAAGGTACTCTTTCATCCGGCGTGAGAGCGATTCTGATTTATCCGATGAATGCTCTTGCCAACGACCAGATGAAAAGGCTGCGCAATCTGCTGAAGAGCTATCCTGAGATTACTTTCGGCGTCTATAACAGCAGCACAAAGCAAAATGAACAGGACGGGATTGCTGAATATGGTAAGGTGTACAAGGATGCAAATGGACGTCCCCTGAAGCCGCTGAAAAATGAGATCGTTTCTCGCGATCAGATGCAAAAGACGCCTCCGCATATCCTCGTGACGAACTATGCCATGCTTGAGTATATGATGCTCAGGCCCAAGGATGACCTGGTCTTTTCCAGAGCGAAACTGCGTTTCCTTGTCCTTGATGAAGCACATATCTATCGGGGAGCGACGGGAATGGAAACGTCCCTGCTGCTGAAGCGGCTTAAAGCACGAATCAGCAACCCGGCAAATGTCCTCCATATTCTCACCAGCGCCACGCTAGGCGGAAAAGAAGCGGATGATGATATCGTCAAGTTTGCGGAAACGCTGTGCAACGCATCTTTTTATGCTGAGGATATTATCAGGTCTCAAAGTGTGGTTCCGTCTTATGATAGGGAACCTGTCGATGTCCCCCTGTCTATGTTTGCGGAGCTTATTGATCCTCAAAAGCCCCTGAATGTCATTGCTGATGATTATGGGCTTCCAATTCCAGATGGTATTCCCGACGCTGAGTATCTTTATGATCTGTGCGTTAGTGCCTCAGTTTATCGAGACCTCCGCAGAATAACAAGTCATCCTATGACGATTCCCGAGATAACGAGAGCACTCAGAGCAACCCACAATGTGACCCAGCAGGATGTTGTAAACATTATTGGAGTGGCTGCGCAAGCTTCCAAAAACAAGTCTGCCTTGATAAAAGCGCGTTACCACATGTTTGCAAAAGCGCTTGAGGGCGCATATGTTACGCTTGGTCAAAACAAAAAGTTGATGCTCAACCGAAACAGGAGCATTACGATAGGCGACGAAAATTGGAAAGTGTTCGAGTGTGCGATCTGTGATGATTGCGGAAGAGTAGCAGTAGCCGGAAAAGAAGTGGATGGAAAGCTTGAGTTTGCAAACAGCTCTTACGATCCTGAAATTGAGGTGCGACACGAAGTCGCGTAATGTATTGCGTGTAAACGCTACTCTATCCATT
>CAMDUN010000033.1:0-21842 GCA_945878665.1 uncultured Clostridia bacterium | reverse complement strand
TCGCGCCGCGAAGCAAGTACCCTTGGGGTGCTCCTCGGAATGACAGGATAGGTTTTTCGACACGCTGAGCCGGCGCAGGCAATTCCTGCGCCGGCTCTTTGCTATACTCACCTGATCGCCTCGCCAAGCACCTGACAGCCCTCCATGCGGACGGAGGCCTCCGCGTTCTTCATGGGAAGTGTATATCGTTTGTCGCTGCTCTTGCACATAGAAAAACTCCTCGCGTCATCCGCGAGGAGTCTGGAGCTTGTGGCCGGATTCGAACCGGCGACCTGCTCATTACGAGTGAGCTGCTCTGCCAGCTGAGCCACACAAGCAGGGAAACACTACCGCGTACTATACCACACTTTCCCCGCCGCGTCAAGACACTTTTCCCACACAAAAGGGAGTACAGGAAAAATTAGCTTGACATCCCGCGGAATTTTGGTATAATAGTCCATGCTGTTTGTCAGCGAAAGTGAATATGCAGTGGTATCGAAGAGGTCATAACGAGCACGACTGGAAATCGTGTTGTCGTCAAAAGCGGCACGAGGGTTCGAATCCCTCCCACTGCGCCAGTGAAAAACCCTGTAACCATGCCGGTTACAGGTTTTTTTTGTATCTTGAGAACCACTCGCTGGGCGAGTGGTTCAAAAAAGGCTGCTGCCGATGAATAAAACTCTCCCTGTTATAATAGGAATGCGGTTTGGCAACTGCAAACTACAAAACAAGGGGAGGCCATGCGAGAAAGGAGCGGCAGAAACAGTTTAGCAAGTTGTGTGATAGAAGTAAAGATTGCTGGTGAAATAATTAGGAGGAAGGAATAGCGTAAGCGCTAGGGATGACAGCTATATGAAAAGAAAAAGTGGTGGACTTATACCAGTGTGGTTAGGATAGCCTATGCAAATGGCAAGCCGTACCAGCGCCGCATGAGGCGTGGCTGGTAACATAGGGCTTCGCCCGCATCGGAACAAATATCCCCCGGCTTCGCCGGGGGATATTTGTTCCGATGCGGTTACATCCTCTGTATGACAGCGCCCAGCCAGCGGCACATGGTGTCGCCTGCCTGGTTTGCGATCTCCAGCACACGGGCATGGCTGTGCTTCACCGTCTGAATGCCGGTGGCCATATTGGTGATGCAGCTCACGGCGAGCACCTTCATGCCCATATAATTGCAGACCATCGTCTCCGGCACGGTGCTCATGCCCACGGCGTCTGCGCCCATGGCGGCAAAGGCGCGGATCTCGGCGGCAGTCTCGTAGCACGGGCCCATGAAGCCCATATAGACGCCCTCCTGATAGGCGATGCCCATTTCATCGGCGGTGCGCTTGGCAAGCTCCCGCAGCTCCGGGCTGTACGGCTCGGTCATGTCGGGGAAACGAGGGCCGAACCGCTCATCGTTAGGTCCGATCAGCGGATTTGTGCCCATCATGTTGATGAAGTCGGTGATGAGCATCAACGTGCCCGGAGCAAAGCTGCGGTTGATGCCGCCGCAGGCGTTGGTCAGCACCACCTGCTCCACACCCAGCAGCTTGAGGACGTAGAAGGGGTAGCAGACCTCCTTCATGGTGTAGCCCTCGTAGAAGTGGAAGCGGCCCTCCAGGGCATAGACCTCTTTTTCGCCCAGCCGGCCTGCCAGCAGAGCGCCCTTGTGCCCCGCCACCGTAGACACCGGGAAGCTGGGGATGTCCTTGTAGGGCAGCTCCTCCGTGTCGGTAAAGTCGGCGGTCAGATTTCCCAGGCCAGACCCCAGCACCACCGCCACCCTCGGACGCTTGGTGGTGTGCGCCTTGATGTACTCTGCGCTTTCCAGTGCTTTTTCGTAAAGAGATTCCATGGTGTGTCCTCCCGTTATTGTATACAACTAGTGGGTTTACAGGCACTTATTTCTCCTGTCGGCGGCGCACGTCATTCAGCCTCTCGCCGGTGAACACAGATGAAGAGCTTGATATGCTTCTGGCACATGTGCTTGGCGACGATGGAGGTGATGCCGATGACTAAAATCGAAATTCAGACCCTATACGAGGTGATGTTCACGGACTACCCCGACATTGTAAATGTGGCGCAGGTGCAGGCGATGCTGGGCATCAGCCGTCATTTGGCCTATGCGCTGATCGGCGACGGCGACATCCCCGGTATAAAATCGGCAACGCATACCGCGTACCGAAAATCATGTACGCTGATGTGACCTTGAGAGAAAAGCCCAGTCATATGGGCGAAAGCCTTGATATGACTGGGCTTTTGGCGCAGCGGGAGGGATTCGAACCCTCGTGAGGTTTCCCTCAAACTGATTTCGAGTCAGCCCCGTTATGACCACTTCGATACCGCTGCATGCCTGCGTATCATACCACACTTTTTGACTTGGTGCAACACCCGGGACGCAATTCTCCCGCAATTCTTCCGAAGAGGGGCATCATTCTTCTGTGCGGGAGGAAGGTGCGGCGGTTTCTGTTGACGTTTTGCCGTTTTTCGGGTAGAATACTCTAAACTGGAGTAATAGGTTAGTTTTCAGATACAGCGAGGTAAACGGTATGGCAAACGGATTTATCGACAAGGCGCGGATCACCGTGCGGGCCGGCAACGGCGGCAACGGCGCGGTGGCGTTCCATCGGGAGAAATACATCGCGGCGGGCGGCCCGGACGGCGGCGACGGCGGCAACGGCGGCTCGATCATCCTGAAGGTGGACGACAATATGTCCACGCTGATGGATTTCCGCTACAAGCGCAAGTACGTGGCCGGCAACGGCGTGGACGGACAGGGCGGGCGCAAGACCGGCAAGGACGGTGAGAGCCTGACCATCCGCGTGCCCCGGGGCACGCTGGTGCGGGACGCGGAGAGCGGCGACATCATCAAGGATATGTCCGACGATGCGCCCTACGTGCTGTGCAAGGGCGGACGGGGCGGCTGGGGCAACCAGCACTTTGCCACGCCCACCCGTCAGGTGCCCCGCTTCGCCAAGGCGGGGCTGCCCGGCGAGAGCCACGACGTGATCCTGGAGCTGAAGCTGCTGGCGGACGTGGGGCTGGTGGGCTTTCCCAACGTGGGCAAGAGCACGCTGCTCAGCGTGGTCAGCAAGGCCCATCCCAAGATCGCCAACTACCACTTCACCACGCTGTACCCCAACCTGGGCGTGGTGTACGTGGACGAGGGCGTGAGCTTCGTCATGGCGGACATCCCCGGTATCATCGAGGGCGCAAGCGAGGGCGCGGGGCTGGGTCACGACTTCCTGCGGCACATCGACCGCTGCCGTCTGCTGGTGCATCTGGTGGACGTTTCCGGCAGCGAGGGCCGCGACCCCATCGCGGATTTTGACGCCATCAACAGCGAACTGAAGGAATACAGCCCGGAGCTGGCCACCCGGCCTCAGATCGTGGTGGGCAACAAGACGGATCTTGTGGCGGACACGGAGCAGATCGAGGCGCTGCGCGCCCATGTGGAATCGCTGGGGTATGAGTTTTTCGCCATGTCCGCCGCCACCCATCAGGGTACGCGGGAGCTGGTGCAGCGCATCGGGCAGCGGCTCAGTGAGCTGCCGCCGGTGACGGTGTACGAGCCGGAGTACGTGCCGAAAATGCCGGAGGTGGACACCTCCGATCCGCTGCACATCGAGCGGGAGGACAACACCTGGCTGGTGGAAGGGCCGTGGCTGCAGCGGCTCATGGGGAACATCAACTTCTCCGACTACGAGAGCCGGATGTATTTCGACAAGATGCTGCGGCAGAGCGGCCTGTTCGACCGGCTGGAGGAAATGGGCATCCAGGACGGCGACATCGTGAGTATGTACGACCTGGAGTTTGAGTATCAGAGATGATATGGGGAAAGCACCGCCGGGAGGCGGTGCTTTTTGCTGTTATTTGACACGGGGATAGGGCTTCTTTTCATCGGTCAGCCCGGCCAGGTAGTCCATGCTCGTGTTCAGCGCCAGGGCCACGCGGCGGCACTGCTCAAAGCTCAGATACCGCTCGCCGCGCTCGATCTTGGAGTAGGCGCTCTGATCTATGCCAGTGAGCATCTGCATTTTCACTTGTGTGTAGCCGCGCTCCTTTCGGAGCTGCCGCAGTCGATTCATATACATCACCGACTATATTATGCCGAAATGTCCTATTGATTTTAGGACTAAATTGTCCTATAATTACGTAAAGAGGTGATTTTGATGGCGGATCGACAGACATATCGGGAGATGTATCGAGTCATGGCACAGGTCGTTGAGAACGCTGTGTGCATATTGATAGACGCACAGCAAAAGTGCGAAGAGCTGTATATTTCGGATGAGGATGATGCGGCTGATCCGGAGGAGCTTCCGCCGCAGTGGCGGTAGACAGCGCGTAGGGGCGGGGCACTGCCCCGCCCACGGAAGAAGCGAAAGCGTATTCGCGCCCCTTAAAATGCGCCGGGTCTGCGCTGGATCTGCTCGTCCGCGGCGGCCTGCCGCAGCTGGGTCAGGCTGCGGATGTCCGTGCGCTGCCACAGGGACGTCTGCATCTCCGGGGACAGGGAGTAGAAGTAGTTGTACGCGCCGGCCTCGTTGTTCAAAAGGTCGGTCAAAGTCTCATACTGCATAAAAAACACCTCCGCGCCTAGTGTGCGCGGAGGTGTGAGCTTTATGCCCGTCAAACGGTTTTTTCAAAATAGAAGTACGTCTCGTCCTCGCCGCTGGGCCGCATGGAAGCGGACAGCATACGGTGGGACGCCTCGTTCTCCTTGAAGCATTTGGCCACCACGCGGGTCAGCCCCAGGTGATACAGCGCCCATTCGGCGGCGGCGGCAAACGCCTCCGTGCCGTAGCCGTGGCCGGCGTAGGCCGGGGCGATGCGGCAGCCCTGCTCAAAGCCGCCCCGGAAATCTGGGTTATACAGCACCACCTCGCCGATGAGCTTGCCCTTCAGCCGGACGGCGAAGTTCACGGCCCGGCGGGCGGCAAAGTCCGCCTTGGCCACGGAGAGGAAGTAATCGTCAGTCAGGAGCGCGTCGCCCAGGTCGGCGCGGTAGTCGTAGCCCCACCAGCGGTTGCGGTCATCGTCCAGGCACAGGGCGTTGTAATCGTCCCGGTCGGCGGGGCGCAGGGGGGTGAGGGTCAGGCGCTCCGATTTGACGGTGGGGATGCGGGTCAGGCTGTCCAGCTCCGTGCCCACGTCGATGCGTACCTTGCCGCCCAGCTCCTGTGGCAGGTATTGCAGCTTGGACATACGCAGTCCCTTGTCCCGTGCGTCGTCCTCCCGGTTGCACCACAGGCAGTCCTTCCCGTAATAGGCGGCGAAGGACTGCACTAGCGCGGGGTACGCCCCGGCGTGGGAGTAGAGGGCCTTTTCGATGTGATCTACCAGTGTCGGGCCGCAGCGCTCCGCCAGGCAGACCGCCACCAGCCGCCCCTCGGCCAGCATACCGCCGGCGCAGAACCAGCCGGTACGCAGCAGGGAGAACATCTCCTTTGCCAGCTCCAGCTCCTTCACCGCCAGCGGGCCGGTCTTGTGGAACTCCGCCTCGTAGTCCGTCCAAAAGGCGGCCAGCCGCGGGTCGTCCGGGTCGGTGAGGGGGATGAAGGCCGCGTCGGGATAGTCCCGGCGGAATTTATTGATGTGGTTGCGCTGGCCGCTGTAACGCCGCCCGGCGAAGCTGGCCAGCTCCTCCGTGTGGTAGAGGTAGTCCTTCCACCCCCGCTCGTTGGTGACACGGAAGCGGGGATAGCGCAGGCACAGGCCGGGGAGCTTGTCCTCCGGCACAACGGACAGGCTCAGGGGCAGCCCCTTGGCGGCGCAGTAGCCCTCGATGGCCGTCAGCGCCGCGTCCGTGTCCCCCTCCGGGCCGGGGATGGGATAGTCAAACACCGTGTCGCCGTCGATGACGTTGCGGATGATCAGGCAGCCCGCCGCCTCATCGAAGGCGGGGTGCAGGTGGCCGCGCCACATGAGCTTCACGCCCAGGGAGTATTCGCACAGGCGGTAGTCGCAGCGCTCATAGTACGGGCGCAGGTGCGCGCCGTGTTCGGCAGTCAGTTCTTGAAATTGCAGCATAGTGACCTCACATTTTTTCTATCATGTCACGGGACTGGGTGATGAATTTCCGGGCGATGGGCCGCAGCTCCCTGTGGGGTCGGGCGGCGATGCCCAGCTCCCGGACGGCCCGGGGCAGCAGCGGCAGGGCGCGGACGCTGTCCTGCCGTCCCCGCAGCACCAGCCGGGACAGGACGCTGACGCCCAGTCCGTGCTCCACCATGGAGATGACGGCGCTGTCCGACACCTGGGTGGTGCGGATCAGGGGCGTGACGCCGTGCTCGTTCAGCACCCGAAGGATGTCCTTGTCGAAGCCCATGGAGGGCATGAGGAACTCCTGCCCGTTGAAGAACTCCACGGGAAAGGCGTCGCCGCCGTCGGGATAGTCCGGCGGCAGGATGGCCAGCAGCTCGTCGTCCCGCAGGGGCGTCCATTCCAGCGCGCCGTACTCCTGCCGGCTGGCGAAGCACATATCCACCCGGTCCTCCAGCACCCAGCGGTACACCTCGTCCACGCTGCCCATCTGGATGTCCACGGTCACGTCCGGGTGCTCCCGGCGGAACTGCTGGATCACCTCCGGCAGCCAGTGGCGGGCGATGGACTCGTAGGCCGCCACCCGGACGCTGTCCTCCTTGTGGGAGTTGATAAGGGCGATCTCCCGCTCCAGGGCGGCGCTGCCGGCGAGGCAGTCCTGCACCAGCGGGAAAATGCGCTGCCCCGCCGGGGTCAGCTGTACGCCGGAGCGGCCTCGCACCAAAACGGTGAAGCCGATGTCCTTTTCCAGGCTGTTCATCATGTGGGTCAGGCCGGACTGGGTGTAGCCCAGCTGCTCCGCGGCCCGGGTGAAGCTGCCCAACTCCACCGAGGCCACCAGCGCCTCCAGTTTCTTCGTGTCCACAGGCATCCTCCTGCATGAAAGTATTTCATGTTTGTATTATACGCCGCGGGAGGGACGGTATCAAGGGGCATTTCTGCCAGTATTGTGAACGAAAACGGGCGGAAGTATGCACACGATAGATATATCTATGACATTGTCTCATGGAAGTATGCAGCATTGTCGCTTTACAATCGGGGCAAAAGCGTGTACTTTAACATCAGTAGTTCGTATACATGAATTGCTTTTCCTTTCTATCCTCAAATCGTCAGGCAGCCGCACGGTCGTGCGGCTGTCGGCACGAGGCGGGAGTGTGCTGTATCACCTCATTCACAACGAAAAGAGCGCCGGAAGCCGACCGGCGCTCTTTTCGCGTCTGAATGTGCCATTTTCTTACCACGCCCTGCCGAATGTGGTATCATAATGTATATATAAGGCTAAATGGCTTGAGACAGGAGGGGCTATCGTGGATATACAACGGGCAAAAGAGCTGCTGGAGGTGCTGGCAGACGGCATCGACCCCCTGACCGGCGAGGTGCTGCCGGATGACCACGTCTGCAACAAGGGCGAGATCGTCCGTGCGCTGAACTGCGCCGTGGAGGCGTTGTCCCACAGGCGGAAAAAGCCGCTGCCGGAGAATTTTCGACTACGATGACGGCGACTTCACCATGAGCATTTCTGACAGCATGGCGATGGACTCCGATGGGGATCTCATGATGCGCATGGGAGATCACATGGCAATGGATATGGACACCGGCGATATTCACATGATCTCCTCATGGTCTGATGATGACGAGGAGTAGAGCATAGGCAGCAGTTCAACGGTTGAGCCGCCATAGACAAGGAAAACACTCTCAATTCGGGCAGGGAAAGCAGCGGGACAGGCGTAAAGGCTTGTCCCGCTGTCTGTGTCTTATGGCAGATATTCTTCCGTGATCCGATACCGGCTGATGCCGAAGGCGCTGCTCCGCTCCGTGATCTCCGGCGGGATCTTGGGCAGGTACTTCTTGCTGAAGCTGGTGTCCCCGAAGTAGGCGTCAAAGCTTGCCACCGGCAGGACCACCCATTCGCAATCATCCTGCCGGTTGGCGAGGTAATAGCGGATCAGCGTACAGACAACCTCGGATGGAATTCCCTTCGGAAGTGCTGTTGTTACTTTCTCTGTCAGTTCAGGCGGCAGCTCCGGCCCCTCTCTGCGCAGCGGCCCCAGCTCCAACGCATCGGCAAGGACATCGTCAAAGCGCAGCGTCCATGCGCCCTTGGTTTGGGACGCAAAAATCGGGATCTGATACTGCATCACCTTGCTTCGCCATGCGGCGGCAAACTTGGACTGAATAACCTCCGCATACTTGAGTGAGGTGCTGCGCACCTTTTCCGGGTGCGCCAGCATGAAGTCCGCCGCGCGGAGCACATGACGGAGGAACCAGCCGACCCCATCCGCATCCACCAACTCCGGGAACTCTGTATGCAGCTCCGAAAAATCCGTCTGGAACTGCCATTCCTTGTCCGGCACACGCTTTCCATCATCCGGCACACTGCACCAGGCGCAGAGCGCACGGCGGGCGTAGTCGATCCAATCATGCGGATCACCCCAAATGACCGCTCCGTCTTTGCCGTGGAACAGGTATCCGCGAGCCAGAACGGTCAAAATCCGCGCCATCCCCTCAAACTCCAGGATCGTGGCAAAAGTGAACCGACCCAGCCATGTCGTATCGCTCTTCTTACTGGCGGTATAGGAAACCGTCCCGGTATATGCGCAGAATTCCTCCCATTCGTTAATCATCCCGCACCTCCAGAACATTTTTTTCGATGTACTCCGGCAGCAGCTCCCACAGCAGGTCACGCCTACCGAGAGCCACCACATAGCGCACGGCCAAAGCCGGTCTTACAATCGCGGTCAGCAGCTCCCGGCACTTGGCCGTCACCGCATCACGGTAGCTCCGGGAGGCGGATTTGTCCGCGAAGGCGCTCATCATGGCGGTGAAGGCTTTCGAGTCGCTTTCGCGGAACAGCTGCTTTTTCTCCCTGCCGGTGTTCTCATCCTCCATATCACAGACAATGTCTCCGAGGATGCGATAGCCGCCGAAGCGGAAATCGGTCAGCAAATCGTAAATATCTTCAAATTCCGGCAGCCATTCCCGCAGGAAGCGCTCCCGCGCATCCTCGTCCATGAGGTGCCATGCCTGCTCCTGCATGGCATACAGCAGGGCGGACACCTTTTCCGGCGGCAGGCTGCCGAACAGAGCGTACAGCTCGTCAGGATCGTATGCATCCTCCTGCCCTCTGGCATATAGAATGCGCTCCACATCGCTCTTCCGCTTTTTCTCCTTCAACGGAACGCGGCAGGCCCGGATGCGGGAGAGGCAGGCATCGTAATCTTGCAGCAGCGCAGCTACCGCCGCCAGCTTATCGGAATCCAGCTGTTCCCTCCAGTCCGGCTGCTGGGCAGCAAAGGAAAACAATTCTTCGTCCTTGGTGGGCTTTGCCTTGATGCGCGGCGTGTTCTTTTTCAGCTGCTGTGCCAGATACGGCAGGCGCTCCACGTTGGAGTCCACCTCGTCCCAATCCACCTTTTTGAAAAACGCCTTTATCTTGGCCGCATGGGTAGGCTCGTACCAGGCGCGCCGGGTCTCCGCATCCTCTACCAGCGTCTTATATTTGAGGAAGGCACTGCGCTTGACGGTCTTGTGGGTCAGGTACTCATCCAGATCGGGGCGGATGCCGCTCTTAGCCGAGTCGATCTCCAGCCCAGTAAGGATGGCTAATGTTTCCGTCTCCTCCCGGCAGCGCTCCCGCTCCTCGGCGTCGGAGTTTTCGTTGTAGGCGATAATGCTGCGATCCAGCGCGGCATTGCAGATCTGACCGACGCGGGAGGAGAAGGTGCTGCGAACGGTCTCAAACCGTGCCTCCCAGTCGTCGGCACTGCGGATTTGGGGCTGGGCCGTAGGGATCATCAGCAGAGGAATGTTCTCTGTGTTGGTGAGGGATTTGTGTTTCTCGTAGCGGTAGAGGTTGTAGTTGCGGCGGACGCAGGCATTCAGGATCGGATCAGATATGGTCTTGATCATATCGCCGTCGTAGTCAGCGCCGCCCAGCCGCTCCGCAGCCAGCATATTGGAATCCACCATCACCACATCCGTCAGGTGCCCGAAATAGTAATGCCGCATCTGCTTTCTATCTTCCTTCGCGTCGTAGAAGGAAAGCTGTAGCTCCTCGTTGCGGGCAATGTGCGGATTGCGTAGCAGCGTGCAGGCGTCGTCATGGGCATAGGCCGCCTGGGGTGCATAGAAGGAACTCTCCGGGAAGTGGTCGGTCATGACAGTGCTGTAAAACATCCGTTGCCTGCGTTTGCGCGGCGGAACAGTCGGGAGCAGAAATGCCAGAAAGTCCAGAAGATCACCGGAAAGATAACGGTTGTCTCCCACTACGATCAACCGGCCGACGGCGTACTGCTCCACGATTTTATCGGCTTCATCCTCCAGTCGCTTGGCATAGACCGGTTCGTTGATGAAGCTTGGATTCTTTTTCAGCACGGCGGCAAGGATCTGGTCCTTGCCTTGGTGTCGTTCCCACCAGCTGACCCGCTCAAACTTCTCCAGAAAGTAATTCTGCCGAAACGATTCATCGGCGCAGAAATTGTAATACGCCAGTTCCGTCTGCTTGGTGAGCCAATTTCGCTCGTCTGTCTCCGGGCTGTGGTCCCAGCCGTCCGGCAGATCGGCAGGGCGGAACTCGTCACCCTGAATGGAAACGGTGGTCAGAAACTGATAGTTCAGCTCGGTGGTCTGTTCCGGTTTCTCCTTGCTCACATTGGTGATGTACAGCGCATGGCGGTACTTGCGAAACACCGTCCGGTAGCCCTCCCAGTTCATGCCACTGGCAGTGAGCCAGCCGTATCCCTTGAACATGCTCTTGGTGAGGATGACGTCCACATCCCGGACGGAATGCTCCATGCCCCACAGATCGGTGATGGTGTCCGTCCCGCAGAGGGTCAGGAAGTCTTTGAAGTCCACCTCGTGCAGCATACCCTTGACATAGGGCATACGGATCTGGAATGAGGTGTGGACTTTCTTCCCGCACAGCTTCTCGTCCACGATGCGGGAATATTCTTTTGAGATCAGCCCCTCGCCGTCGAAGCAGGTGATTTCGATGTCCTCTTTTTTCTCCACCCGGTGATATTTGCGGGTACTGCTCTGCGTTCCGTCGTCCTCTACGGTGATGACGCTGACATTCCGCTCTGTGCGCGTAGGATTGTCGATGACCACCACCCGGTGGGGCCGGTCAATGCCGATGCCGTCAATGCGGATACCGCTGGACAGCATCAGGCCGTTGTAGGCATAGAGCTTGCTGAGCTGGCAGTCACCGATGGTCATATCCATCATGATGCGGCGGCACACCGTGTCATAAAAATCCTCCCGGATGAAGGCCAGCCGCGCCTGCCGGCTCATGCTGCCCGAACGCTCAAAGGCGAGGTAACGATGTGCCCCGGAGCCAAAGTCCAGGCTGACACCTTCGGGACGGAACAGGGCCCTGGCCTTCTCCTGCCGAATCAGGTGTTTCTTTCTGGCGCCGCTCCGGTCGAAGATGCCGGAGAAGTCCATATAGAAAATGATGCCCGAGAGATCCGTCACCAGCTGCCCACCGGGTGTTTCGGTGAAAGCATCGCCGTGCAGCACGCACATGGTCTGATAGAACAGTGCGTTACCATGGCTTTTCTATGCGGATGTAGTGGCGAACCATTTCAAAGTTCTGATAGCTATTTCCGCAAAAGTGTGGTAGTTGTTTGTGTTGCAAAAAGAAAATGAATCCAAAGGAAGTGAAATACATGGCAAAACGAAGACCGGCCGGTGACGGCATGGTGCGAAAGCGTGACGATGGACGCTGGGAAGGCCGCATCGTCATTGGGCACCGGGAAAACGGCGAGCCGCTGTTCCGTCATGTCTACGCCAAGACGCAAAAGGCACTGCTGGACAAGCTCCACCAGAACATCGAGTGCTACCGTGATGTGGAGCTGACCGAGGATAGCCGGATGACGCTGGGCCAGTGGCTGGATCGCTGGCTCACGGAGTACAAGGCGGGTACGGTGCGGCCCGGTACCCTCGAGGGCTACCGCCGCTACATCGAATACTACATCAAGCCGCAACTGGGCGACAAGCAGATCTCCCTCCTCTCTCAGCAGGACATCCAGCGGATGTACCGCCGCCTGAAGACGGAGGGGCGCATCCACGAGCATCCCGAGATGAACCACCAGCTCTCCGACTCTATGATCCGCCACATCCACTCCACGCTCCACGCCGCACTGAAAGATGCGGTGCAGGCGCATGTCATTCCCAGGAATCCTACTGAGGGGACGACCACGCCCAAACCCAACTACAAACCCAAGCGCATCCTCACCCGTGCGGAGCTGGACGCCTTCCTCGCGGTGGTGGAGCAGGACGAGGTGTGGCGGGACTTCTTCCAGACGGAGCTGATGACCGGCCTGCGCCGCGGTGAGATCTGCGGCCTACAATGGAGCGACTTCGATGGGAATACCGGTACGCTGAAGGTATGCCGAACCCTCCACAGCCAGCGGAAGGGCGAATACACCGTCGGCGAGACGAAGACCAATCAAGGTATGCGTACCATCATCCTGCCGCACAGCGTGACCGAAATCCTGCGGCGGCGAAAAGTGGATGCCATCAGCCAATGGATATTCCCTGATCCGGTGAAGCCGGAAGATCCCGTCGATCCCAACGCAGCTTATCGCCGCATGAAGACAATGCTCCAGCGGGCAGGACTCCCCAGCATCCGCTTCCACGATCTGCGTCACACCTTCGCCACCCACGCCCTCACCAGCGGCGTAGATGCCAAAACCCTGTCGGGGATTCTGGGCCACGCCAACGCATCCTTCACACTGGACACCTACACCCATGTCACAACCGATATGCAGAAGACAGCCTGCGGCATCGTGGGCGGCTTCATGGAAGATATCTTCGGAAAGGAGTTGAAACCGTGGCAAGAAAGCGAAAAGCCGGAGACGGAACAGTAAGGCAACGCAAAGACGGTCGGTGGGAGGGGCGCATCGTCATTGGCTACGATGATAACGGCTACCCCAAGACGAAAAATGTTCTCGCCAAAACGAAGAAGGAGTGCCTCGAAAAACTCCAAAAGCTCAAGGAGGAATGCGGCGGGCTGAAGCCCGAAAAAGTGCGGTCTGAGATGCCCTTCGGGGACTGGTTGACATACTGGTACGAGAATCACTCCAAGCCCAAGATCCGCCCCACCACGCAGGAGACCTACGAGAGCCGCATCCGCCTGCATATCATTCCGGAGATTGGGGACATTCCACTGAACAAGCTGACGCAGAATGACTTGCAACAGTTCTATGGCCGACTCAAGAAAAGCGGCCGGAAGCGGTTCACCGACAAGTACGGCGAAGGGCTGTCCGACCGAATGGTGCGCATGTGCCACGCTACCTGTCGCTCCGCGCTGGAGAAAGCGGTGCAGGATGGACTGATTCGCGTGAACCCGGCCATCGGCTGCAAGCTGCCGCCGAAGAAGGCTCGGGAGATGCAGGTGCTGACGCGGGAGGAGCTACAGCGGTTTCTCATTCAGGCAAAGTTCGAGGGCTACTATGAAGTGTTCCTCCTGGACTTAGCCACCGGCCTACGCCGAGGCGAGCTCATGGCGCTGCAATGGGACGATCTGAATTTCAAAACCGGTGTGCTGAATGTGAACAAACAGGTCTACGATGTGCGGGGCCAGCTTCAGATCAGCACACCCAAGACGAAGAACTCCATCCGAAAGATCGTTCTGCCGCCTGCGGTGGTGGCAGTGCTGCAGGAGTATAAGAAAACAGTGGACTCCCGCTGGATGTTCCCGTCACCTGTGAAGGAAGACTGCCCCATTACGCCCGGCGTGGTGCGGCGCAGATTGCAGCTCATCTTGGAACACGCTGGGTGCAAGCATGTTCGATTTCATGATCTGCGTCATACATTCGCAACGCTGGCACTGGAAAACGGCATGGATGTGAAAACGCTCTCGGCTATGCTGGGCCATGTGTCGGCGGCCACCACGCTGGACATCTACACCCACATCACCGATGACATGCAGCGGGCAGCCGCCGCCAACATCGACCGAAGTATTGGCAAAGCGGTGCCGCAGGAGGAAACTTCAGAGCTGGGGCAGGAAACTGCCCCGGCCCAGGCGGAAAAGCCGAGCATGACCAATTTCAAGCCCTACGTGGGCCGCAAGCGCCGTTCCGGCACCGGCTGCGTCTCCGAGATCAACGACCATCTCTTTGAAGGCCGCTATTCTCCCAAATGGCCCGACGGCAAAAAGCACGCCCGCAATGTCTACGCTCACACCCGTGAGGAGTGCGAGGAGAAGTTGAAGGTGCTAATCGTGGAGATGAAGGCAGAGATTGCGGAAGCACAGCGGTTGAAGGATCTGGGCGAGGGCGATGGGCAGCCACCGGAGGGAAAGGGCAAACGGGGGAAGAAGAAAAATTAATAAAGTTGTCTCAGATATCGTATATTCGGTATCTGAGACAGTTTTATAACGGAACCGGCTTAGATAAAAAATAATTAGAAATGGCTGACAGGGTGTGCAAATAATTGATGCCCTGCCAGCCATTCTACATAGACGGAAGTTGGAGAATAGATGTACTGTTGCTTGGGTTAGAAAACACCGGGATTAAAAAGTGATAAATAATAGTGCTTCACTTAATTAAATATTTTCGCTGTATTTTTGGGGCAACCACTTGGTTAAATACCACTCATCATTTAGTGCTCGATACATGGCGGATTGCCATGAGTTTGGGCGATACTTATTTTCTTCAAGAGATTCCAGTATGCTTTCTTTTACTCCTATTGTGCCTGCAACTTTATAGATGCGCGAATGACGATTGAAAACTGCAATCATCTCTTCTGCGGCATGCTTACTATACAAATCATTTAAATGGAGAACAGCAAACTGATTCTTTAACCGTGCGCATAAGACAGGATCACAATCATTCGGAGGTAAAACCGAGAAAGTCATTGTTAAGAAATTAGATGCAATATCTTTAACTATTTCCGCAGACAACCAGATAAGACTATCTAAATCTTCATAATATGGATTTAGGATAGCATCTTCCTTTTTGTGAACGACAACATCGGCTTTGTTTTTGTTGCAATTAGCACATGTTGGAATGAGGTTTGTTGGGGAAATTACTAACGAAATATAGTGAGCCTTTGGATAATAGTGATCTAATGTAGAAACAATTTGCTGGCGACAATAGGGACATAGTCCCATAGGTGCGGCACTTATTATTTTATCATAATATTTTCTTGCAGGTTGTTTGGCTTTTGACAACTTATTGGTGTAGAGCTTTTCTAATTCATGCTTAGGAACACCACTTATACTTTCACTCTGTGCAACCTTTTCAAGGTCTCCATTTTCCATGTAATGCTCATATTCTTCAGTCGATGTAACAATCTTAGGCAGGCATGGACGAAACAGCTGTTGGTTTGCAGCCCTCATATTGCTAATGCACGAGTCGAAAACCTCAGTCACTTTTATATCTGGCTTAGGTATCTTCATCGTTTTCGCCCTCATTCTCATCTTTTAGCATTACCATGGTTTTTACCAATGCACGTCCTTCGGCACCCAACTGTCCATTGAGAGCCTGAAGTACGGCGTTATAGTCTCCGTGAAGGTTTACTAATTTTGAAGTAAACTATGAAAACCGGAATTAATTACTTCAAGCCCAAAGACCTCTGTTGTCAGTGTTGTAATGTCTGAGCCAAAGGACTCGATATTTAGACGTTCTGCTTTGCAATATGCGCCAGTTCTTCTTAATTTCCATATGCAATTTCGAGGAACTTCTTGGAGAATTACTGGCGAATGCGTGGCGATAATTGCAACGCCATTTTTGTCGAGAAGCAGTTCTGACAGTGCACGAATAAACGCAGACAAAAGCGGTGGGTGTAGATGACCTTCTGGTTCATCCAAAAAAACTAATGTCTTTTCCATTACTTTTTCCACAAGCTGTGTTATTGAAAGTAGGATAATTTTGTGACCGGAACTTAGTCTGGAGAATACAGAAATAAGGGTATCACTATCGTATTGGGAATCTTCTTCACAATAGGTAACTATTTCTGATTCACTAAACATTGGATCAGATGTTAACATATGAAGGACTTTCGTTAACAGCATACGCTGAGGGCCATGAAGGCAAGCGGAAAAGCTTGCCGCGAATATTTTATTCAGGTGTTCATGGGTGTTTTCTCCTGAATGCGCAGGGAGGCCTATTCGGACAAATTTTTCTGACTTTGTTTTAAAGTTCAATTCATCAAACGCACTGAATGAAACAAAGACTATACGAGAAAAATGATCTACGGCTGTTTGTTTATCATGAAGGAAGCGAGTTTCTCCAACATTTTCTCGAAGATTATTACGGGGCTGTATGATTGACCGAATCATATTGCTTATTAGATATGTTTTTCCGACGCCGTTACGCCCAATGATGACATGAATATTCGATGGCGGATAAGAATCAGGATCGACATTGAATTCAATCGTAATAGGCTCAATTCCTTCTCGAATTGGAACTGACCTATATTCAAAATTGTACGGCGTTAATCTTGCACCGCCTAACGCAATTC
The DNA here is from genome assembly GCA_945878665.1 of uncultured Clostridia bacterium. Classification (GTDB taxonomy): domain Bacteria; phylum Bacillota; class Clostridia; order Oscillospirales; family Oscillospiraceae; genus Vescimonas. Next base: position 5,372 of record CAMDUN010000033.1, on the reverse strand, counting down.
GATTAAACTGCTCTTTAACTGTTGTTAGCGGGACGCTTCGTAAAAGAGATTTCTTAGTTACAGGTTCCTTTTGCGCAGTTCGTATTAGCTTAGTGTTGTATGCAATATCATTTAAAGCAGCAAGAATCTCGCTTCGCATTACATCGCCCAGATTTTTGATATTTTCATAATAGTAGCTGTCTTGACCAAGAGAAAAGAAATCTTCTGACAAACGGGAAAAACTTTCAGGAAGTGCTGGCCTTCGCTGGTCTTCAACCATACCCTTTTGGCCGATTTTTGTTTTTCCCATGTAACATTGGTGAGATAAGGAGTCGACAATATACAAGTCATACATTGTGCTATACTGAAACCAATCGTCCCATTGATCCTCAATCAAATAGCCAGTATTAGGAGTGGATGTCATTGCGCTTGATTGTCCGGTAGCTAATATTTTAAATATCATACTGATTCACTTCCAAGATAGAATAGGATAACAAGCCGTATGGGAACTCTCTATACGGCTACATTGATGGCACAAAAGGCTTGTTATTAATTATATTGCAATTTAGCAAAAATTACAATATTAAGTCTGCGCCTGTCGAAAAGATATGTTGAGAATGACAAGCTCGACGTCTGTGCCGCAATAGACAAAGAATAAGAAAAACCCCTCTGAAATCAACGATTTCAGAGGGATTTTGGTCCGAGTGAGGTGACTTGAACACCCAACCTCGACATCCCAAATGTCGCGCCCTACCAGTTGAGCCACACCCGGTTATTCACTTTTCTGCCATGATACCACGGCGAGCGGAAAAAATAAAGTTTTTTCTGTCTGTGGTCATTCCTGTGGTCAAAACCGCTTTTATGCCGCTTTCGGCAATCGTGGAAAGTCCCGCAAACGCGGGTGCTACAAGGCTTTGCGGCGTTTCGCCTTGCCCTGTTCCGGATACCGCCACGGCACTCCCAAACCACCCGCGCTACCAACTGCGCTAATCCCGGATTTTTGGGTATTTAATTTTACGCCAACTGTGGTCAAATATGTGGTCACGGCGATTTTTTGACCACCTTAGCTTGCGGGGAAAGTGCCTGTGTCGCAGGCGTATCAAGGGATTGCGGGGACAGCGTTTTCCGGCTTGAAGGGGGAGCGACCCGCTCTCAAACCACGCATTTCCTGTTTTTTGTGCATATTGCCCAAGAACCGACCGCAAATTTCTGCCGTATTGACGGCCCAAATTGCGTTGCGCGTGCCACTATAAGGTGCTAAAATTTATCATGAAAGTGACATTTTTCGACAGGAGGCGAGGCAATACGAAACGTTTGCTTGCCATATTGTTGTCATCGACGCTCCTTATCGCGCTGATGACGACGGTGGCCACCGGCGACAGCACCGACCCGTACATGGCCTCCCTGGAGGGCAAATGCGATGACGGCACAGCCAAAGTCGCTGTATTTATCAACTCAGTAACGGAAGAAGAAACCACCTACAACGCCTTTTGGCTGACGCTGGCCTATGACACCAACGCGCTGGAGTTTACCGAAGCTGTCGGCAGCAAGCCGCTGAAGGGCACGCGTGAGCTGAGGGCCGAGGCGAAAAACGGCGTGATCACCGTGGCTGGCTGCGGCGGCAGTATCTCAACAGACAGCTGTGCGGTGTTGCTGCGCTTCAAGGTAAATACAAATTGCGTTACAAAGGTCCAACTTTTGGAAGCGCGGGTCAGCGACCGCTCCCAGTCCCAATTTGATGCCAAACCTGCGAAGCTGGACGAGGAAAAGTCCGTAGCCACCGTGACCAACGGCTATTACCAGGTGGCGCTGCCGGCCAACATGGGCCTGTACGGCGACGCGGCGGTGGCCGTCGGTAAAGATTATACCTTCCAAACCGACCCGCACTACGACTACACTTTCACCGCCACGGCAGACGATACTTCGCTCGAAGTGGCAGACAACGGCGACGGAAGCTACACTGTCCGGGGTGTCACCGGCCCGCTGAAAATCAGCAACGTGAAGCGCACGCCCAAGATCTATTCCGTCACGGTAGCGGGCAGCGGCAGCGGTGACGTACAGGCAGCTGCAACGGCGACCTACGGGCAGGACTTTCACTTCGCGGTGAACCAAACCGAGCTGATGCAGTACGCGGTGTCCGCCGTGGTGGACGGTCGGCGCGTTTCCTTGACAAACGTTGGAAATACCTACACCATCGCCGGTGAGGACGTGACAGGCCCGGTGACCATCACTGTGGCCAAGGTGACAGCGGATGGCACGACGCTGGTTCTCTTTGTCGGCAGCGGCGCGGAGGACGTGGCCGGCGGGACGGAGCAGACCTGCCGCAGCGGCAGCGTCTTCACCTTTAGCCTGAACGCGGACGAAAGCTGCGATTACGTGGTGCTGGTGGAGGGCCAGACGCTGCAAGGCGCGGACGGTCGGTACACCATCCCGGCAAACCTGGTCAGCGGCGCGATCCTGACAGTGTCCGTGACCAAGACCACGCGGCTGACAGCGGACGTGCGGGTGTCGGAGTACCTGTCGGGCCGGGTATGGCTGGTGAAAGCGTCCCTCACCGTGCCGGTGGGGAAAATGCTGACCTATGACGGCGCACCCATGCTGTACGTCCCCGCACGCGGCGCGTATATGTACGTGGTGGACGCTGAGCCCACAACGGAGCAGGCCCGCAGGGCCATCAGCACCGCGGTAGGGCAGGCCAACAGCCTGACTATAAACGGCGATGCCAACGACAGCGGCCTGCTGGACGTGAACGACGCCCAACTGGTGTACGATATGTATATGAATGTGTATCAGTTCAACGACCTCACCCAGCCCATGTGGCTGCGGGCGAACGCCAACGGAGATCAGACTATCGACATACTGGACGTGCAGTGTATCCTGCAATCACTGGCGGGGTAAAAGCGGAAAAGCAATATAGTATAAGCGGCATGGCCATCGGCCATGCCGCTTTCATGTACCATTCCTCCAGCATCCTCACTCCGCCGCCGGATACTCGTTGCACAGCAGCCGATAGGGCTTCTCGTCCTCCTCAATGGCCGGAAAACGGCCCACCGGCGGCTCAAAGCGATTGTCGGTGTTGTCGTCGTTGCACTGGCTCACCTCGCCGATGAGCACGTTCCCGCTGCCCGGCTCTACCTCAAAGTCGTGATACAGCCCCGGCTGGATGGAGATGCTCATCCCCGGCGTCAGCCTTAGCTGCGTCCCGGCGGGCACAACGCGAGTCACGCCGTCCGTGTGTACCGTCACGTCGCTCTCCCTGTCGATGCTCTCGTCCGGCAGCGAGTTATACACCCGGATCAGCAGCGTGCCGCCGCCCCGGTTGATGATGTCCTCCATCTTGTGCCAGTGGAAGTGGTTGGGGGAGTACTGTCCCTCCTTGAGAAACAGCAGCTTCTCGGCATACGTCTTGGGGTACACATCCCCCTTGGCCAGATTGCCGTTCCGCAGGGTGATGAGGGAGAACCCCACCTTCTCAAAATCCCCCAGGCCGTAGTCCGTAATGTCCCAGCCCAGCATATTGTCCCGTATCTCGTCGTGGTCGTGGCCCTTGGTCTGCCACTCCTCCGGCGTATAATAGCAGAACGGCGGCAGCGCGAAGCGGTACTCCGCCAGCATGGCCTCCATCTCCCGCAGTGCCCGGTTGATCTCAGAGCGTTTCATCGGTATACCTCCCTGTCACACGGAAATGCGGCGCACGCCGTCATTCTCCTTCATAAACTCCAGCGCCTCGTCATGGCTGATGGGCGGCTCCAGCTTGGCGGTGATCTCCATGCGGAGATACCCCTCCTCCCTGGTCAGGCTGCTCTCCGTCACCTGTCCCCGGTGCTTCTTCAGCAGCGCATCGAACCGCTCCTGCATCTCCCGGGTGTCCGCCATCTCCACCAGGATCTCCTGGGTGGTCAGGGCGTCCGCCCCCACGGGGAAGCGGTGCAGGATGACCTGGATCGCCACCAGAATGGCCGCCTCGATCAGGCCCACCCAGTACATCCCCGCGCCGATGGCCATACCCACCGCCGCAGTGCCCCACATACCGGCGGCGGTGGTCAGCCCCCGGATGGAGTTCCCGTTCTTGAAGATAACGCCCGCGCCCAGGAACGAAATGCCGCTGACCACCTGGGCCGCGATGCGGGCCGGATCAGCCCCCCGCGTGCCGGCGATGTCCGCGGTGTCCACAAAGGCGTACTTGGACAGGATCATGAACAGCGCGGCGGTGCAGGCGATGATGCAGTGCGTCCGCACGCCCGCCTCCTTCTGCCGCTTGCTGCGCTCCAATCCCACCAGTGCGCCCAGCCCGGCGGACAGCAGCAGCCGGACGAAAAACTCCAGATTGTCGAACAGCGTCAGTGCGCTCTCCGGCAGGTACGTGCTCAGTCCCGAAAGCATACCAACAGCCCCCTTTCCAATATATCGCATACGCGCATCACGCATTATATAAATAATATGAGTGCTTGTATTTTACCACGCTTTTCCCGGATTGCAAGCGTCTTTTCTCTCCTCGTCCCGGCGAAATGCACGAAAAATCGCTCCGTTTTTTGTGAGATGTTGAAAAATATGTGTGTTTCGCTCCCGGTACACCCCCGGAAACGTTGACAACGCCCATGTAAGTGACTATAATACGTCTATTCGAGGCCGGTGCATACCGGCATCGTAAATTTACGAGGAGGAAATTGAAATGAAGAAGTTTTTTGCACTTCTGCTGGCTTTGGTCATGGCCCTGTCCCTGGTCGCCTGCGGCAACAAGGAAACCAAGCCCGATGACAACGCCAACACTGTCACCTATCCTGAGTATTTCACCGGGATGGATGAGCTGATCGCCGCCGCTCAGGCTGAGGGCGAGCTGGTCGTCTACGGCTCTTGCGAGGAGGAGTACCTGGCCGCTGCCTGCGCTCACTTCCAGGAGCTGTTCGGCATCACCACCACCTATCAGCGTCTGTCCACCGGCGAGGTGGAGGGCAAGATCGAGGAGGAGAACGGCAATCCCTCCGCTGATGTTTGGTTCGGCGGCACCACCGATCCGTACAACATCTGCGCGGCCAAGGGCCTGCTGGAGCCCTATGACGCTGTCAACGCCTCTCACCTGGTGGGCGACATGTACAAGGACGCCGACAACAACTGGTTCGGCATCTACAAGGGCATCCTGGGCTTCATGGTCAACACCGACGAGCTGGCCCGCCTGGAGCAGGAAGCTCCCGCCGATTGGGCTGACCTGCTGAAGGACGAGTACAAGGGCGAGATTTGGCTGTCCAACTACAACACCGCCGGTACTGCCAAGCTGGTCGTCAACACCATGATCCAGAAGTACGGCCACGATGAGGGCATCAAGTACCTGGTCGATCTGGATAAGAACATCGAGGTCTACACCAAGTCCGGCTCCGGCCCGAGCAAGAACGTCG
>CAMDUN010000032.1:0-22870 GCA_945878665.1 uncultured Clostridia bacterium | reverse complement strand
CAAAAACGCCGTTCAAACCTGCGGTTTGAAAATCCCTTACGCGCCTTCACCCGCCGCTTATCATGTTAAAACGAACCACGCGAACGCTGTGCTGTGCAAATTTCCCCTAAATCTTGCATCGTCTCTGCTCCTCTTCTCGCTGCCGCTCTTGCTCTGAAATGCAGGGCTATGCGGTTCTTTGGTTACTTTCTTTCGCCAAGGAAAGAAAGTAACCCGCCGGAGGCAAAAAGAAAGGGGAGAAAAGAAAGCACCCCGCGGTCGGCAAAAAGGGAAAAATCACGGCCCTCCGGCATCGCCGGAGGGCCGCTTCATTCGGTGAAACCACCGATTCTTACCTTCATTCAAGTTCTTTCCACTTTCATGCAAGGTCTTTCCACGTATTTTCAAGGTTTTTTCAAGAAAAATCCAAGAAAATTTAACTCGTATATCGTGCAAAAATCACCCGTTCAGCGGATTTTCGCGTTTACTGCTTCAGCGCCAGCGTCTTTTCGTATGCCGCGATCACCGCGTTCATCGCCGCGGCCCGGAGGCCGCCCTCCTCCAGCGCCCGCACCCCCGCGATGGTCGTGCCGCCGGGGGAGCAGACGGCGTCCTTCATCGCGCCGAAGGGCTGTCCGCTCTCCAGCGCCAGCGCTGCCGCGCCCCGCAGCATCTGCGCCGCGTAGACATTGGCCTTATCCCGCGGCAGCCCGCAGCTCACCGCGCCGTCGGCCAGCGCCTCCATAAACAAGCAGGCGAACGCGCCGCCGCAGCCCGCCACGGCGCTGCCCGCGTCGATAAGATTTTCCGCCAGCCGCTCCATCCGCCCGGATGATGCCATGCCATCCAAAAAGCCTTGCAGCTGCGTCTCCGTCACCGCCTCGCTGCAATCGTACAGCGTCAGCCCCGCGCCCACGGCGCAGGCGGTGTTGGGCATGATGCGGATAATGGGGCAAGTCTCGAAAGTGTTGTCCTGCAAGGCTTTCAGCGTCACGCCCGCCGCCATGGATACCACCACGGCAGGTGCTTCCCGGCCCTCCAACACAGGCCGCAGCGAAGCCAGCAGCGCCGGGATCTGCCCCGGCTTCACGCCCAAAAATACATAGTCACACCGGGCGGCGATGTCCTCCGCCGAGGCCGTTTTCGCCCCCAGCTCCCGGGCCAAATTTGCCGCCTTTTCCATGGTGCGGTTATAGAGAAACACGTCCGCCGGGGCGACCGCCTTCGCCGCTGCACGGGCCAGCGCGCCGCCCATATTCCCTGTTCCGATAAATCCGAATGTCATGTTGAGCACCTCACCGTCTCACTGATTTTTCAGGTACGCCAGCGCCGCGCAGGCGGCGGACTGCTCCGCCTCCTTCTTGCTGCGGCCCGTGCCCTCGCCCACCGCCGTGCCGTTGAGCGTGACGCGGAACGTGAACTCCTTGGCGTGATCCGGGCCGGACGAGCCCGCCAGCTCATACCGCAGCACCTGGTCATTCCGGCGCTGCACCAGCTCCTGCAGCTCCGTCTTATAATCCCGGCGGCGCTCCTCCACCAGCTCCTCCCGCTCCTTGTCCAGCAGCACCCGGTGGATCAGCTCCCGTGCGGCGTCCATGCCGCCGTCCAGATACACGGCGGCAAACACGGACTCCGTGGCATCGGCCAAAATGGAGGGCCGCTGCCGCCCGCCGCCCTGCTCCTCGCCCTTGCCCAGACAGAGGTGATCGCCCAGGCCCAGCGCCTGGGCCACCTCGTGCAGACTTTCCTCGCAGACCAGCGCCGCCCGCAGCCGGGTCAGGTCGCCCTCCGGCAGGTCGGGGTGCGTTTTATACAGGTGCTCGGCGGTGACGAGGCCCAGCACGGCATCGCCCAAGAACTCCAGCCGCTCGTTGCTGGAGATGTGCGCGCCGCGGTGCTCGTTGGCGTAGGAGCTGTGGTAAAGGGCCGCCCGCAGCAGCGAGGGGTCGCGGAACGTATAGCCCAGCTTCTTTTCCAGTGTTTCCATGATCGTATCTCCTTTGAAAAAATACGACCCTGCCGGGTCGTATTTTTTGTGTCGTATATATCTCAGCCCAGCTTGCTGCTGAGGTAGCGGACGCAGTCGCCAACGGTCTTCAGGCCCGCCAGATCCTCTTCGTCGATCTCGCCGATGTCGAACTCCTCCTCCATCGCCATGACCAACTCCACCAGATCCACGGAGTCAGCGCCCAGGTCATCCACAAAAGAGCTGTCCATGCTGATCTCATCGGTGTCGATGGCGAACTGCTCAGCGATCAGGTCCTGCATCGTTTTGAAGATCTCCTCCACTGTCACGGGATATTCCTCCTTCTCATTTATCTTGGAAAATAATACGGCAATCCCACGGGGCTGTCAATAGTTTTTTCCGATTTTTATTCAGACACCGCCTGCATTTTGTGAATATGGGCGGCGATGTCGTCCACGATGCCGCTTTGGGCCACCTGAATGGCCTGTCCCACGGCGTTTTCGATGGCCTCGGCGTTAGAGCCGCCGTGGGCCTTGATAACGGGCTTGGAGATGCCGATGAAGGCCGTGCCGCCCACCTTGTTGGGGTCGAGCCGGGATTTGAACTCATTCAGCCCCGGCATGACCAGCAGCGCGGCGAGCTTCGTCAGCAGGTTTTTCTTGAACATCCCCTTCAGGGCGCTGCCGGCAAACGAGCCCACGCCCTCGATGGTCTTGAGCATCACGTTGCCGGAGAAGCCGTCGGTGACGATCACATCGCAGCCGCCCTTGATGGCGTCCTTGGCCTCGATGTTGCCGATGAAGTGCAGGTCGCCGGCCTCGTCCGCCTTACGCAGCAGCGCCAGGGTGGTCTTTTGCAGCTCCGTGCCCTTGCTGTCCTCCGCGCCGATGTTCAGAAGGCCCACCCGGGGCTGCTCCACGCCCAGCACGCGCTTGGCGTAGAAATTGCCCAAATAGGCGAACTGCACCAGGTACTCCGGCGTACACTCGGCGTTCGCACCGCAGTCGATGAGCACGGCGCTGCCGGTGGTGGTGGGGATGACGGGGGCCATGGCCGCCCGGCGGATGCCGTGGATGCGCTTGGTGATGAGGGTCGCCCCGGTGAGCAGCGCGCCGGTAGAGCCGGCGGACACCACCGCGTCCCCCGCGCCGTCACGGAGCAGCGTCAACGCCACGCCCATGGAGCTGTCCTTCTTCCGGCGGAACACGGTGGCCGGGTCGTCGCACATCTCCACCGTCTCGGTGGTGGGGTGGACGGTCACGCCCTGGGGCAGGGCGGACGCGCCGCACCGGGCGGCGGCATCACGGATGGCGGCCTCATCGCCGGTGAGCACGATGTCGCAGCCGAAGCGGGCGCGGGCGCTGAGTGCGCCCTTGACGATCTCCAGGGGCGCGTTGTCGCCGCCCATGGCGTCGATAATGATCTTCACAGGGAGAGCACCTCCTCTTTGATCTGCTCAATGATGGCAAGAGAGCGCTGGCTCAGTTCAGCGTTCTTGTTGCGCTTGCCCTTGACCCGGTGGTCCAGGGGCGGGATGATGCCGAAGTTGATGTTCATGGGCTGGAAGTCCGCCACCGTGCCGTTGCTGATATACAGGCCCAGCGCGCCAATGGCCGTCTCCTGTGGAAAGTCGATGGGGGCTTGGCCCTTGAGACGGCGGGCCAGCTCCACGCCCACCAGGAAGCCGCTGGCGCAGGACTCCACATAGCCCTCCACGCCGGTCATCTGCCCGGCGAAGGCGATGCGGGGATCGCTTTGCAGGCGGTAGTAGCGATCCAGCAGCTGGGGGGAGTTGAGGTATGTATTGCGGTGCATCACGCCGTAGCGCAGGTACGCGGCCTCGCGGAGGGCGGGGATCATGGAGAACACCCGCTTCTGCTCGCCCCACTTCAGGTGAGTCTGAAAGCCCACCAGGTTGTAGATCGTGCCATCGGCGTTGTCGCGGCGAAGCTGCACCACGGCATAGGGCTCTTTCCCCGTCTTGGGGTCGGGCAGTCCACGGGGCTTCAGCGGGCCGAAGCGCAGGGTGTCCTCGCCCCGGCGGGCCATGACCTCCACGGGCATACAGCCCTCGAACACGTTCTTATCCTCGAAGCCGTGTACCTCCGCCTCCTGGGCGCTGACCAGCGCCTGCCAGAAGGCCAGGTACTCCTCCTTGGACAGGGGGCAGTTGATATAGTCCGGCGTGCCCTTGTCGTAGCGGGAGGCGAAATAGGCGCTGTCCATATCCACGCTGTCGTAGGACACCAGCGGCGCGGCGGCATCGAAAAAGTTCAGCGTCGTGCCGCCGCCCAGCTTGGCGGCGATGGCCTCCGCCAGCGGGTCGGAGGTCAGCGGGCCGGAGGCGATGACCACATCGCCGTCGGGAATGGCCGTGACCTCGCCGGGGACGAGGGTGATATTCGGCTCGGCCAGGATGTGCTCCGTGACCATGCGGGCAAAGCCCTCACGATCCACCGCCAGCGCACCGCCGGCGGGCACAGCCGTGGCATCGGCGCAGCGGAGGATCAGACTGTCCAGCCGCCGCAGCTCCTCCTTCAAAAGGCCCACGGCGTTTTCCAGCCCCGCGCCACGCAAAGAATTGGAGCAGCACAGCTCCGCGAAATAGGGGGTGACGTGGGCCGGGGTGGTCTTTTCCGGCTTCATCTCCCGCAGCACCACGGGGATGCCCCGCCGGGCCAGCTGCCAGGCACATTCCGCGCCGGCCAGGCCCGCGCCGATCACAGTGACTTGGTTCATGCTTCCTCCGATTTCTTGGCGGCTTTACGCACGGCGGGCTTTTTGGCCGCCGTCTTCTTCGCCGCAGGCTTCTTCACTGTCGTCTTTTTAGCCGCCGTCTTTTTAGCGGCGGACTTCTTCTCCTCCGCCGGGGCGGCAGCGCCCTCGGCAGCGCCGCCCTCCGCCGCTTCGCCCTCGGCAGGCTTGCGGCGGCGGTAGCCCCGCTGATCCTCCGGCAGGAAGTTGGCGCACTCCGGGTTGGCGCAGAAGGGCTTGTTGAAGCCGCGGCCCGCCTTCTTGAACATGGTCTTGCCGCACACGGGGCAGTCGTCCTTCACAGGCACGTCCCAGGTCATGAAATCGCAGGCGGGGAACTTGTCGCAGCCGTAGTAGGTATAGCCGTTGCGGCTGGTCTTCTTCAGGATGCGTCCGCCGCACTTGGGGCAGCGGCCCGGCATCTCCACCACCAAAGGTTTGGTGAACTTGCACTCCGGGTAGCCAGGGCAGGCCAGAAAGCGGCCAAAGCGGCCCGACTTGATGACCATATTGCGTCCGCACAGGTCGCACTTCTCCTCCGTGACCTCGTCGGGCACTTTCAGGTATACGCCCTCCATGTCCTTCTCCACCTGCTCCAGGTTCTGATGGAACGGCACGTAGAACTGGCGGATCAAGTCCTTCCACTTCACATCGCCGGCCTCCACGTCGTCCAGCTTCTGCTCCATGCGGGCGGTGAACTTTACATCCACGATGTCGGGGAAACGCTGGCACATCAGGTCGTTGACCACGCCGCCCAGGGGCGTCAGGCGCAGGTACTTGCCCTCCTTGATGACGTACTCACGATCCAAAATGGTGGAAACGGTGGGCGCGTAGGTGGAGGGGCGGCCAATGCCGTTCTCCTCCATGGTGCGGATGAGGGTGGCGTCGGTGTAGCGGGCGGGGGGCTGGGTGAAGTGCTGGGCGGGTGTGAAGCCCGTCAGCGTCACGGCCTCCCCCTCGTTCAGCGGCGGCAGGGGCGACTCCTTCTCCTCCTTATCGTCGTCGCGGCTCTCTTCGTACACGGCGGTGTAGCCGGCGAACTTCAGGTTGCTGGCGGAGCAGCGCAGGGCGTGGGCCCCGGCGGCGATCTCCACGGAGATGCTGTCGTAGACGGCGTTGGCCATCTGACTGGCCAGGAAGCGGCTCCAGATCAGGCGGTACAGGCGGTACTGTTCCGGCGTCAGGTCGGACTTCACCTGCTCCGGCGTCAGGGACGGGTCGGAGGGGCGGATGGCCTCGTGGGCATCCTGCGCCCCGGCCTTGGTCTTGTATTTCCGGGGTGCGGCGGGGTAGTAGGCCGCGCCGTAGCGGGAGCAGATCAGCTCCTTGGCCTGGGCCTGGGCCTCGTCGGAGATACGCAGGGAGTCGGTACGCATATAGGTGATGAGGCCCACCGTGCCCTCGCCGGTGATGTCCACGCCCTCATAGAGCTGCTGGGCGATGGCCATGGTGCGGCGGGGCGTCATGTTCAGCTTACGGGAGGCCTCCTGCTGTAAGCTGGAGGTGGTAAAGGGCGGCGTGGGGCTGCGCTGCTTGTCCGCACGCTTGACGGTCTTGACGGAGAAGCGCTCCTTTTGCAGCTCGGATACGATGCGCTGGGTGTCGGCCTCGTCCTTGGGCTCGTACTTCTTGCCGTCCACGCCGTAGTAGCGGGCGGTGAAGGGTGCGCCGTCCTTATTTTTCAGGGCGGCGTCCAGCGTCCAGTACTCCTGGGGCACGAATTCGGCGATCTCCTGCTCCCGCTGGGCCACCAGGCGGATGGCCACGGACTGGACACGGCCCGCGGACAGGCCGCGGCGGATCTTCTTCCACAGCAGGGGGGAGAGCTGGTAGCCCACGATACGGTCCAGCACGCGGCGGGCCTGCTGGGCGTCCACCAGGTTCTGGTCGATGGCACGGGGGTGCTGGATGCTGTCCGTGACCACCTTTTTGGTGATCTCGTTGAACGTAACACGGCGGGCCTTGTCGTCCGGCAGGTCCAGCAGGTGCTGCAGATGCCAGCTGATGGCCTCGCCCTCGCGGTCCGGGTCGGTGGCCAGGAAGACGGCCTTGCTCTTTTCGGCGGCGGTCTTCAGGTCGTTGATGATGTCCTCCTTGCCCTTGATGGGGCGGTAATTGGGGGTGAAATCGCCGTCCACGTCCACGCCCAGCGTGCTCTTGGGCAGGTCGCGGAGGTGGCCCATGCTGGCCTTGACCACATAATCCGGCCCTAAGTACTTGCCGATGGTCTTGGCCTTGGCCGGGGACTCGACGATGACTAAATTCTTTTTCGTTGCCATGTGTGTACTATTCCTCCTTGAGTTCCACCGTGCGTAGGAAGCTGCCTGCGCCCTGACGGCGGACGTAGCCGTCGATCTCCAGCATGGTCAGTGCGGAGAGCACCCGGCGAATGGGTATATCGGTTTGCAGCGCCGCGTCGTCGGCCAGCAGTGCCGCGTCCGTCGGCAGCACCCGCAGCAGCGATAGCTGGTCGTCCGTCAGGCCGCCAGGCCCGCGGGACACGTCCAGCACCGGCAGGGCCGGCGTTTTCTGCTTCTTCACAGCGGGCGCATCGTTGGTCGTTTCCGCCGTGTCCGTGCCCTTGGGCAGGTCGGGCAGCGCGGCCCGGAGGCGGCGCAGCTTGTGGGGAAAGCGGCCCTCGTAAAAGCCGAGGATGTCCCACGCCTCGGACACCAGGCCCGCGCCGTCCCGGATGAGGGCGTTGCAGCCCTTGCTGTCGGGGGCGTTGATCGGACCGGGGACGGCGAACACCTCGCGGCCCTGCTCCAGCGCCGTGGACGCGGTGATCAGCGCGCCGCTGCGCTCCGGGGCTTCCACCACCACGGCGGCCAAGCTCAGGCCGCTGAGGATGCGGTTGCGGACGGGAAAGTGGGACGCGATGGGCTCTGTGCCAGGCGGGTATTCGGAAAGCAGCACGCCGGTGGCGGCCACGTCCTCGTAGAGCCGCCGGTTCTCGGCGGGGTAGATCACGTCTACGCCGCCGCCCAGCACGGCGGCGGTGAAGCCGCCGGCGCGGAGCGCTCCCTTTATGGCGGCGGTGTCGATGCCCTTGGCCATGCCGGACAGCACCAGCGCCCCCTGCTTTGCCAGCTCGTAACCCAGCTGAGAGGCCACATCCAGCCCGTAGGCGGTGCATTTCCGCGTGCCCACCACGGCGATGGCGGCCTCGTCATCGAAGATGGGCATAGAGCCCTTGCCGTACAGCAGCAGAGGCGGGTCGAAGATGTCCCGCAGGCGGGCGGGGTAGGTGGTGTCGTCCATGGTGACGATGAACTGGCCCGCCTTGGCACAGGCAGCCAGCACGTCCTCGGCACGGGTCAGGGACTTGTCCGCCAGCAGCTTGGCCTGGAGCTTATCCACCGCGCCGGTGAGCAGCAGCTCCTCCGGCTGGGCGTAGTATATCTCCTCCGGCGAGGAAAAATGCTCCAGCAGCCGGAGCTTGACGCGGCTTCCCACCCCCGGCAGGGCGGCCAGCCACACCCAGTATTTCAGCGCGGCCATTTACATCCCCTCCTCGGCACGGTACGCCTCCCACAGCAGCACGGCGGCGGCAGCGGCGGCGTTCAGCGATTCGCAGTGGTCGGCCATGGGGATACGCAGCGTCTCGTCGCAGAGGGCGAGCACCGTGTCGCTCAGCCCCCGGCCCTCGCTGCCCACGGCAATGGCGCAGCGCCGCAGGTCGCGGCATCGGACGTCCACCGTGTCGTGGCGCAGGGCCGCGCCGTACAGCGGCAGGTTCGCCGCCGTCAGCAGAGCGCGGAGCGCGTCCGCGTCCACCGTGTAGGCCGGCAGGCGGAACACCGCGCCCATGGAGGCCCGCAGCGTTTTCAGGCTATACAGGTCGGCGCAGCCGGGGAGCAGCAGCGCGGCGGTGCAGCCGAAGGCATCTGCCGTCCGCAGCACCGTGCCCACGTTGCCGGGGTCTTGCACGCCGTCCAGGACGATGTAGCGTCCCGGCGCGAGGACGGCGGGCGGCGCGGTGTCCGGCAGGGCGCACACCGCCAGCATCCCCTGGGGCGTGCGCTGGGGCGAGAGGGAGGCCATCACATCGGCGGGGACGGAGACGCACCGCACGCCCTCCGGCAAATGCTCCGGCAGGGCCACACCGTCGGACACCACCACGCAGGTGACGGTCACGCCATGGCGCAGCGCCTCGTCCACCAGCTTGGGACTGTCGCACAAAAACGCGCCGCTTTGGCGGCGGTACGGGCCGCTGTCCAGGCGGCGGATATGCTCCAGCAGCGGATTTTTGCGGCTGGTGATACGTTCCATGGCAAGCGCCTCCTCCCCGATGAATATTCTTTATAATATAGGTATCGTTGTCGGTTGTCAACAAAAAATAAGGGAACGCATTCCGGCGTTCCCTTATTTGCGCCTATATCGCGTGGCCTTTGGCGCGGATCACAGCCACGACCTCGTCTACGCAGGCGCGGCAGGTGTCGTCCTCCGGGGCTTCCACCATGACGCGGAGCAGCGGCTCTGTGCCGGATTCGCGCACCAGAATGCGGCCCGTATCGCCCAGCTTGTTGGCCGCGGCTTCCACCGCCTTCTGCACGTCCGCGTCCTGCCGGGCCGCCAGCTTATCCTTCACCCGGACGTTCTCCAGCACCTGGGGATAGATGGTCAGCCCCTCCGTCAACTTGCTCAAGGGCAGCTTCCGCTCCAGCATCACCTCCATCAGCTTCAGGCTGGTGAGGATGCCATCGCCGGTGGTGGCGTGCTTGGAAAAGATGATATGGCCCGACTGCTCACCGCCCAGGGCGCAGCCGTTCTTGCTCATGTACTCATACACGTACTTGTCGCCCACGGCGGTCTTGGCATAGCGGATGCCGTCCCGGTCGAAGGCCCGGTACAGGCCGAAGTTGGACATGACCGTGGTGACTACGGTATTGCCGGGCAGCTCACCGCTGTCCTTCATGTGCTTGCCGCAGACGTAGAGGATATGGTCGCCGGTGATAATATTCCCCCGCTCGTCCACCGCCAAACAGCGGTCGGCATCGCCATCGTAGGCAAAGCCCACGTCCAGTCCCTTTTCCACCACGAACTGGCGCAGCGCGTCGATGTGGGTCGAGCCCACGCCGTTGTTGATATTGAAGCCGTCGGGCTGGTCGCCCATGACATAGGTGGTCGCGCCCAGGGCGTCGAACACGCTCTTGGCGATCATCCACGCGCTGCCGTTGGCGCAGTCCAAACCCACCTTCTTGCCCTTGAAGGAGAACATCCCCAGGGAGATGAGGTAGCCCACGTAGCGGTTGCGGCCCGCCGCGTGATCCACCGTGCGGCCAATGTGCTCCCGCCGGGCCAGGGGCAGCGCCGCCCATTTTTGACCGAACAGCTCCAGCTGGCCGTCTAGATAGTCCTCGATGAGGGCGATGGTGTCCTCGTCCATCTTCTCGCCGGCGCGGTCGATGAGCTTGATGCCGTTGTCGTAAAACGGGTTGTGGCTGGCGGAGATCATGATGCCGCAGTCGAACCCCTCCGTCCGGGTCACGTAGGAGACGGACGGCGTGGTGGTGACGTGGAGCAGGTAGGCGTCCGCGCCGGAGGCCACCAGCCCGGAGGCCAGCGCGTACTCAAACATATAGCTGCTGCGGCGGGTATCCTTGCCGATGACCACGCGGACGGGGCTTTCGTCCCCGGCGCGGCGCTTCGTTTCGCCGCAGTACCAGCCCAGGAAGCGGCCCACCTGATAGGCGTGGTCCGCCGTCAGCGTTACGTTGGCCTCCCCGCGGAAGCCGTCTGTTCCGAAATATCTGCCCATGTTACTGTCTCCTTATTGCTGCTGGGGCACAACGTTCCCCGGCGCTTTGAAAATACTGTCCGCCGCCACCGTGCCCCGGACGGCGCTGAGGGGATAGACGTGGGTGTTCCGCCCAATGACCGCGCCGGGGTTCAGCACGCTGTTGCAGCCGATCTCCACGTGGTCGCCCAGCATCGCGCCTACCTTCTTCCGGCCCGTGTCCATGCGCTCTCCGCCGCAGACGCAGACCACGTGGGTCTTGTCGGACTTGACGTTGGAGGTGATCGAACCCGCGCCCATGTGGGACTTGTAGCCCAGGATGCTGTCGCCCACGTAGTTATAATGGGGCGTCTGCACGCCGTCAAAGAGGATGACGTTCTTCAGCTCCACGGAGTTGCCCACCACGCAGCCCGCGCCCACCAGGGCGCTGCCCCGGATGAACGCGCCGTGGCGCACCTCCGTGTCCGGGCCGATGATGCACGGCCCGCCCAAATAGGCCGTGGGCGCGACCTTGGCGGTCTTATGTACCCACACGTCCGGGGCGGGGCTTTCGTAGTCCGCGCCCAGCGCCGGGCCGAGGGACAGGATCAGGTCGGAGATGCCGGCCAGCGCCTCCCAGGGATAGGTGAAGCGGGCGAGATAGTCCCCCGCCAGCGTGTGGCTCAGGTCAAACAGATCTTGAATGGTATACATGACTTCCCCCCTGCCGCGCTCCGTGTCATTGTACGCGAAGCGCTGAGATGATATGTGAACAGTATACTACCTGCCGCCACATTTGGCAAGCAAAAACGGAAAATCAGCGCCGGGCCGTTTTTCTTTTGCAGTTTCCACAAAATCGCTTGCATTCGGTATCGTTTTCAGGTATACTTTATCTATTCCCACCGGGGCGCGGCACTCCACTTTATGCCCCGCTCCGGCAAAAGAAAAGGAGGAATACCCGCCCTGACCGGCGGTGCGGCAGTGTGGAGACCTGCCGTAACGTGCGCGAAGCCGCACGAGGCTGTTCCATGCGGAGGCAGAGCAGCCACGGTCATATCATCATGGCAAAGGTCGTACTCAAGGATCTCAAGAAGGTCTACCCCAACACCGAGAAGAAGAAAAAGGTCAAGAAGGGCGAAGATGCCGCTAAGAAGAACAGCAATCTTCAGATCACCGACGAGGGCGTGGTGGCCGTCCAGCAGTTCTCGTTGGAGATCGCCGACAAGGAATTCATCGTGCTGGTAGGCCCGTCCGGCTGCGGCAAGTCCACCACCCTGCGTATGATCGCCGGACTGGAGGACATCACCTCCGGCGAGCTGTGGATCGGCGACAAGCTGATGAACGACGTTGAGCCCAAGGACCGGGACATCGCCATGGTGTTCCAGAACTACGCGCTGTACCCCCACATGACCGTGTATGAGAACATGGCCTTCTCCCTGAAGCTGAAGAAAGTGCCCAAGGACGAGATCGACAAGAAGGTCCGGCAGGCCGCCGAGATTTTGGACATCACCCAGTATCTCGACCGCAAGCCCAAGGCGCTGTCCGGCGGTCAGCGCCAGCGTGTAGCCATTGGCCGCGCCATCGTCCGCGACCCCGCCGTGTTTTTGATGGACGAACCACTGTCCAACCTGGACGCCAAGCTGCGTAATCAGATGCGCGCCGAGATCATCAAGCTGCGCCAGCGCATCGACACCACGTTCATCTACGTGACCCACGACCAGACCGAGGCTATGACCCTGGGCGACCGCATCGTCATCATGAAGGACGGCTTCATCCAGCAGATCGGCACGCCCCAGGAGGTGTTTGACCACCCGGCCAACCTGTTCGTGGCAGGCTTTATCGGCACGCCGCAGATGAACCTCTTCGACGCACGCCTGATCAAGCAGAACGGCAGGTACGCCGTGTCCATTGACGGCATCACCGTGGAGCTGGCCGATGACAAGCAGGCCCGTTTGGCCGCCAAGGATGTGGCCGAGCAGGACGTGGTTTTGGGCGTTCGCCCCGACCACATCATGCTGTGCGCCGACGGCGTTAAGGGCAAGGTGGATGTCAGCGAACTGATGGGCTCCTCCGTGCACCTGCACATCTCCACCAACGGTCACGACGTGGTGGTCATCGTGCCCACCAACGGCAACGCCGCCCACTTCCCCATGGGCAGCGAGGTCAACATGATCTTCGGCGGCAACGTGGCCCACGTGTTCAGCAAGGAGACGGAAAAGAACCTGGAGTGGTAACAGGATATATACAAAAAAGGAGACGGCGCAAGCCGTCTCCTTTTTTGCTCACTTCTTTACTTGTCCAGCGGCTTCATGGTCGGGACGAAATGGTACATCATTCACTTGCTGTTCTATCATCTGCCAAGTTCTACTGATATGTTGTTTGAAGCCCATTTTTAGACTTTCCTATCTCCTAAACGTACACCCTCGGAGCAGCATTATTTGTAGAAATTGGTGTAAATGATGTAAATCTAATGCCCACGAAAACGAGCAGTTTATAATACTTCATTCGCCTTATTATACTCATTTTTGAAGTACGAGTCAAGACCTTCAAATTCAGACCTCCTTAACTCCTTCGTCACATCGGTATAAATATTAAGGGTTGTAGAAATATCTTTGTGTCCAAGCGTATCCTGGATAACCTTTACATTAACCCCTGCTTCACACATTCTTGTCGTGAATGTATGCCTTAATGAGTGGCAGCTAAAATGCGGAAGCAAAACCTTTGCATTTTCATCTTTCAGAAACTGTTCATCATTGCAGTCACGGATAATACGACGGATTGCTTTGTTAAGGGTTGCCTGATGTTGCGGTTGCCCAAAACGGTTAAGAAAGATAAAATCAGTATATCCGTCTACAACAGCTTCACAATGAATATCAAGAAGCTCCTGTCTTTCTTTTTCCATAAGGAACGCTTCTTTGACGAAATCCAACATCGGGACTTGGCGTTTGCCAGCCGGCGTTTTCGTGGTATTGATATTAAAATAGCAGCCACGCTTACTACCGTCGGTTCTATGGTCATAATATACCAGCGTATGATTAACATTGATAATTCCTTCGTCCAAATCAATGTCGCACCATCTTAGACCCGTTGCTTCACCAACACGAAGTCCCGTTCCAACCAACACCGCAAAAATTGGATACCACAAACTTGCAGACGGTGTATTCTTCAGATAGCTCAAAAATAATTCCTGTTCCGGTCTCGTTAAGGCTCTGCGTTTCTCCGTTTGAAAACAATGGGACTGCTTTAACTCTTTCAGCACATTATTGGAAGGGTTATTTCTGAGATAATCATCATCAACTGCCATATCCAAAATCTGATGAAGAACCGTATGGATATTGTCAATAGTCGCCGGTTTTAGATGTCTTTCATCTGCAAGGTAATTATAGAACCTTTTAATATCTGTCTTTTTCAAAGAAGATACCGTCTTTGAGCCAATTTGATTACGAACGAATGTCTCATACATATACTTATAGTTTTCAAAGGTATTGTTTTTAAGACCTCGTTTCAAGTCTTTCCAAAGCTCATACATATCATTGAGGGTAGTATATCGAGCTTCTGCCTTTATGCCGTCTTTTTTATCTTTTTCAATCTGCTCCTCTTTGTAGCGAAGCTCATCGAGTGTCTTGGCATATACATAACGCCTTTTGCGATTTGCATCCGTCCAACTATAATGATATGTACCGTCTGCACGTTGTGATTCTCCTGTACGGAGAACCACTCTTGATTTATCTCGTCTTTTTGTCTTTGCCATTTTATTTTCCTCCTAAACCTTTTCCGCTTTATCCATATAAGCGTCAAACTTTTCTCTTGCTATCAAAATCTGTGTACCATTTGCAATAGCAAACGGACACCCTTTTGCCAATGCCATTTTTCTCAGCCTTCTAATACCAATTCCGGAATATGCGGCTGCTTCATCACAAGTAAGGACTTTTCGTTCCCATAGTGGTAAATCATTTTTTCTTTCATCAATCTGCCTTCTGTAAGCAGTGATTTCTTCACTAATAACTCTTAACACCTAAAGCACCTCCTATATCGACGAAAGGTTTTCCAAATAATTCTCGAACTTTTTTCGCTTTATCATCGTTCTGTGTCCGACTTTTAATACAAAGTCACAGTCATCTTCCTGCGTGAGAGAATATATCGTGTCTCTTCCAAGTCCTGTGTACCCACTGGCTTCTTCTACTGAGATATTCTGTCTGTGCCATAAAGGTACTTCTGAACTCCTGCTTCTAAAATGCTCTGCCGTTTCTTTATTGTCCATTACTAACACCTCCCATCATATTGAGTAGCATTTTTCAATGTACTCATCAAAAACCCTTCTCTTAATCATTCGGCGATTGCCAATCCATAAAACGAAAGGACAATCTTCCGGATTTGTAAGTTCGTATAACTTGTCTCTGCCGATTCCCGTATATACAGACGCTTCTTCTATCGAAAGAAAAGGCTTTTCATACAACGGAATTTCAAACTGCTTTTTATTCTCTGCCATTTCTATTTCCTCCATTCCTACCTAAATCGAATACTGCTTTTCAAGAAATCGTTCAAACGCGGTTCTCTTAATAACTCTCCTTGAACCTATCCAAATAACAAATGGGCAGTTTTCTTTTTCTGTCAATTCATATATCTTGTTGCTGCCTATTCCAAAATACTCGGTAGCCTCTGCCACAGACAGTATGGGTCTGTGCCATAAAGGAACATCATACTTATATTTATTCCTGACTCTTGTTGCTCTTTTTTCCGGCATCTCTATGACCTCCTTGCCGTTTCTGCCATAAAGGATACTGGAAAAATTGCGATGAGCCAATGATGCGAATTGACTCATCGCATACTTGACATTTAGGCTAAATTGAGTATTGCCTTTCAAGATACTCAACAAATGATTTTCTTTTAATCACCCTTCGTGTCCCTACCCAAATTACAAAGGGGCAATTTTCCATTGTGGTCAGCTCATACAATTTAGTTCTTCCTATTCCTGAATAAGCTGTCGCTTCGTCAACGGAAATAATAGGTCTGTGATAAATCGGAATATCATATTTGAACTTGTTCCTGATTTGTTTAGACATTCCTGCACCCCTTTCCTTTGTTCGAGGTGCGTTTGTCATAAACGATATAATCCCAACCGCTGTTATTGCACTTATCGCAGTGGTCTTTGCTTTTCGCAAAAGGGTCAAGACGCCTGACAACATAATTCGGGTCGTGGATATAGTCGCTCAGGCACTTGGGACATAAGCAGCGAACATCTCCGTTTCTGTCTGTGTTGTAAATCCATAAACCGAAAGTCTTTTTAAGAGCTGCGTTAATTTGCTTCCAAAGCCTTTCATCGTTTACCGAACCAATGTAGTCTGTCAGCTCATCTTTATTGACGGTTTGTATCTGTTCAAGAAGAACCATTGACGGCTTCTTCAGACCGAAGTCCTCACCCAAAATGATGTGTGAAGGAAGATACTTCTTTTTCATCACAGCCGTAACAGCAGCAACAATAATTGTCGGAGCATTTGCATTAAAGTTGTCCGCCTGAATTACCATTACAGGTCTCTCTCCCGACTGGACAGACCCCTCTCTTTTTCCAAAATCGTAGTAGAATAAATCTCCACGCTGAATTTCTTTTCTCTGCATATATGTATAACCTCTCTGTTCATTTAGTCTTGAAAGTGCATTTCGTATCCGGAATTGAAATAACCCCTTCACTCATTTGGACAAAGGGGGTCAAAATGCACACCCAAAATCAGAGGTTTTCATAAAATTTCTTGAAATTTTTTCTTGCGGCGGCAATCGACTTATCTACAACGCTGTAATATACGCCTTCTTCCTTTGCGATTTTTCTTGAACTCATACCTAACAAAATTGCTTTTATCAGTCGTTCTCTCTGAACGGGTTTCAGCATTTCCAATACCTTTCTGACTTTTGCAATTTCTAACTGGCGGAGCTGTTCCTTTTCTTCCTCAATCCGTTCTTCCTCCGCTTGCTCAAACGGGTCAACAAACGGAGTAATCAGTTCCCGGTGGAACTGTTCAGAGATGTCATCTTCATATCCATACACATCGATTGTTCTTTTTGCTCGCTTTTCGTACTTATCGTTGTTTCTGCATGACTCGTCAATCACTTCGCCCTGAGCCATAGAAAGCAGAATGAACGGAGTGTACCGACGGATAACATCAGGGTATTTAACCCACAATTCTTCTTCCGCCAGTTCTGTTACAATCGCCCATTTCTCCGTGCCGGTGTAACCGTGGTATTCATACCGCAGATTGATGAGTTTGCAGTCGTTCGCAAATAATAATTCCTGTTGTTCTAATGTAAGTTTTGTCATTGTCGTAATCTCCTTAAATTTGAATTTTTGAATTTGGTTGCAATCAAAAACTCGGAGATTACGGATACTTGGCGATATATGCCAGCCACTTATATGTCACGGTCTTGCTCCTTTCGGGAGCGACAAAAAAGCCGGACACCAAGAACATTAGGATATTTCTATCCCTTAATTCTCAGCGTCCGGCAATTTGATGACTCAAGAGCTTTCGCTCAAGGACTCGTGGCTCGGTACATCTGTCCGATATTTAATTGTTCGCTCTGTTACTGCTTCTTGTTAATCTGTATTTGACCGTTCCTTTGCGGAGGGACAAGTCAACCTCTACTACTCTGTGGCAGTTCGGACATTTCAGTTCAATAACGCCTGTTGTCATTGTTACCTTGTCAAAAATACGCCAGCCACAGTTTTTGCACCTTACGATTATCTTTTGTTCCAACGATTTCATAGCTCGCTCACCTCCGGATAAACCGTAACCAAATCAAAAGGATTATCAAGATACTCCTGTTTCAAAAGTCCGAGCTGTTTCATTCGTATGGCAAGAGCCTTTTTGGAACACCCTAAAAAATCCGCAAGTGCGTCAAACCTTTTATATACACTCGGATAGTATATCTTGTTCAGGCATTCAATCTTTTCGCCGAGACTGAACAGATACATTCCTTGTTTTATGAGGTTTTCAGGAAGAAGAATAGCAGCTCCAAGCGTGTTTGCCTGCCATTCCTCCCAATCAGATATTGGCTTATTCCTCTCGGAATTTGCCTTGTAATAATGTACTCTGGCAGACTTCTGTGTTACACCGTAATCATTCGGGAACAACATCTTAAATATCTGATGACTGCCCTCGTGCATTAAGGTGAAATTCTTTCTGCCTTTCAGCTTGCTGTCAAAGTTCAAGTCCTTTTCCACAAGAACGGTTTTCCCGTCCAAAAAGAAAAAGGCTTCGTTATCATCATCTTCAAATACTTGAACACCCATTTCCGTAAATGAGGTCATTCCGAGAATGCTACCGTCATAGGATAGATGCTGGTATTCGACATTCAAACCGAGAACCTTCTCCAAGAGAAGCTCCGGGTCAATTCTATATATTTGTGTGTTACGGACATCGGGAAGTGCCATATATGCCTGCACATACTTGTCGGCAATCACTTCGATGTCAAATCTCGATAAACGTTTCAAGTTACAAAACCTCCTACCATTAGGATTTTGCTTCTACAAACCACTTTCCGTTTTCTTCGTCGAACAGAAATGTGGGCTTGCCGCAAATCTGTACCGTGTAGCGGATACCGGTTCCTCCGACTTTAGTGGAAGCCGCACGGCATTTCTGAATTACACGGTCTATCTCATATTTTTCATCATTCTCAAACTTAATGAAATTCGGACGAGCCGTTCCATCAGGTCTGTGTGTTACATTTACTTCAACATAAACTTTTCTTCTATCGGATTCCATTTCTATACCTCGTAATTTCTCAAAGTCAAAACTAATCTTCCCAAGTGCTTGTATCCGTCGATGTTCTTATCCGACACCCTGTACTTGGGTCGGTCATCTCCGGCAGTATTGATGTAACAGGAAAGCCTTCCTTTCTTAAAGCGTTTTTTCCGGTCAAAGAAAAGGAACATTCCCTCATATATACCGTAGTCGGTAAAATGGTTTCCGCCGTCCGCACGGAAGATAACAATATCTTCGCTGCACCCCTGCAAAAAGCAGTCGGGCATCGTAACATAAGCCGTAACCTCTTTTTCGTCAATCACATTAAGCCCTCCTTAACCAACCATACCTGTCGGCATAGTGATTTCGGCTTTTTCCGGTGGTAGCCGCAGGTTCTGACACAGAACCCCATTCCTTATGCTGTCCTTTCCGAAACGCCGTCTGATTTCTTCAACACACTTTTCCATTCGCTCCAGTTTGTCCTGTTTTGCGGCGTCCATAAACATATCTATTTGACGGGGCGTGTCTTGTGGAACAAGATTTATGGCTTGTACCGTCACAGAACGGATAGGGTTATTCCACCCATATCTTTTTTCAAACAACTGAAAAGCGGTCTTTGCAATAATCATCGGAGACTGTGTAGGAAGTGCAATCTTCGTCTGCCATTGCCTTGTATTGAGCGTGTTGTCTCTAATATGTATTGCGACACCTTCAGCACTCAGTCCGTGAACACGGAGCTTGTGACCGATGTCTTGGGTCAATTCGAGAAACACGGGCCACACCTGCTCCGGTTTCTCTAAGTCTGCTACTGTTGTTATACCGTGTCCTACACTTTTTATAGGAGAAACGAAGTCTTTCTTGGCAACAAGCGAAAGGTCGTTACCATTGGCATAGTTCCATAAAACTACTCCGTTCTTTCCTAATCTTCTGCGTAAGAACTCAGGGTCAGTATTCGCTAAGTCCCCGATGGTACGAATACAATAGCTGTCAAGCACTCGCTGGGTTGCTCGTCCTACACCGAGCAGGTCAGCGGCAGGAAGTCCCCAAATCTTTTCTTTGAATGTGTCCTTTGGTATCACGGTTACTGCGTCCGGTTTCTTCATATCCGAGCCGAGCTTCGCAAATATCTTATTAAAGGAAACACCCACAGAAATCGTCAAGCCGAGTTCAAACTTCATCGTTTCACGAATTTCATTTGCCACCTTTTCCGGCGAACCGAAAAGGCTTTCTGTCCCACTAATATCCAGCCAACACTCGTCCATACCATACGGTTCAACTTGGTCGGTATATCGCTCGTACACGCTTCTTGCAAGCTTTGAGTATTTGATATACTCCTCATAATGGGGCGGTACTACAACCAAGTCTTTGCACTTCTGCTTAGCCTGCCATACTGCGTCCCCGGTTTTCACATCAAAAGCCTTTGCCTTGTAGTTCTTCGCAAGCACAATACCGTGTCGTTCTTCCACAGAGCCGCAGACAGCAATCGGATATTTCTTCAATGCGGGGTCGAGCATACATTCGACGCTGGCATAGAAGTTGTTCATATCACAATGAAGTATGCTTCGTAACATTTTTTGAACCCCCTTGACAATTTGGGTAGTTTGGTGTACACTATGTATAGTTCAACTTCCCAATTCATATTATATACACTTAAACTGTACTTGTCAAGAGTAAATGGGTAGTTCAACTGTAAATATTCTTTTAAGGAGTGAAATCACAATGACATTCGGTGAAAAAGTCAAGGCTGAGAGAACAAAACTTGGTATGAGTCAAGATGAGTTGGCAGCTAAAATCGGCGTAACCCGACGCATAATTGGTTCTTATGAAAATGATAAATCCCGTCCGAGAGGAATGGAAAGATATAAGAAACTGGCAGAATCCTTAAATGTAAATGTGAATTATCTGCTGTCTGAGGATGACGCTTTCATCGCTGATGTAGAGGATAAATACGGACGCAGAGGGGCAAGACAGGCTCAGGAGTTGCTTGCAGAAGTTACCGGTCTGTTTGCCGGCGGCGAAATGGCTGACGAGGATATGCGTGAAATGGTTGACGCTATTCAGGAAGCATATCTTATTGCAAAGAAGAACAATAAAAAATACACCCCGAAGAAATACCGCAAAGACGAGTAATCCTCAAAGTGAATGATATGATACCTAAAAAGTAGACATTAAAATATAGGACACCTTGATGTATAATAAAAGAGTCAAGGAGTTGAAGGAAAATGGGAAAATACCAGTTTAGTTACGAAGAAAAGATTACCATCATTCGAGAGCACGAGGAAAACCATAAGACATTAAAAGCGATTTGTGAGGAATATGACATCAGCAAAAGCTATCTGTGTTACATTCTTCGCGACTACCGTCAAAACGGTAAGGAATCGCTAAAAAACACCAAATATTACTCAGCAGAATACAAGCTAAAAGTAATTAAACGCCACTTTGAAGATGGTATATCCGTTGCTGATCTGACGAGAGAAACCGGCATCCAATACCGTATGCTCAAGCAGTGGTTTCAGGACTACCAAAAGCGAGGAGAAGAAGGACTAAGTACCCGCAAAAGAGGCAGACCGAGAAAACCGCAGCCGAACACACCCGAAGAAAAGATACGCCAATTAGAAATGGAAAACGAGGTATTACGGGCTTTTCGGGAAGAGTGCGAAAGGTGGGATGCAAAGAACTCCGGTACAAAGTAATACATCGGTTCAGAGATCGTTTCACGGTCGAAGAACTCTGCAAGCTGCTTGAAGTATCCCGTAGCGGATATTACAAATGGTTAAAGCGAAAAGATGAACCTGACAAGGACAAAGTAATTGCGGATTTAATCGTGGAATGCCATGAAAAAGCGCATAGAACCTACGGTTATCGCCGTGTTAAGATGTGGCTGCTGAGAGAAACAGGGCTTGTCATCAACCACAAAGCAGTTTTGCGAATTATGCGCAAATACAACTTGTTGGCTATACGAAAACGCAAACGGTTTCGTCATTATGATTGTAACACCTATACCCATTACAACAATGAATTGATGAGAAACTTTAAGGCAACGAGACCGAATGAAAAGTGGGTAACAGATATTTCCTACATACAAACAAAGCAGGGTTTCTTGTATCTGTCTATGATTAAGGATCTGTATGACAACAGTATTGTGGGCTACAAATATGCAACGCAAATGCCGGCAAGTTTGGTGATTGAAACGGTACGTGCGGCGGTGAAAAACGCCAAGCCCTCCGGAGGGCTTATCCTGCACAGTGACAATGGATTTCAATACACCTCTCAGGCATATTACAACGTTGCCAAAGCAAACGGTATTAAACCGTCTATGTCATCGGTTGGGTGTCCCTACGACAATGCCTGTGCCGAAAACTTCTTCAGCATGCTGAAGACAGAGTGTATTTACAGAGCAAAGCCACAAACCTTTGACGAAGCCAAAGAACTTGTGGATGAATATATTTATTTTTACAACAATGAGCGAATACAGCTCAAGACAGGACAAACCCCAATGGAAGTCCGTTATGCTTATACCGCATAACAGGTGTCCACAAAAAATGTCTACTTGACAGGGGGCGTGTCAGAACTAAGTCCAATATATGGGACACATAATAGTTTATAATTTATTATAGGGTTAATATCCGATATACTATAATATGGGAGGTGAGCCGGATTGGGGTATTACACTACGGCTGAGATTGTGAAAATCGTAAACAAGCTCATTGACCGTTGCGGTACTCGTGACCCGTACAAGGTCGCAAAAGAGCTTGGTATCAATGTCATCTACCGGAATTTTGACAAGCAGCGTGGAGCATACAAGGTTATTCTGAAGAACCGCTTTGTTTTTCTTAAAAACGGTATGCACCCGGTCGTGGAGCAGATAGTGCTATGGCACGAAATCGGACACGATGTTCTACACAGGCAAGAAGCTGTTGCTGTCGGCGGGTTCAAAGAGTTCAACATCTTTGATATGAGAGAGAACCGTATGGAGTATGAAGCAAACATCTTTGCTTCTCAGGCTTCGCTCCCGGACGACACCATTTTGGAATACATTGAAAACGGCTATGACATTCAGCAGATTGCACGGGCAATGAGTTCCGACATCAACCTGATTGCTCTGAAAGTGGATACACTGATTGCACAAGGCTATCAACTTCGCAAACAGGAACACCAAAACGATTTTCTTAAATACAATCACAAAATGTAAGACCGTCAAGTCTCGAATGAGATCTGACGGTCTTTACTATTTCTCTATTATTAAAGTGTTTCTATTTCTGTTGCGAAGTATATGACGAAGACAGCATATTTCCACCTGACGGATTCTATTATATGTGACTCCCATATTCTCAGCGACTTCTTTTTTGCTCATTGGTTTTCCGGTATATATTCCCCAAAGCTGAGCGACGATTTCCTTTTGATGGTCGTTCATATCCGTATCCTCAAATGCAAATAGAAAACTGTCGCTGTCAAAATCAGGGTTCAATTCATAATCAATAGTATTCGTTGTATCGCAATACCAAGCAATTCTCTCTTTAACCTTATCTAAATAAAGAGTTTGAGAGACAACTTTATCAGATTGATATAGACGGTTTCTGCGTCTCACATCATACCAACCTTCTCGAACAAATTCTTCCCCAACCATTCCCGAACTCATTCCACCGGCAGCAAATCGTTCAATATAGACAAAGTACAGTTTACAAGGGACTACACAGGGTAGGTATCTGACGGGAGGGGTGC
>CAMDUN010000031.1:0-22918 GCA_945878665.1 uncultured Clostridia bacterium | reverse complement strand
GGGCGCGGCGGGGCGATGAGGGCATCGCCCCCTACGGACGGGAACAAGGGGTGCGCTCGCAAAACGGCGGGCGGGGTAGAACCCCGCCCCTACGGAACGCTTTTATTCCTCTGTTTTTTCTTCCGTTGGCTGTGATTGGTTGACGTACAGCTCCTCCGGCTTGTGGGGGTGGAGCTTGAGGTGGTAGAGCAGCATGAATGCTGACACCAGCACCATGACCAGGCTCAGCGCCTGGCTGACGCGGATGGGCTGGCCGCCGATGGTCCAGTTGAAAAGGTACAGGCTGTCGGTACGCAGACCCTCGATCCAAAACCGGCCCAGGCCGTACCACAGGAAGTAGAACCATGTGTTCTCGCCGTCGAAGCGGCGGGCCTTGGACACGATGAACACGATGAGCAGCAGCCCCACCACGTTCCACAGGCTCTCGTACAGGAACGTGGGGTGGACGTCCACCGTCTCACCGGCACGGGTGATGAGCTCCATGCGCCAGGGCAGGGTGGTCTCGCCGCCGAAGGCCTCACGGTTCATGAAGTTGCCCCAGCGGCCCACGGCCTGACCGATGAGCAGACCCATAACGATCAGGTCGGTGAGCGCGCCCAGCTTGAAGCCGCGGCGGCGGCTGAGGACATAGCAGGTGGCGATGGCCACGATGACACCGCCGTAGATGGCCAATCCGCCGTCCCAAATGGCGATGACCCTGCTCCAGTCCAGCGAACCGTCAGCGTTTTTGAACTCGGACAGGTAGAAGATGACGTAGTAGACCCGTGCGCCGATGACGGACAGGGGCACGCCCCACAGCACGCCGTCCAGCAGGTTATCCTCGCTGATGCCGTACTTCGTCCGCTGGCGCATACAGAACCACAGGGCCAGCACCACGCCCAGGGCGATGAGGATGCCGTACCAGTAGATGGCCTTGCCGCCGATGTGGAAGGCCACGGAGGACGCGGTAAACTCCCAGTCGCCGAATAGCCCCGGAAAGCGGATGGGACTGTCATGCATAATAGAGAGAGGGGAAACGGACATAGCTCAAACCTCCTTGGGGGTGATGACGGACAGGGCCATGTGGTCGCGGGTCATGTTCTGCCGCAGGAAGTCCAGCACGTCCTCCACGGTGATGCTGTCGTAGACCTCCGGGAAGCGGTAGGGGTCGTAGCCCTGGAAGCAGCCCTCGGCCATGGACACGGCGATGGACTCGAAGGAGTTCAGCGCCTTCAGCGCCGCGCCGAAGTTGGCGTTGACCACGCGGCGGTAGTAGTCGCCGTTCACGCCCTGACTGACCAGCCGCTGGGCCTCGGCCAAAATGGCCTCCGCCACGGCCTGGGGGTCTTTACTGTCGCCGCCGGCGTAGACATAGGACGCGCCGGGCAGCAGGTCGAAGGCCGCGCCGAACGAGCCGTTGATCAGCCCCTCGGCATACAGGCGGGCGTACAGCGGGCTGGACTCGCCCATGAGCACATCGCAGGCCAGCTCACCGATGGCGGTGAAGCGGTGCTGCTGCTCCCCGCCGTGCTGGGGCGGGCACTTGAAGCCCACCAGGAACGTGGGCATGGACACCTCCATGGCGGCGGAGACGAAATGCTCCGCGGCGGTCAGCTCTTCCTCCGCGCCGTAGTCGCGGCGGATCAGCGGGCCGCTCTTGGCGGGCAGGATCTGATTGGCGGAGGCGATGATGCGCTCCGGCTTCACATCGCCCACCACCACCAGGCACATATTGGCCGGGGTGTAGAACGCCTTGTGGCAGTCGTACAGCGTTTGGGCGGTGATATGGCTGATGCTCTCCACGCTGCCGGCCACCGGCGTGCGGGCGGGGCTGGTGTGGTACAGCGCCTGCATGAGCTGCTTGTAGACCTGCCACTCCGGGTTGTCCTCGATCATGCCGATCTCCTGGGCGATGATGCCCTGCTCCTTCTGCACGCTCTCATCGGTGAAGTAGGGCACGGACACGAAGGACAGCAAAATCTCCAGGCTCTCGTAGAACTTCTCCGTGGCATCGAAGTAGTAGCAGGTGATGGCGTTGGAGGTGAAGGCGTTGGGCTCTGCGCCGTTTTTGGCCAGCTCCTGAAGGGCGTTGCCCTCCTCGGTGTCGAACATCTTGTGCTCCAGGTAGTGGGCGATGCCGGCAGGGGTGTCCAGCCACTGGCCGTCCTTTTCAAAGCGCATATCCATGCCGCCGTAGCGGGTGGCGAACAGGGCATATTTCCGGGAAAAGCCCTTCTTGGGCACGATATACACCGGCAGACCGTTGGGCAGGGTGGCGCGGAACACCTCCTCGCCGATGCGTTCATACAGCTTCTTTTCCATTTACGCTTCCCTCCCTCCCAGGAAATAGACGGTGTCCAGATGCACCGTTTGGGCGGCGGCCACGATGCGCTCCTTGGTGACGCACTCCAGCTCGACGGCCAGCTCCTCCGGCGTTTCGTGGACGCCGGACGCGATCTGACCCAGGTAGAAGTTCTCCAGTGCGCCCTGGGAGTCGGACAGGGACAGCAGGGACGAACGGATGGCCTGCAAAGCGCCCTCCTGCTCCCAGTCCTCCCAGTCGCCCCGCTGCACCGCCTTGAGCTGACGGTCGATCTCCTCCAGCGCACGGTCGCGGTCGCCGGTCTCCACGCCGCTGGACACGGTGATGATATTTTTGCTGCGGGCGTAGCTGCTGGAGGCGTAGTAGCACAGGGACAGCTTCTCCCGCACGTTCATGAACAGCTTGGAATTGCTGGTGCCGCCGAAGATCAGGTTGGCCAGCACCATGGCGGGGTAATCGTCGCTGGTGCAGCGATAGCCCACCGCCAGCTTGCCCTGGGTCACGTCCATGGTCTCGTTGATGAACCGGGGCTGGGACGGGGCGGCCACACGTGCCACCGGCGGCAGCTCCGCCTGCGGCCCGCGGGGCAGGGCGGCCAGGGCGGTCAGGACGGCATCCTCCACCCGCTGCGCCTCGGCGCTGCCGCAGTAGAGCAGCTCCACGCGGCTGGAGGGCAGGAGCTGCTGGCTGTGGACGTACAGCGTCTGATTGGTGATGCGGCGGGCGGTGTCCTCGTCGCCCAGGCGCAGCACGCTGTACGGCTCACCGGCGCACATCTCCTGCATCAGGCGGATGTCCGCCCAGTCCCGCTTGTCGTTCCGCAGGGAGCGAAGGGCATCGATGAGGTTCTCCTTCTCGCTGTCCACGTATTCGCCGAGGAAGCGTCCGCCCCGGGTAACGGGGTCCAGCAGCAGCTCGCCCAGCATGGCGGCCACCGGCTCGAGGAGCTTCTCGCCGTGGGGCGTGAACGCATCGTCGATGAACCCGGCGGCGAAGCCGATGCACTGGCGCTCGCCCTTCTTGCGGACGGTGTAGTCCACCGTTGCGCCGTAGAGCGTG
The DNA here is from genome assembly GCA_945878665.1 of uncultured Clostridia bacterium. GTDB lineage: Bacteria > Bacillota > Clostridia > Oscillospirales > Oscillospiraceae > Vescimonas. The sequence goes on along the minus strand of CAMDUN010000031.1, from coordinate 19,557 downwards.
TCCAGCGCGGCGGACAGGCTCTCCATGTCCGGGCAGCGCATCGTACCGCGGCGCAGCACGGCGGGCAGCAGCGCGTTGGCGGAGGCCGTCTCCCGGCGCAGGCCGGTGATGAGGTTCAGCGTCAGGCGGCTGGTTTTGAATTTGTCAGCGGGCAGATACGTCAGGAACACGTCCTGCATGATCTCCCGGCGGTTTTCGTACATAGGGCTACCTCCGTTCTCAGGTCTGAACATACAAATCATAGTATACACCATCTACGCGGAAAAGAAAAGTGGGGATTTTGCAGGGAAAGAGCCGCCCTGCCGGGCGGCTCTTTTTTGTATCCCGAAAACCACTCGCTGGGCGAGTGGTTCAAAAGAGGCTGCTGCCGATGAGGAAAAATAAAACTCCCTCTGTTGTAGTAGAGATGCGGTCTGGCAACTGCAAACTACAAAACAAAGGGAGGCCATTCAAGAATGAAGTGGCAGAAACAGTTTAGCAAGTTGTGTGACGGAAGTAAAGATTGCTGTTGAGATAATTAGGCAGAAGAAAAAGCATAAGTGTTAGGGATGACGGCTATATAAGAATGAAAAGGTGCCGGACTTATACCGATGTGGGTAGGACAGCCTATGCAAATGGCAAGTCGTACCAACGCCGCATGAGGCGTGGCTGGTAACATAGGGCTTCGCCCGTCTAAGAAATACCCCCGGCTAGGCCGGGGGATATTTATTGATGTCAGCGGCGGACGACCTCCCGGCCATCCGACCACACGGAGACGATGTTGTGACGGTGGGTCATGTAGATGGCGCGCTCGAACCGCTCCTGCACCGTCAGGGCGTGGGCCGCCTCGGGGAAGTCACCGTCGTCGATGACCACCGCGTGGAGCTTGTCGCCCACGGCGAAGCCGTCCCCCGCGCCGAAATACTTGTGGCCGGAGGTCGTGCCCAGGTAGTAGCCCTCCGGCACGGTGAGGAAGTCGGGATGCCGCTGGTCGGTGACACGGCGGGCCTTGGACATGCGGATGGACATGGTGATGACCTTATACATGGGCAGCTGCGCGCCGCCGGCGATGTCGCTGCCCAGCGTGACCCACAGCCCCTCGTTGACCATCTGCCGCACGGGGCAAATGCCGGAGCAGATGTTCACGTTGGAGTCGGCACAGTGGACCACCACCACGCCGTGCTCCTTGATGGCCCGGCGCTCCCGCTCGTCGGAGTGGACGCAGTGGGCCATGACGGTGTGATCCTTCCACAGGCCGTATTTGTCGTAGGTCTCCCAATACTGGCGGCACTCCGGGTGCAGCTCCCGCACCCAGGCGATCTCGTGGGTGTTCTCCGACAGGTGGGACTGGACGTACAGCCCGCGCTGGGCGGCCAGCTTGCCCAGCGCCGCCATCAGCTCATCGGTGCAGCTGGGCGTGAACCGGGGCGTGAGAATAGGCTTGACGTGCTCGAACCGGCAGCCGTCCAGCCAGCGCAGCGTCTCGGCTATGGACTCCTCGGTGGTCTCCTGCAAAGCGCCGGGCAGGCCGTTGCGATCCATGTTCACCTTACCCACGTAGCCGGTGACGCCGGCACGCTCCAGCTCGTCCATGAGGATCAGCGTGGCATCGGTGTGGAGGGAGGAGAACATACACACCCGGGTCGTGCCGCTGGTGATCAGGTCGGTGGCCAGGCGGCGGTAGACGCGGCGGGCGTAGTCCGTGTCGGCGAAGCGGGCCTCGGTGGGGAACGTGTAGGTGTTCAGCCAGTCCAGCAGCGGCAGGTCCATGCCCATGCCCAGCATGGGGTACTGGGGCGCGTGGAGGTGCATATCCGCGAAGGACTGCATGATGAGGCGGTCGCCGAAGTCCCGCAGCTCCGCGTTCTCCAGCCCCTCCGGCACACGGTCTGACACGGCGGTGATGACGCCGTCCTCCAGCACCAGGCAGCCGTGCTCTAAAATGTCCAGCCGACCCATCTGCGGCGCGTGGACGATGTTCCCCTTCAGTATCTGCGTCATGGCGGATGACCTCCTGCAAGCAAAATAAAAATGGATGCTTCAACGCCTGTGCGCTGAAACACCCATAGCAGAGCCGTCGGCGGCTCGGTAGAAACGCCCGCGCCATTCTCGCGGGGCTATATGAGCTATATTACAGGTATAGTATAGCACCTTTTTGCCCCTTTGGCAATAGCCGATTCACCCCTCGCAGCCTCCCATCCGGGAAAACGGGAGCGCCCCCGGCGGAGCCGGGGGCGCTTTTTGTCTTTCTTTCCGCAGGATACCCAACTCAAGGCCGCACGCCCTTGGTCATAATGCCGTACTCCGCATCCGCCTCGGAGAACGCGTACCACCACTGGTCGCCGCTGTTGTAGTGATACAGCACCGCGTAGGAGTCATTGGCGTTCAGGCTCATGGGATAGTTGCTGGCGGGCAACCAGTCGTTGGTCTGCGTCCACTGGCTGAAATCTGCGTAGCCGTCAATGACGTGCCAGAACTCCCGACTCTTGCAGCCGTCCAGCCACCCGGACACATCCTCTTCACCGAAATACTCCGCCTGATACTCCTTGCCGTTGATGGTCAAGGTATCCACCCTGGCGGCGGTGTTGGGGGTAATGCCTTTGGTCATGATCCCGTACTCCGCGTCCTCCTCGGAGATGGCGTACCACCAGTCGTCACCATCGTCCTTGTGGTACAGCACCGCGTAGATCTCACCGGCGGTGATGGTCATGGGGTAGTTGCTGGCGGGCAGCCAGTTGCTGGTCACATGCCACGAGGACATATCCTCATAGGCGTCCAGCACATGCCAGAACTCCCGGCTCTCGCAGCCCTCCAGCCACTCCGACGTGTCCTCCTCGCCGAAGTACTCCGCCTGATATTCCTTGCCGTTGATGGTCAGGGTGTCCGTCCGGGCGGGCACGTCAGCGTCCAGCACCGCGCAGGTGACAGTCACACTGTCGCCGTAGTGGTCCTGCAGCAGCTTCGCCATGATGTCCATATCCGCGCGGTTATCGGTGTTCTGGGATATCTCCTCATCCACATGTGCCGCACCGGCGATGGCCATAACGCTCAGGCCGTCCAGCGTATCGTATTGGGCGATGAAGTTCTCCGCCATAACAGGCTCACGGTACAGCGTGGACTCCGGCGTGTTGCCGCCCTTGGCGTAGAACTCCTTGGCCTGCTCCATGGTGGCGGAGGCGAACTTGTATTCGTCGCTGTCCTTCTGGCCCTCGTCCTCCAGCATTTGCAGATACAGCGCGCCGTTGGACTCGAACTGATGCTCCACATCAAAGCCGTGGAACACTGTCTCCGGACAGGTGGCCTTGACCTGCTCATAGAACTCCTTGCTGAAGCGGTTGTGGGTAGCTGTACCCTCCCAATTACCGTAAATGGTCTCCCACAGGCTGTCGTCCTCGGCGGCCATCCAGCGGTTCAGCAATTGGGCGGTGGGTTCACCAAGCTCAACAAACAGGTGCCGCATGCCCTTGGCGTACCAGTCCTGCCACAGCGCCAGCTCCTGCGCATGGTGTGAGGCGCTGTTGTGGTATTCACCGTACAGCAGGATCTCCCCGGTGGGGGCCGTGACCTCCGGCTCCGCGGGTGCTCCGCAGGCGGCCAACCCCAGCGCCATGGCCAGCGCCAGAAGCATTGTCAAAACCTTTTTCATTATTTCTCTCCCTGCTAATTTTGTATTTCCGCACCTCGCGCCGTTTTATTTGAACAATAAAACGCGCAAGCAGGAGTACTCCTACGGATAGGTTGATTATAGCACTGTTTCTCTGCTTGTCCACAGAGCTTTGCGGTTTTCTCCCTTTTGTTCAAATAAGAACAGGTGATTTTAGGGGATTTGACGGGAAAAACAACACTTCCCCGCCTATAGGTGGGGAAGTATTATCTGTTATTCCACGGTCACGCCGCGCTTTTTGAACTCCTCCACCATCAGATCCAGGTCCGGCTCGATGTGGATGGGCTCACCGGCGGACTTGATGGCGTTGGCCACGTCCTTCAGGCCGTTGCCGGTGACAACGGACACCACGGTGGCATCGTGGGGGATGAGACCCTCCTCGCAGGCCTTCTTCAGCGCCGCCGCGCCGGTGACACCGGCAGGCTCACCGAACACGCCGCAGGTGCGGCCCAGCAGCCGCTGGGCGGCCAAAATCTCCTCATCGGAGACGTTGACGGCGATGCCGTTGGACTCGCGGATGGCCATGAGCGCCTTGTCGGCGTTGCGGGGCACGCCCACGGAGATGGAGTCGGCGATGGTGTTCTCCTCCATGGGCTCCCAGGGCTTGTTCTCCTGGATGGCGCGGTTGATGGGATAGCAGCCCAGGGACTGGGCGGAGATCAGGCGGGGCAGCTTGTCGATGAAGCCGATGGCGTACAGATCCTTGAAGCCCTTCCACACGCCGGCGATGGTGCAGCCGTCGCCCACGGAGATGGCCAGATAGTCGGGCATCTCCCAGTTCAGCTGCTCGGCGATCTCCAGCGCCACCGTCTTCTTGCCCTCGCTGAGGTAGGGGTTGATGGCGGCGTTGCGGTTGTACCAGCCGTACTTGTCGATGGCGGCGGCGGACATCTTGAACGTGTCCTCATAGTTACCCTTGACGGAGATGACGTTCGCGCCGAAGATCATCAGCTGGGCCACCTTGCCCTTGGGAGCGCGCTCGGGGACGAAGATATAGGTCTTGATGCCCGCGGCGGCGGCGTTGCCCGCCAGGGAGCTGGCGGCGTTGCCGGTGGAGGAGCAGGCGATGGTCTTAGCGCCGGCCTCCATGGCCTTGGCCACGGCCATGGCGCTGGCACGATCCTTCAGGGAGGCGGTGGGGTTCTGCCCGTCGTCCTTCACCCACAGCTTCTTGATGCCCAGCAGCTCCGCCAGCTTCGGCTCTTCGTACAGGGGACTCCAGCCCACACGCAGGGGGGTGTCGGGGGTAGTCTCCTCCACGGGCAGCAGCTCACGGTAACGCCACATGGAACGGTTGCCGCGCTTGGCCAGCTTCTCCTTGGTCAGCACGGATTTGATGTAGTCGTAGTCGTAGACGATGTCCAAAATGCCGCCGCATTCGCAGTTGGTCAGATCGGGGACGGCATCATAGGTCTTGCCGCAGCGGACACATTTGCCGTATTTTACGTTTTTCATGGTATATCTCCTTATTCAAGATAAAAAATCAGGGGCGGGGCGAAAGCCCCGCCCCTGAGGCGTTGTTGCGGTGGTGTTTTACAGAGCCTTCAGCAGGCCGGTGGCCTCGTTGAACTCGTTGATGAGCTCGTCCAGATCCTTGGCCTGGGCGTGAACGGCGTCCCAGGTGTTCTTGGTGTCGTACCACTGGGCGTTCAGGTCCTCCACGGCCATCTGCTGCTGCTCGACCCAGGTGTAGTACTTCAGGTTGTGGACGCGCTTGCGCTCGGCATAGCCCATCTCCATCATGTTGTCGGTACGCAGGCCCAGCATGTGCAGGTTGTGATCCAGGGAAGCCTCGTGGGCGTTGTACGCGCCGTGCATCTCGTTCAGCTCCTCGATGCGGGACTTGTACATCACGGCGGAGTCGGTGAGCACCGTGCCCACCACGTCGTTCTCGGTGAGCTCGTAGTACTTGGCCATCTTGATGCAGCACAGCACGTTGGCGATGCCGGAGATGCCCAGCCAGGTCATCTTCTCGACCTCTTCATCGGTCATGCCCAGCTCGTCCTTCATGTACTTCTGACCCTCGGGGGTATTGAACAGGCGCAGCAGGCGCTGGCTGTCCTCGTCGTCGATGGCGATGGCCATGTCGGTGTTCTTCACGTTGTGGATCCAGGGGATGTGCTTGTCGCCGATACCCTCGATGCGGTGGCCGCCGAAGCCGTTGTTCAGGATGGTGGGGCACTGCAGGGCCTCGCCCACGGCCAGCTTCAGGTGGGGATAACGCTCCTTCAGCAGGTCACCGGCGGACATCGTGCCGGCAGAGCCGGAGGTGAAGCAAGCACCGGCGAAGTTCTGACCGGGCTTCTTCACGGCCTCGAACAGGTCGGACAGGGCGTAGCCGGTGACGTTGTAGTGCCACAGGGGGTTGCCCATCTCGGCGAACTGGTTGAAGATCATCATGGTGGGATCCTGCTTCAGCTCCCAGGTCTTGTCGAAGATCTCCTTGACATTGGACTCGCAGCCGGGGGTGGCGATGATCTGACCGGCGATGGACTTCAGCCAGTCGAAGCGCTCCTTGGACATATCCTGGGGCAGGATGGCCACGGACTCGCAGGCCAGCAGCTTGGAGTTGAAAGCGCCGCCGCGGCAGTAGTTGCCGGTGGAGGGCCAAACGGCGTGGTGATAGGTGGCATCGAACTGACCGGTGACCAGGCGGGGAGCCAGGCAGCCGAAGGAAGCGCCGACCTTATGGCAGCCGGTGGGGAACCACTTGCCGGACATGGCGATGATGCGGCAGGGCACGCCGGACAGCTTGCTGGGGATCTCCACATAGTTGGGCACGGCCTGGAACAGACCGCCGCTCTCCTTGGCCTCGTTGTGCCAGGAAATGCGGAACAGGTTCACGGGATCGACATCCCACAGGCCGGTGTGGCTCAGCTTGGCCTTGATCTTCTCGGGGATCAGATCGGGGTTCTGCATCTGGGCGATGGTGGGGATGATGACGTTGTTCTCCTTGGCCTTCTGGATGTTATGCGCCAGGCCAACCTTGTTGATGGACAGATCGATTTTACCCATGTTTCTTTTCCTCCTGCTTGTTTGCATCAATGTAAGAATACAGTGTATATTTGGAAATACCGAAGTATTTTGCCACTTTGTCGCCGGACTTGGTGACCAGGAACGCGCCCGCATCGCTGAGGAAGCGGATGGCCCGCACCTTGTCGTCCTTGCTCATCAGGGCCACCGGCTTGCCCACCAGGGACACGGACTGCTCGATAAGCTCGCTGAGCACGTTGTTCACGTTGATGATCTTCTCCGGCTCGGACTGCTCCCTGTCACGGGTGAGCATGAACTCGCCCAGCTCCTGGTGCATCATCATGATATTGGTGATGTCGTAGTTGATGGAGAAGATGGCCGTTACCGCGCCGCGGCTGTTGCGGATATATAAGGAAGATGACTTGAGGATCTTCCCGTCGGGGGTGCGGGTCAGGTAGCACAGGTGATCCTGAGGCTGCTCGTTCTGATGCTGCAGCTGCTCCAGCACCACGCTGGAAGCGCCGTCGCCCACCTTTCTGCCGGATATATAGCCGTTTTCGATGTGAACGATGGTGTGCTCCGGGTGGTTGCTGCTCACATCGTGGATGACCACCTCGCACTTGTCGCCGAACTGCGCCGCGACACCCGCCGCGATCTGCTTGAGCAGCTCCAGACGTTTTGCCTCCATATCGCTCCCCCTTTTTTGCTTTCTTCCGCATACATCATACCACACTCACCGCAAAAAGCAACGATTTTTTCAAAAAAACTTTTTGGTTTCAATAATTTTTGTTTGACATCCGGCCAGTGTGTGCTATGATAGTGGTAAGCAAGACAATATCCGACCCTTTTGTCCGCGACTTACAAAGATATTTTACGGAGGTACACTATGGATTTTGCTGCCATCAGAAGCGCCGCTGAGGCCTACAAGCCCGCAATGGTCAAGTTTCTGCGGGACATGATCGCCATCCCTTCCGAATCCTGCGAGGAGGAGGGCGTCGTCAAGCGCATTGCCGAGGAGCTGAAGGCCCTGGGCTATGACAAGGTGGAGTTCGACAAGCTGGGCAATGTCATCGGCTGGATGGGCGAGGGCGATAAGATCATCGCCATCGACAGCCACATCGACACCGTGGGCATCGGCAACATCAACAACTGGGAAGCCGACCCCTACAAGGGCTACGAGACCGAGGACATCATCTATGGCCGCGGCGGCTCTGACCAGGAGGGCGGCATGGCCGCCGCCGCCTACGGCGTGAAGATCATGAAGGACCTGAACCTGCTGCCCAAGGGCTACAAGATGATGGTGGTGGGCTCTGTCCAGGAGGAGGACTGCGACGGTATGTGCTGGCAGTCCATCGTCAACGAGTACTTCAACGGCCCTGAGGACGCCCGCAGCAAGATCGAGTTCGTCATCTCCACCGAGCCCACCGACGGCGGCATCTACCGCGGCCACCGTGGCCGCATGGAGATCCGCGTGGATATGCACGGCATCTCCTGCCACGGCTCTGCTCCCGAGCGCGGCGACAACGCCATCCACAAGATGGCCGAGGTCATCCTGAACGTCCGCGACCTGAACGAGAACCCCGCTGACGGCTCTACCGAGATCAACGGCCTGGTGAAGATGCTCGATCCCAAGTTCAACCCCGATCACTACGAGGATGCCCGTTTCCTGGGCCGCGGCACCTGCACCACCAGCCAGATCTTCTACACCTCCCCCTCCCGCTGCGCCGTGGCCGATAGCTGCTCTATCTCCATCGACCGCCGCATGACCGCCGGCGAGACCTACAAGTCCTGCCTGAAGGAGATCGAGGACCTGCCCGCCTGCAAGAAGTACGCCAAGGACGTGAAGGTCTCCATGTATATGTACGACCGTCCCGCATGGACCGGCCACGTGTACGAGACCGAGTGCTTCTTCCCCACCTGGATCAACAAGGAGACCGCTCCCCACGTTCAGGCGCTGGTGGACGCGCACCACAACCTGTGGGGCGACAAGCGCCTGATGCCCACTGAGCTGGCCGCTTCCAAGCGTGAGGGCCGTCCCCTGACCGACAAGTGGACCTTCTCCACCAACGGCGTGTCCATCCAGGGCCGCTACGGCATCCCCTGCGTGGGCTTCGGCCCTGGCGCGGAGTCCCAGGCTCACGCTCCCAACGAAGTGACCTTCAAGCAGGATCTGGTGACCTGCGCCGCCCTGTACGCCGCCGTTCCCGGCCTGTATCACCCCGAAAACAAGGACGGCTCTGCCACCAGCTTCCGGCAGGAGCTGACCGGCAACGACATCAAGTAACATCATTCAATAACAATAAATAAAAAGGAGAAAGAAAAATGAGCAAGACTGTTGAGCTGGCACGCCATCTGTCCACCCTGAACATCAACAACATGTACAAGACCGATTTCTATTGGACTTGGGACAAGACCGATGACGAGATCGACGCCATCTTCACCGTGGCCGACGCCCTGCGCGACCTGCGTGAGCGCAACAAGAGCACCCGCGTGTTCGATTCCGGCCTGGGCATCTCCATCTTCCGCGACAACTCCACCCGTACCCGCTTCTCCTTCGCCTCCGCCTGCAACCTGCTGGGCCTGGAGGTGCAGGATCTGGACGAGAAGAAGTCCCAGATCGCCCACGGCGAGACCGTCCGTGAGACCGCCAACATGGTGTCCTTCATGGCCGATGTCATCGGCATCCGCGATGATATGTTCATCGGCGAGGGCCACAAGTATCAGAAGACCTTCATGGACGCCGTGAAGGAAGGCTACCGCGACGGCATCCTGGAGCAGCAGCCCACCCTGGTCAACCTGCAGTGCGACGTGGATCACCCCACCCAGTGCATGGCCGATATGCTGCACGTCATCCACTACTTCGGCGGCGTGGAGAATCTGAAGGGCAAGAAGGTCGCTATGACCTGGGCCTACTCTCCCTCCTACGGCAAGCCCCTGTCCGTGCCTCAGGGCGTCATCGGTCTGTTCACCCGCTTCGGCATGGACGTGACGTTGGCCCATCCCGAGGGCTACGACGTGATGCCCGAGGTGGAAGAGGTCGCCCGCAAGAACTGCGAGAAGTACGGCTCTAAGTTCCACAAGACCAACTCCATGGCCGAGGCCTTCAAGGACGCTGACATCGTGTATCCCAAGTCCTGGGCCTCCTATGCCGCTATGGAAGAGCGCACCAAGCTGTACGCCGCCGGCGACAAGGACGGCATCGACGCTCTGGAGAAGCGCCTGCTGGCTCAGAACGCCCAGCACAAGGATTGGGCCTGCACCGAGGAGATGATGAAGCTCACCAAGGACGGCAAGGCTCTGTACCTGCACTGCCTGCCCGCCGACATCACCGGCGTCTCCTGCGAGGAGGGCGAGGTGGACGCTTCCGTGTTCGATCGCTATCTGGTGCCTCTGTACAAGCAGGCTTCCTACAAGCCTTACATCATCGCCGCCATGATCTTCATGGCCCAGGTGAAGGACCCCGTCAAGGCTCTGATGGAGATGGACCAGACCAAGGACACCCGCCGGATCTTCTAATAGTAACAGATAGCAGAACCACACCACACATCCCGCAACAGCGGCGGCCGCGCCGCCGCTGTTGCCTTTTTATGACATTTCACTTTACGAGGTAATTACTATGTCTAAACGTATCGTCATCGCCCTGGGCGGCAACGCCCTGGGCAACACCGCTGCCGAGCAGCTCCAGCTTGTCACCGAGACCGCCAAGTCTATCGTGGATCTCATCGCCGCCGGCAACGAGGTGGTGGTGGCCCACGGCAACGGCCCGCAGGTGGGCATGATCAACCTGGGCCTGAGCACCGCCGCCGAGGCCAAGGCCATCAAGGCCGATATGCCCTTCCCCGAGTGCGGCGCTATGTCCGAGGGCTACATCGGCTACCACCTGCAGCAGGCCATCGGCAACGAGCTGACCAGCCGCGGCATGGACAAGCCCGTGGCCACCATCGTCACCCAGACCGTCGTCTCCAAGGACGACCCCGCCTTCCAGAACCCCACCAAGCCCGTGGGCGCGTTCTATGACAAGGCCACCGCCGACCGTATCGCCGCCGAGAAGGGCTACACCATGGTGGAGGATGCAGGCCGCGGCTACCGCCAGGTCGTCCCCTCCCCCAAGCCCGTGGACATCGTGGAGAAGGCCTCCATCAAGGCGCTGGTGGACGCCGGTCACGTGGTCATCGCCGTGGGCGGCGGCGGCATCCCCGTAGTGCTGGAGAACGGCAAGCTGTCCGGCACGCCCGCTGTGATCGACAAGGACTTCGGCAGCGAGCTGCTGGCCGAGCTGCTGGACGCGGATATGCTCATCATCCTCACCGCCGTGGAGAAGGTGGCCATCAACTTCAACAAGCCCGATCAGAAGGGGCTGGACGACCTGACCCCCGCCGAGGCGTACAAGTACATGGACGAGAACCAGTTCGCCAAGGGCTCTATGCTGCCCAAGGTGCAGGCCGCCGTCAAGTTCGCCGAGTCCAAGGCGGGCCGCACCGCCCTCATCACCCTGCTGGAGAAGGCCAAGGACGGCATCGAGGGCAAGACGGGCACGAGAGTGCATCAGTAATTGTTCTTTTCGCCTTACGTATATGATTTTTCAAGCACAGCCTGCGGCAGCGCCACAGGCTGTGCTTTTTCCTGCCGCCAGCAAAATCCCATCTTCTTTCTCCCATTTGAAACTGCTATTTCGCGGGCATATTTTCTGCTAAATGCCGTATATTACACAAATCTTGCAAAGTTATTTTGTACGTCACAAAGAAATTTTGCCATAATCCACATTTTCTGTTGAAATTCACGACGATTACCTGTATAATACCCTTGTCCTCGCACAAAGAGTGAATACCGGGCGCAGGCCCGTTGTTCAGATGTACGTCGAAATTTTCCTTTCTTTCAGACGTGCGTCACATATTTTAAGGAGGAAAACAAGAATGAAAAAGTTCCTTGCAATGCTGCTTGCACTGGTCATGGCGCTGAGCCTGGTGGCCTGCGGCAAGAACGAGACCCCCCCGGCGGATGACGACGGCAACAAAGATGCCGACACCACCGCTACGGTCAAGGTGGGCTTCATCACCCTGCATGATGAGAACTCCACCTACGACCTCAACTTCATCAACGGTGCGAAGGAAGCCATCGCCAACCTGGGTCTGACCGATGCCGACTACATCCTCAAGACCAACGTTCCCGAGGGCCAGGAGTGCTATGAGGCCGCTGTCGATATGGTCGATAAGGGCTGCAACATCATCTTCGCCGACAGCTTCGGTCATGAGCCTTACATGATCCAGGCCGCTCAGGAGTATCCTGATGTCCAGTTCTGCCACAGCACCGGCACTCGCGCTCACACCGAGGGCCTGGCCAACTACCACAACGCTTTCGCCTCCATCTATGAGGGCCGCTACCTGGCCGGTATCGCTGCCGGTCTGAAGCTGAACGAGATGATCGAGGCCGGTAAGTTCACCGCTGACGAGGCCCTGGTGGGCTACGTTGGTGCTTTCACCTACGCCGAAGTGGTTTCCGGCTACACCTCCTTCTTCCTGGGCGTTCGCTCTGTCTGCCCCACTGCTACCATGAAGGTCACCTTCACCGGCAGCTGGTATGACGAGGCTCTGGAGAAGGAAGGCGCTCAGAAGCTGATCGGCCTGGGCTGCAAGCTCATCAGCCAGCACGCTGACTCCCTGGGTGCTCCTACCGCCTGCGAGAACGCCAATGTTCCCAACGTTTCCTACAACGGTTCTACCCAGGCCGCTGCCCCCAACACCTACATCATCTCCTCCCGCATCAACTGGGCTCCCTACTATGAGTACGCCATCAAGGCTGTCATGGACGGCACTACGATCGACACCGACTGGACCGGCACTCTGGCCACCGGCTCTGTGGTCCTGACCGACCTGAACACCGCTGTTGCCGCCGAGGGCACTGCTGAGGCGATTGCCGCTGCCACCGAGAAGCTGGAGAAGGGCGAGCTGCACGTGTTTGACACCGCCACCTTCACCGTGAAGGGCGAGACCCTGACCTCCTACATGGCCGACGTCGATACCGACGCTGACTACACCCCCGACACCGAGGTCATTCACGACGGTTACTTCTCCGAGTCCGAGTTCCGTTCCGCTCCTTACTTCGATTTGGAGATCGACGGCATCGAGCGTCTGGACGTGGCGTTCTAATCAACGCACTGCAACTGAAGAAAGGGCTGCTTCGCAGCCCTTTCTTTTTTCGTGCGCTCGTTTTTTCTCTTCACGCAACTCATTTTGACGATTTACACAAATGGAACGATTTTTTCTTGTGTAACCTCACATTCTTTGTGTGGACCTGACAATTTTTTTGCGATTTTTGATTTACAAGCCTCGACATCTATGGTAAAATGAGCCGTATGGAATTTATCCCCGGCGTGCTACGAGGTGTTGCAGCCATCTGCGCCGAAAGAAAGGATGACAGCCTTGGAAAAGAAATGCGCGATCAGAATGGAGAATATCACCAAGCGGTTCGGCAGCAAGGTCATCGCAAACAAAAACGTGAACCTTGACCTGTACGAAGGTGAGATCCTGTCTCTGCTGGGCGAAAACGGCAGCGGCAAGACCACGCTGATGAATATGCTCTCCGGCATCTACTTCCCCGATGAGGGACAGATCTACATCCATGACAAGCCCGTGACCATCGCCTCTCCCAAGGATGCCTTCGACCTGGGTATCGGCATGATCCACCAGCATTTCAAGCTGGTAGACCTGTTCACCGCCACAGAGAACATCATCCTGGGCCTGGAGGGCAAGCTGGATTTGAACCACGCCCGCCAAAAGGTCAAGGAGATCTGCGACAAATACGGCTTCGACATCGACCCGGACATGAAGATATACGATATGTCCGTGTCCCAAAAGCAGACCGTGGAGATCGTCAAGGTGCTGTACCGCGGCGCGGACATCCTGATCCTGGATGAGCCCACCGCCGTGCTGACCCCCCAGGAGACCGATAAGCTGTTCGCCGTCATGCGGAACATGAAGGCCGACGGCAAGTCCCTGATCATCATCACCCACAAGCTCCACGAGGTGCTGGAGGTGTCCGACCGCGTGGCCGTCCTCCGCAAGGGCGAGTACATAGGCGACGTGCTGACCAAGGACGCCGACCAGCAGTCCCTTACCGACATGATGGTGGGTCACAGCGTGGCCCTGAACATCAACCGCCCCACCCCCGTCAACGTCACGCCCCGCCTGAAGGTGGAGGGCCTGACCGTGTTCGACGAGCTGGGCGTCAAGCGTTTGGACAACGTGACGTTCGACATCAACGCCGGTGAGGTGCTGGGCATCGCCGGTATCGCCGGCTCCGGCCAGCGCGAGCTGCTGGAGTCCATCGCTGGCCTGTACCCCATCGCCTCCGGCACGGTGACGTACATCGCCCCCGACACCAACGAGGAGAAGAACCTGGTGGGCATGGACCCCATGGACATCCGCAGAAGCGGCGTGGCCATGAGCTTCGTCCCTGAGGATCGACTGGGCATGGGCCTGGTGGGCTCTATGGGCATGACCGGCAACATGATGCTGCGCTCCTGGCGCAAGGGCAACAGCATCTTCCTGGATCGCAAAGACCCGGAGGCCCTGGCCCAGCGCATTTGGCAGGAGCTTGAGGTGGTCACGCCCAGCACCAGCTTCCCCGTCCGCCGTATGTCCGGCGGCAACGTGCAGAAGGTGCTGGTGGGCCGCGAGATCGCCCAGCAGCCCTCCGTGCTGATGACCGCCTACGCCGTTCGCGGCCTGGACATCAACACCTCTTACACCATTTACAACCTGCTCACGGAGCAGAAAATGAAGGGCGTTGCCGTCGTGTACGTCGGCGAGGACCTGGACGTGCTGCTGGAGCTGTGCGACCGCATCGTGGTGCTCTGCGGCGGTCAGGTCTCCGGCGTGGTGGACGGACGCGCCACCGATAAACGCGAAGTGGGCGCACTGATGACCCGCACGGGAGGAGGCAAGGCAGATGAATAAAAAGGGTTCTCTCTTTCATATTTCCAAGCGCGATGCGCTGCCTCTGTCCAAGGCGCTGCTCATCCGCGGCGGCATTCTTCTGCTGGCATTGGTATTCTGCGGCCTGATCACCACGCTGCTGACGGGCCAAAACCCCCTGGAGGTCTACGCCACGATTTTGGACGGCGCTTTCGGCTCTTCCCGCCGTATCGGCGTCACCTTCCGCAACGTGGCCGTGCTGCTGGGTATCTCCCTGGCCGTCACGCCCGCGTTCAAGATGCGCTTTTGGAACATCGGCGCGGAGGGCCAGACCCTGATCGGCTGTTTGGCCACCACCACCTGCATGATCCTGCTGGGCGGCAAAGTGCCCTCCGGCCTGCTCATCGTCATCTCCCTTGTGGCCGCTCTGCTGGCCGGCGCTGTGTGGGGCTTCCTGCCCGCCTTCTTCAAGGCCAAGTGGAACACCAACGAGACGCTGTTCACGCTGATGATGAACTACATCGCCATGCAGCTGGCCTCCTACTTCATCATCGTGTGGGAGGTGCCCAAGGGCGCGGGCAAGATCGGCATCATCAACCAGTCCACCCGGGCCGGCTGGCTGCCTGAGATCGGCAACGCCTACATCCTGCCCATCATCGTTGTGGCCGTTATGACTGCGGCCATGTACGTGTACCTGACGTACAGCAAGCACGGCTACGAGATCGCCGTGGTGGGCGAGAGCCAGCGCACCGCCAGCTACGCGGGCATCAAGGTAGACCGCGTGATCATCCGCACCATGGTCCTCTCCGGCGCGCTGTGCGCCCTGATGGGCTTCATGATGACCTCCGGCATCGACCACACCCTGACCACCACCATCGTGGACAGCCGCGGCTTCACCGCCGTCATGGTGTCCTGGATGTCCAAGTTCAACCCCTTCATCATGATCGCCGCCTCTCTGCTGCTGGTGACCATGGACCGCGGCGCCAGCGAGGTGGCCAGCGCCCTGAGCCTGAACCACTCCTTCGCCGACATCCTCACCGGCATCATCCTGTTCTTCATTATTGCCACCGAGTTCTTCATCACCTACAAGGTCACTCTGCGTAAGAGCAGCAAAAAGGAGGCGTAACGGATGGGCTTCGACTTTGTATCTTTCTTCCCCCGTGCCGTGATGCAGGGCATCCCCCTGCTGTTCGGCAGCACCGGCGAAATTCTGACGGAAAAATCCGGCAACCTGAACCTGGGTATCCCCGGCATCATGTACGTGGGCGGTATCAGCGGCGTTATCGGCTCGTTCTTCTATGAGCAGGCCGTCCCCGCCGCCGAGATGACCGGCTTCCTGGCCATCATGATCCCCATCCTGTGCTCCCTGCTGGGCTCTCTGCTGATGGGTCTGCTGTACTGCTTCCTCACCGTCACCCTCCGGGCCAATCAGAACGTCACCGGCCTGGCCATGACCACCTTCGGCGTAGGCGTGGGCAACTTCTTCGGCGGTTCGCTTATCAAGCTGACCAGCAGCGAAGTCCCCTCCATCGCCCTGGCCAACACCAGCCGCTTCTTCAAGACCACCCTGCCCGGCGCGACCAGCACCGGCTGGTTCGGAGAGCTGTTCCTGTCCTACGGCTTTTTGGCCTATGCGGCCATCATCATCGCCCTGGGCGCGTCCTACTTCCTGAACCACACCCGTCCCGGCCTGCACCTGCGCGCCGTGGGCGAGAGCGCCTCTACCGCCGACGCCGCCGGCATCAACGTGACCAAGTACAAGTACCTGGCCACCTGCATCGGCTCGATGATCGCCGGTCTTGGCGGTCTGTACTACGTTATGGACTACGCTAACGGCGTGTGGTCCAACAACGCCTTCGGCGACCGCGGCTGGCTGGCTATCGCCCTGGTCATCTTCACCATTTGGCGGCCCAACGTCAGCATCCTGGCCTCCATCCTGTTCGGCGGCCTGTATATCCTGAACATCTATCTGCCCGTGGGCGCGCACATGGAGATCAAGGAGCTCTACAAGATGCTCCCCTACGTCATCACCCTGGTGGTGCTGATCGTCGTCTCTCTGCGTAAAAAGCGGGAGGATCAGCCCCCTGCGTCCCTCGGTCTCTCCTACTTCCGCGAGGAACGCTGACCCCATCACAAAAAGAGTAGGCCGCTTGCGGCCTGCTCTTTTTCTCTATCCATTTCCGATCTGAAAGGAGAAACCATATGTCCTCCCTGCTCATCAAGAACATCGCCCGGCTCGTCACCTGTGACGACAGCGACCGTGTCCTCCGGGATGTGGATGTCTACTGCGAAAACGGCTTCATCAAAACCATCGGGCAAAGCCTCGATGTCACCGCCGATAAGACCATCGACGGCAGCTATATGTTCTGCTACCCCGGCCTGGTGAACACCCACCACCACCTGTATCAGGTTTTCTCCCGCAACCTGCCCCAGGTGCAGAACATGGAGCTGTTCGACTGGCTCAAGACCCTGTATGAAATCTGGAAGAACCTGGACGCGGACGTGATCCGTCTCAGCTCACTCACCGGCATGGGCGAGCTGATGAAGCACGGCTGCACCACCTGCTTCGACCACCACTACGTCTTTCCCGCCCACAGCGGCGACCTGCTGGAGGCCCAGTTCGCCGCCGCCGATGCGCTGGGCATCCGTATGTACGCCAGCCGGGGCAGCATGGATCTCAGCGTCAAGGACGGCGGTCTGCCGCCGGACAGCGTGGTGCAGACGGTGGACGAGATCATGGCCGACAGCGTCCGCTGCATCGAGAAGTACCACGATGCCCGTTACGGCGCGATGCACCGCCTGGCCCTCGCCCCCTGCTCCCCCTTCTCCGTGTCGGCGGAGCTGCTGCGGCAGAGCGCCATTTTGGCCCGCCAGTACGGCGTGCGCCTCCACACCCACCTGTGCGAGACGAAGGACGAGGAGAACTTCATGCTGGCCCGTGAGGGCGTCCGCCCGCTGGAATACATGGCCCGGCTGGGCTGGCTGGGCGAGGACGTGTGGTTCGCCCACGGCATCCACTTCAATGATGAGGAGCTGCGCCTGCTGGCCCAGACCGGCACAGGCGTGGCCCACTGCCCCATCAGCAACATGAAGCTGTCCAGCGGCATCGCCCGTATCCCGGAGATGCTGGCCCTGGGCGTGCCGGTGGGTCTGGCGGTGGACGGCAGTGCCTCCAACGACGGCTCCAGTCTGCTGGAGGAGCTGCGGGTGGCCTTCCTGCTCCACCGGCTCAACGCCAGCCGCCAAGCCCCCACCGGCTACGATGTGCTGAAAATGGCCACCCGTGGCAGCGCCCGGCTGCTGGGCCGTGACGACATCGGCCAGCTCAGCGAGGGCAAGTGCGCCGACCTGTTCCTCATCGACAGCCGCCGTTTGGAGCTGGTGGGCTGCGACAGCGACGCCGCCTCCGTGCTGGGCACGGTGGGCGTTCGCGGCCCGGTGGACTGCACCGTGGTCCATGGCCGCGTCACCGTGCGGCAGGGCCGCCTCGTCACCGTGGACGAGGAGAAGGTCGCCGCCGAAGCCAACGCCAAGTGCCGCGCCTATCTGGCCAAGGCGTAGCGTCTTTGCGGCTTTTTAACAAGCAGATGTGAACTTTTGTTCAAATTCGACCCGCTTTTATTTACAAACCGGCTTTTTTGTGGTAGGATAGTTTCAATAATACGACAACCCCCCGCTGGAAAGGAAACCGATTTGGAAAAGTACGTACCGACTTATGAGGGCACGCTGCGTAAAAAGGCGCTGGAAGTGCCCCGCTGCATCAGCGATTGCAGCGGCATCCGTGTGTTTGGCCGCCGCATCAAATCCCTGGTGTTCAGCACCGACGTGGCCATCATCAAGAACATCAACGCCGACGCGGTCATCGCTGTCTACCCCTTCACGCCCCAGGCCGGCATCACCCAGGCCATCATCGGCGTATCCGATGTGCCGGTGTTCGTGGGCGTGGGCGGTGGCCTGACCAACGGTCAGCGCTCCGCGCAGATCGCCGCCTTCGCCGAGCACCAGGGCGCGTTCGGTGTGGTGTGCAACACCTTCATGGACGAGGACACCATCCGCATGATCAAGGAGACCGTGGAGATCCCGGTGGTCTACACCGTGGTGTCGGAGAAGGTGGATCTGGAGCGCAAGCTGGCCACCGGCCTGGACTTCATCAACGTCTCCGGCGCGGACCGCACGCCCTTCATCGTCTCGGAGCTGCGCCGCCGCTATCCGGAGCTGCCCATCATCGCCACCGGCGGCCCGACGGAGGACACCATCCGCGCCACCATTCAGGCCGGGGCGAACGCCATCACATACAGCCCGCCCAGCAACGGCCAGCTCTTCGCCAAGGATATGCACCGCTACCGCCAGTGGTACGTGGAAAACGGCGGCGAGGATGAATAAGCGAAAAAAAGAAGCGCCTGTGGGCGCTTCTTTTTTTCGCTTATTCTCAGATCCTGATCAGCTCGTACTCCCGCGTGCCGATGCCGATCTTCTCGCCGTGTTCTAGACAGCTCCGCCAGTTGGTGTCCGGGTGGATGTGCCGGAAGTGGTCGTGCTCATGCTCCGTCTCCGCTCCGGCATCCTCCACCGCAGAGCCCCGCAGGGGCGTCTGCGCGTTCACCGCGTCCACACAGGCCATGTCCAGCGCCACCGGGTCGAAGGAGGCGAACATACCCACGTTGGGCACGATGGGCATATCGTTCTCCGAACGGCAGTCGCAGTTGGGGGACACGTCGATGACCAGCGAGATGTGGAAGCAGGGCCGCCCATCCACCACCGCCTTGGTGTACTCGGCGATCTTCCGATTCAGGTTGGTGGTGGTCTCGTCACAGTTGACCTGCACCGCGTTCTTGGGGCAGACGGCGATGCAGCGGCCACAGCCCACACATCTGTCGTGGTCGATAACGGCCTTGCCGTCGGTGATGATCGGCGCGCCGTGGGCGCAGATCTTCCGGCACTGGCCGCAGCCGATGCACAGCTTCTCGGCCACGTGGGGCTTGCCGGCGTTGTGCTGCTCCATCTTACCGGCGCGGCTGCCGCAGCCCA
>CAMDUN010000030.1:0-23455 GCA_945878665.1 uncultured Clostridia bacterium | reverse complement strand
CCATTCTGGTGGACGGCGGCATCCGCACCGGCATGGACGTGTTCAAGGCGCTGGCATTGGGCGCGGACGCGGTGCTCATCGGGCGGCCCTTCGTGAACATGGTCTACGGCGGCGGCGCGGAGGGCGTGCAGGTCTATGTGGACAAGCTGCAATCCGAGCTGGCGGACACCATGGCCATGTGCGGCGCGCACAAGCTCAGTGACATCAGACGCTCTATGATCTTCGGCTATTGAGCCCCCAATACATAAAACGGAGGACATACCTATGAGAGACATGAAAGACACCTGCCGCATCGCCGTGGTACAGGCCACCCCCGTCATGTTCGACAAGGACGGCTGTCTGGAGAAGGCGCTGCGCCTGATCGACGAGAGCGCCGACCACGGCGCAGAGCTGGTGGTGTTCCCGGAGCTGTTCATCCCCGGCTATCCCTACGGCATGACCTTCGGCTTCACCGTGGGCAGCCGCAAAGCCCCGGGCCGGGAGGACTGGAAGCGCTACTACGACAACTCCCTGCTCTCAGACGGGCCCGAGATGCAGCAGCTTATCGCCAAGGCCGCGGAGCGGAACGTGTATCTCAGCATAGGCTATTCCGAGCGGGACAGCGTCACCGGCACGCTGTATAACGCCAACATGATGATCGCGCCGGACGGCAGGGCCATGAACCACCGCAAGCTGAAGCCCACCGGCAGCGAGCGGGTGGTGTGGGGCGACGCGGAGCGGGATTATTTCCCCGTGATGGACACGCCCTGGGGGCCGATGGGCAACCTGATCTGCTGGGAGAGCTATATGCCCCTGGCACGGGTGGCGCTGTATCAGAAGGGCATCAGCCTGTATATCTCCCCCAACACCAACGACAACCCGGAGTGGCAGAACACCATCCGCCACATCGCCATCGAGGGACACTGCTACTTCGTCAACGCCGATCTGATCTTCCGCCGCAGCGACTATCCCGCCACCGCCAGCGGTCAGGCGGAGATCGCTGCGCTGCCGGACATCGCCTGCCGGGGCGGCAGCTGCGTCATCGACCCCTTTGGCCACGACGTTTCCGACACCGTGTGGGACGAGGAGGCCATCATCTACGCCGACCTGGATATGCAGAAAGTCCCCGCCAGCCGCATGGAGCTGGACTGCGTAGGCCACTACGCCCGGCCCGATGTGCTGGAGCTGCACGTACACGAGAAATAAGCGGAAAGGAGCACTGTCATGCGCGTCATCGACCTGACCCACACCATCACCGCCTCCATGCCGGTCTACCCCGGCACACAGCCGCCGGTGCTGGCCGCCGCCAACACCTATGAAAAGGACGGCTTCAAGGAGACGCTGGTGACTATGTTCTCCCACACCGGCACACACGTTGACCCGCCGGCCCACCTGTTCCCGGGCCGCACCACGCTGGACGCTTTCCCCGCCGGGCAGTTCATCGGCAAAGCGCTGGTCATTGACTGCCGGATGCTGGACGAGGGGCAGCCCATCACCATGGCACAGCTCACGCCCTACGGCGAGCTGGTGGCGCAGGCGGATTTCCTGCTGTTCAACACGGGCTGGGATAAGCGCTGGGGCAGCGACCGCTACTTCGGCGACTATCCCTGTCTAGATGACGAGGTGATGGCGCTGATCCTGCGTGGAGATTACAAGGGCATCGGCTTCGATGTCATCGGCCTTGACCCCATCGCCGACGAGAACCTGACCCGGCACAAGAGGCTGTTCCGGGAGAAGGACATTCTGAACATCGAGAACCTGGCCAACCTGGAGCAGTGCGGCAGCGGCCTGTTTTGGTTCGGCTGCTTCCCGCTGAAGCTGGCGGACTGCGACGGCGCGCCCGTCCGGGCCATGGCGTGGTTCGAGGCATAAAATGACAGCAAGAGAGCCGCCCGGAAGGGCGGCTCTCTTGCTGCCAGGCTGTCGAAAAAGCCTTTGGCTTTTTCGACAGCCCGAATAATGTCGTTATTTTTGTGCCGCCCTGCGGCACGAAAATAGTCGCTTCGCGCCGCAAAGCAAGTACCCTTGGGGTGCTCCACGCACGCCTTGCAAGGCAAGGCTTTGCGCGACATTTGATCTGATTCGAGGCGGGCTTTGCCCCCTCGAGCTCCCCCTGCGTAAAGGAACTGCTTGCCGCATAAAGAGGGTTTATCGACAAGCTAAAAACAGACCGCAGGGCGGTCTGTTTTTTGTTTGCCCTCTCCGTCCTCGCTGCGCTCGGCCACCTCTCCCAAAGGGAGAGGCAAGGGACGGGGGTTACGGATTCCCACGCCAGTGTGCACCCCAAGGGCACTTGCTTCGCGGTGAGCACCGGCTCGGAATGACAGGGCAAAAGCGAGGCGCAGGTGCGGCAGACGATTGTAGGGGCGGACGGCGCTGTCCGCCCGTCTCTCCCTCCGGCGCTTCGCGCCACCTCCCACGCAGAGGGAGGTGGGGGATTCCGCGCCTGCGGGCGCGGCGGGGCGATGAGGGCATCGCCCCCTACGAAAAGGCCACCGGAAACCCGTGTGTAGGGGCGGATGCCCACATCCGCCCGAAACGTTTAACACATACGCCCTCGGTAGACGTGCGTAGGGGCGGGATCTCCCCTGCTTATTTCTTCTCCAGCGCGGCGGCCACGAAGCCGGTGAACAGCGGGTGAGGCCGGTCGGGGCGGCTCTTGAACTCCGGGTGGAACTGGCAGCCCACGTACCAGGGGTGCTCCGGCAGCTCCACCACCTCCACCAGCCGCCCGTCCGGGGACGTGCCGGCCACCCGCAGGCCCGCCGCCTCCAGCGCCGGGCGGAAGTCGTTATTGCACTCGTAGCGGTGGCGGTGACGCTCCCAAACCAGCGGTTCGCCGTAGGCGCTCCGGGCGCGGCTGCCCTCCGCCAGGGCGCAGGGATATTTACCCAGCCGCATCGTGCCGCCCTTGGCGGTAACGCCCACCTGATCCGGCATCAGGTCGATGACGGGATGGGCGGTGGTGTCGGAGAACTCGGCGCTGTGGGCGTCGGCCCAGCCCGCGCCGTGGCGGGCAAACTCGATGACGGCGATCTGCATACCCAGGCAGATGCCGAAATACGGCACGCCCTGCTCCCGGGCGTACTGCGACGCCAGGATCATGCCCTCGATGCCCCGGTCGCCGAAACCGCCGGGAACTAAGATACCGGCGCAGCCCGCCAGCTTCTCCGCCGTGTTGTCCGCCGTCAGCTCGCTGCTGTCCACCCAGCGGATGTCCACCTGCGCGCCGCAGGCCGTGCCCGCGTGGAACAGCGCCTCCACCACGCTGAGATAGGCGTCGTGCAGCTCGGTGTACTTGCCCACCAGGGCGATGGTCACATGGCGCTGTGCGGCCTGATGGATGCGCTCCACCATCTCCCGCCAGTGGGCCATCTCCGGCTGGCCGCCGCCCAGGCCCAGCTTGCGGCACACCACGCGGCACAGTCCCTCCCGCTCCAGCAGCAGCGGCACTTCGTACAGCGTGGAGGCGGTAAGGTTGGGGATGACGCAGTCCTTCTCCACGTTGCAGAACAGGGCGATCTTGTCCCGCACGTCCTGGGGCAGCGGGCTGTCGGTGCGGCACACCAGCACGTCCGGCTGGATGCCCACGCTCAGCAGCTCCTTCACGGAGTGCTGGGTGGGCTTGCTCTTCAGCTCGCCGCTGCCGGGGATGGCCACGATCAGCGGCACGTGGATGAACAGCACGTTCTCCCGCCCCTGCTCCGCTGCCACCTGACGGATGGCCTCCAAATAGGGCTGGCTCTCGATGTCGCCCACCGTGCCGCCGATCTCCGCGATGACCACGTCGGTGCAGCCGTCGTCCATGGCGTACAGCCGCCGCTTGATCTCGTCGGTGATGTGGGGGATGATCTGCACCGTGCCGCCTAAATAACCGCCCTGCCGTTCCCGGTTCAGCACCGACCAGAAGATCTTGCCGGAGGACACGGAGCTGTCGCCGGTCAGCGCCTCGTCCACGAACCGCTCGTAGTGCCCCAGGTCCAGGTCCGTCTCTGCGCCGTCGTCAGTGACGAACACCTCGCCGTGCTGATAGGGGCTCATCGTCCCCGGATCAACGTTCAGATAGGGGTCAAATTTCTGATTGCGTACCCGCAGGCCGCACTGCTTCAGAAGCCGCCCCAGCGACGCCGCGCAGATGCCCTTGCCCAGCCCGGACACCACGCCGCCTGTTACAAAAATGTACTTCATCCCCGCCATCTCCCTATAAAAAATATGTTCCGATAGTACACCCGGCCAGCGGCGGTGTCAATGCGGCAAAACGTGGATATTTGCGCTGTTTTTCCGGGCAATATGGAGAATTTCGGAGAAATCGTCCCAGTTCCGAAACTTTCTCTTGCATTTCCGATTTCACCGTGGTATGGTAGGGTTGGTCTCACCCGTTCGGGCGGGCCGCTTCGTTCTGCCCGGCAGATACCGGCGGAAGAAAATCCGTATTCTCTCTTGACAAAAGCCGCCGCCGTATAGTATAATGTCTTTCGCTGACACGGTGACATAGCCAAGTGGTAAGGCAAGGGTCTGCAAAACCCTCATTCCCCGGTTCAAATCCGGGTGTCACCTCCAGATGAAAACCTCGTAACCATGCCGGTTACGAGGTTTTTCTTGTGCCCGGATTTTCTGTTTTCCCTTATTTTTTCCCTTTAGCGGTGAAAAAAGGCCTCTGATGCGTTGACATCAGAGGCTCATTTTCATGCATCGATCACGTGACCTGTGCGGTAACATTCCGCGATGTAGTCACGGGACTGATAGTAGAACGAGGAGTTATAATCGCAGAGCTTTTCATCGATCCATGAGGTGTATACGGCCACCAGTGTTTCCGCCACGTCATCCTGTCCGGACACGTCCTCGATCAAGCGGGCGTATACCTTGCCGATCGTCCACACATCCGGCACGGCGTACTTGGCTGCCGACACGTTATCGAATTGGCCGTGGGGCAAATCGAAGTGCTGCTGCATATCATCAGACACCTTTTCAATGGGCTCACAGTGGAACACATCGGCATGGCCCAGGATCATCTGCACACCATTCAGACCCAGCGCCTTCACCACGTCGCGGCGTTTCAGTTTCAGGTCACGGCCCAGCTGCTCCACCAAAGCGCAGGTGAAGAACAGTCCGCTGTGGTTTCGTTCACACATGTACCTCGTAACTCCTCTCGAAGGTCAGCGCCGCCAACGCTCTGGCGGTATGGAAGCTGATCTGATGGGTGGGATGCTTGAACCGCGCCAGCTCCCAGAAGGCGGCGCGGCTGATCTCGCCATCTGTATAGCTTTGCACATAGTTGAAGATGGTATCGTCGGCCATTGGCCCTTCCACAATGTCGTAGTTGTGGGGTACACCGCTGCGGCAGGCCACGATGAAGTCCAGCCACTCATCGCTCATCTCAGGGAAGCGCTTGATCGACAGTCCCGGCTGTTCGTCGAACCGGTAGACGTTCACGATACCGCTGCCGAACCGCGTGGCCCAGCGGACAGCCTGTGCCTCATACTCTGTGCAGTAAAAGCCCCAATAGAAGTCCTTGTGGAACTTCTGAATGCGTATTTCCGGCTGTTCGACCGTCACCCGGCTGCCGTGATACAGTGTCCGCATGGCCTGCCTCCTTCCACGTTTTTTCCTATTATACCCGATTTCACCGCTCTGCGCAACAAAGAAGTTGCTGTGACGCTCACCCCTGTGAAACACGGCGGATAAAATCCTCCATTTTATCGGCGCTCTCACGCTTCATGCGGTCGGTCACGTGGCCATAGACATCCAACGTGAAGGCAGCCGTGGCATGACCGAGGTTGCCCTGTACCGTCTTGATGTCGATGCCGGAGCTGATGGCGGCTATGGCATAACTGTGGCGCAGATCGTGGTAACGGGCGTCCGGACGGCCAATCGCCGCGACCGCTTTCTTATAGTGGCGGTAGACTGTCGGCTTTGTCAGGTGATGCCCCAGGGCATCGGTGAACACCAAATCGTTGTCCTCCCAAGCGCAGCCTGCCATGAGACACTGCTGTGCCTGTTCCGCCTTGCGATGACGCAGGTGGGCGATCACCGTAGGAGACGCCACCAACGTGCGGCTGCGACTATTCTTAGTAGGAACCAGCGCATAGGCCGCAAGACCCTTTTCCTGATGAAGCTGGAGCTGCTTGTTCACGGTGATCACGCCGTTGTCAAGGTCTACACAATCCCAGGTCAGTCCCAGTGCCTCGCCCTCCCGCAGGCCAAGGAACAGCGTGGTCAGAAAGAGATCCTCAAAGGGATTTCCCTGAATGATCCGGATAAAAGCAGCCACATCATCCTCATCCAGCGGCTTAATCTCTGCTTTTTGCCCTCGCGGCAAGGTGCAGGCATCGGATGGATTTGTTCGAATATAGCCATTGAGAACCGCCTGCTTCAGCGCCTGATGCAGTACGCCGTGGATGTTCTTGATGGTCTTTGCCGACAGGCCGGGTTTGTCAGGCTTATCCGACGCCAGCGCGTTATAAAAGGTCTGCACGGTGTGGGGCAGGAGATTTTCCATCCTGACTGCCCCCAGTACGGGCTTGATATGTACCCGAATGTCGCTCTCGTAAATCTGCCGTGTGCGCGGCTTGCAGGCACCCAGGTAGTTTTCCACCCAGATGTCCAGCCACTCTCCCAGCGTCATCCGGCACGGCTCCTGATATGTACCGCTGTTAACCTCCACGGCCAGCGCTTGCAGCTTTTCCCGCACCTCTTTTTGCGTCTTGCCGGTAACAGAACGCTGCTTCTGCCGACCGGTTCCGGCATCGTAGCCCGTGGTGATGCGTGCCTCCCAATAGGTATAATCCTGCCCGTTCCGTGTGACGGTCTTCTTCCGAATCGTGCCGCTGCCGTGGGCAGCTCTTTTGTTGTTTGCCATATTTCCCCTCCAAAGTCTTGTGTTTGGTAAGGGTGGGGTATGTCCCCCACCCCGTCAGCTTGCGAGCTGCAGGTACTCGACCAGCGCGTCGCGAGGGATTCGGATACTTCTCCCGATTCGGACGCTCCGGAGCTGTCCAGAGCGGACGAGCTCGTAGGTCACGCTGCGGCCAACCCGCAGAACCTGTCCGGCTTCCAGCACGGTCAGTGCCAGGGGAAGGTTATCGAAGTTGGTGATGGTGCTGTAGTTTATGCTGTTGTCGTTGTGATTCATGATATCCTCCTCACGCGCATTTTTGCGATTTTTCTTCTATTTTCACGTTCCGACCGCGACCGGTCATCTCTGCACCGTACTGTGCCAGCAGCGGCGCAAAGCGCCCACTTTTTCGCAGCTTTTTCCAGCTCTCCGTACCGATTTCTGCGTCGCGCAGGATATTGTCCAGCGGTGTCGGTGCCCTATCCCAGCTGCTCAGCCACGCCGCGAAGCGGGCGTAAACGGTGGACTGACCGGCATATGTTTTCGCGTTGGCCTGCGCCTGAACAATGCAGCCTGGCGTCAGATTTTCATGCACCGACATAGCACCGCGAAATCGTTTGCCAAGTCTGGCATCCAACGCCTGTGGCGGAGCGAACAGGAACACGTGGACAGCCTCATCGCAGACTGCATTTCGCAGCTGACAGCGGTAGATCTCCTGTTCCAACCGTGCAGCCAAGTGCCTAACCTCGTAGTCCATCGTCAGCGGCAGCTGTGCGTGGAGGTCAGGTCGCTTTTGCACATTCAGTGGCGACCACTGCGCCGTCTGATCCCAGATCTGCTGTCGGATACCGGAGTGCCCCCAATACACGAAGGTGCGCTCCAGATATGTCTGAGGGGACAAACGGGGATAGCCCAGCAGCATCACCAACGAGGCGGTGTTAAATTCATTTGAGCCGTTGGTGCCGCCGAAATACGGGCACGTTTCCCCATCCAGCAGCAGGCGGCTCAACGCCTGCGGATCAAGGAGTTTCGGAATTTCCGCGGCCAGGTCTTTGTAGGTGGTCAGGAACATTTTTCCCTCGTAGCGTCGCAGGATGTCCTCCATCAGAGCACAGAAGCCGGGCAACTTCCAGCTTTTCCGCATGGCCAGTCTGGACACGTTCATGTCTGCAGAGGTATAGACGTGCAGGCAGAGTTTCTCCATATGGCGGGGCTTGGAGGCCGGCAGCATTTCAGCATCCAAATACTGGTAATCACCGTCCACTTGGGCGGTGGCGTCAAACACCAGCGTCAAGCTATCACCGAAGCTGATTTGCGGCTCGTCCGCGCCGAGAATCGTGAACGCCCCCAGCTTCGTGAACAGACACTCGCCGCGATATAGGCGGTCGATAACCTCGACGGCCTCCGACAGTGCCGGTGTCCGAAAGGCTCTGCCTGGCCCGTTCAGGTAGTCCCGGAACTGGCCGAAGCGTTCTTTTTCCGCATTATCCGCATCCACCAGGCTGCAACGGCCATAGGGGATGTCGGCCTTGGCTTTGGTCGTCTCGTCTAACTCGATGCAGGTGTGTTCCCGCAGCAGTGAGAACGGGCGCCGCAAAAGTGTTGTTGTCCATCGTTGCTTCTCAAACACCCGGCGATCCTTCAGGTCGCGTTGGGTGATCAGCCGCTCCAGCTGGCTGGAGGCCGCGTCCAATGTGGTCTGCGTCAGTCGGTAGATGGGCGCAAACTCAAATTTCTCATCAAAGATGAGAATGCGCGGGTGGGCATTCTCGACCTGTTGGAGAAGGCCATCCAGCGCATTGCCCTTCCGCAGCAGGTCAAACCGTGCCTGGGAGACACCCAGCACGAACGCCTGACCTGCCAACTGCCCGAAACGCAGCACATCGCACGAGGCGGCATAAGGGCAATTATCCTTCCGGCACTGGTCAAAGGATGTGACTTGTTTGTTCTTGCAAAAACCGGCCTTCTGGCTGGCAGCTGTCCACCCTTGCAAGGGGACAACCAGCGTTTCCGGTGCATTCGTAAAGAAGTCAGCAATGGTGTCGCGGATACCGTTCAGTGACTCGATTTTTTGCAGCACCAGCAACACGCTGAACACGTCAGCCAGCGGGTCATTGTTCAAGCGCAGCTCACAGGCCGCCAGCAAGAAGGCTGTGATCCAGGTGGACTTGCCAGATCCAGCCCGCGCCGGGCACACCAGTGGTTTTCGGTCGGCCAGACCCTCGAGTACGCGTTTTGTGATTTTTCGCCAATACTCAAAATCGACAGCTGCGCCGCACCGGCGGCACAACTCTTCAATGTAGTACATGACCCTGTCGGCCATGAAGGCCATCTGTACGGCGGTGAGCCCGCTGAAGGGCACCATCGGCCGGGTCTGCCTGCGGCGCAGAGGCGCGGGTTGTAGCGACTGCGGCAGCTGCCCGGCCTCGATCAAATCGGTGTAAGGATGTACACCATTATTCCCCACAGGGGGTGCTGCCCCGTTTGCCGTGGATTGTGTCGCTTTAATTTCAGCTGTATCATGCATGTATTCCTCGTTTTTCATTGTCATTCGCCGCCTTTCACACATAAATTATTTGTGTTTTCTCCATCGTTCCTGGCAAGAACTCTGGCAATTGGTTTTGCCGGGGGCGGGGCGTTTTGCCCCGCCTTTTGCCCGGTTTCCTGCAGTAATCTGGCCGGTATCGCCACCACATAGGTACTGTCCCGGGTGCCGTTTGCCAGCAGGTCGTAGCGATAACGATACCCTGCGGCGGGCGCCTTGATGACACCTGCTGTTCCCAGAACCTTCTGCAGTTCGAGTTCCCACCTCGGCTTTTGGAGAAACGCGGCATCAATGGTGTTGTCAGCCTTGACCGCTTTGGCATACCACATCATCCAGACTTTCTCCTCCATGACTAGGTATTCCTCGCCGCTGATACAGCGCCACGCAGCCGCGATCTTACCGCGCTGAGGACGGACATAAGGCTGCTCCGGCGGAATGATTAGATCAGGATTGTTTTCAACCAAACCGCCTAATTTTTCGAGGTACACGCCCGCGTCCTCAGCCCGGCGGGGTGCCGTCGGAGAAGGTAGCGGAGCGTGGTCGAAAATGTCCTGCAAGCGCTGCCGGTAGGCATCCGCCTTGTCCGACGGCAGCCATTGGCAATCACTGACCAGTGCCACGAAATCCAGTAATACCTGATAGGCCACTGCTTTGCACAAGGCCTTCGGTTCATAGGAGAAGGTGCGGAAACGACCACTTGGTCGCCCCAACTGATCGTGGGATCGGTGGACAACGTCCTGTGCCCAATCGTCACCGCTTGTCCCCCACCACCAGCCCAACAACCAGGCTGCCTGCGGCGCTTGGGCAATGATCTTCTCAAGAAGATCGTCATCCCAGGCCGAGACGGTATAAGTCGGGACGCTCGCTGCGCCCCAGCCGTTGGCGGACAGACCGCTGTTCACAAACACTATCCCGGTCTGAGATAGGTCATCACTGAGCCGTCCCCACACACCGTCGCGGCCATGCAGGACCAGCAGAACGGTGTTCTGTGGCAGGAGTGGGAACCAGATGGATTTAAGTTTGTCCGCTTGGATCTTGGCCCGCGAGAGGTCTACCAGCCGAATGTCACCGTTTAAATCCACAACTTGTTTCCTCTTGATAGAGTAGTGCTTGCTATCCCATCGTTTTCGCGGTAAGATATGCTTGAACAGGCGCTTGATTGCTCGCTCCAACTGCGGTGGCCCACGGAAGGCCACGCAGGGCCGCAAAGATGGCTCGCACTGCTTCAGGTCTGCGGCACGCAGGCCCATCAGCAGCGTTGCCAGCAGCATCGCACCGGCCTCTGGTGTGGGGAACACGTCCAGCAGCGACATCAGGGCTTCCACCCCCTGGCGACAGTCCGTCGCTGTTGGCGGGTGCTTGCCGTCATCGTTGTGAATTTTCCGCCATGCCGGTGGCTGATCCGCTTCTGCGCAGACGGTTTTTACATCAGCAGTTTTCAATAATTTTTTCTGCTGCTTTTGCCGGCCGTTTTCTGTAAAATACCGGTAATTGGGTATCTTTCGCCGCCAGAAATCGTCCGGAAGCGGGATGTACCGGCCGTCCTCCTCGGTGAGGAAGATGGGCTGGCCTGGGTCAGTTAAAACGCGAATTATTTTCAAATAACATCACCTCCGTATTTGTTGAGGGGATCCCTCACGAAGGCAGGATATCACCGCGCCAGCAGCTTGTCCGTCGTTTCTAAAATTAGCGAAAACGCAGAAACGAATCATTTCTTTGTGAAATTTTTCAAATCCGAATACAATCGCCCTCTTAAGTACTCCGTATTGTCTCAATTTTCATCCGTTCCGAATTGTCCGTTTGTCAAAAAGGGATAGCTCACGCACGTAAAGATCACAATCTGCACCCGCCGTATAAGGAGTTTGCCGTGGAAAGATCATCATTTATTATCCTACGCCCCAGGGGAAGTGGCTTCTTCACAAAAGAGGAAGACGCTACCTATTTACCATCAAAGGACATGGAATCCGCATTCGCGCCACCAAAGCATCTCACAAAAGCACCAAATCGAGATCCGACAAAGGAGCTTCGAAGTGAAATAGAGGACTACTGCTCATCTATACGATGTACCTGCTTAAAAGCAGTTCGCAAATCTGCCCCATGCCGCACCGAGCGCCTGTTTGTCTGCAAGGCATCCCTTATTAAAACTATTGATAAAGAAACACCTTCTCAAACATGGACTCCGGAATTATTGTTTACGCTCCTATGTGACCGCGAAATTCTCTGCTCCCATAACCACCAGGACTACTTGCAAAACTACAAAAGCTATGCGGATGTCCGGAAGGTGTTAGCAGGAATGACAAAGCGGCTCAAGGGCGAGGCCAGTGATGCAAATTACTATGCCATTATCAGGCAGTGTGCAGTATCTGGAATATCCGATGAAAGATTACGGGACAGATACAAACAAATGCTGGACTTTTTTCATGATGCGGCCACAGCCCGCTCCGTGCAGCATAAAGCAGGGTCTCTCTCCGAGGCACTGGAGGAACTGAGGTTTTATCTGGAACATTCCAGCTACGAACGATCCGTTTTGTACTCCGAAAGCAAAACGACTCAAACCGGAGGCACGGGCATCGAAGCACAAGCGCCATACCTCTCTGCGATCAAGTCGGTGTTCTCTGAAAGCAGATATCCATTCGACGCATTCTTTCTTGACGCTTTACGTGAAGAAGACGCGGAAATATTTGTCACTGAGATCGTCCCGCGATATATGAAGCTGCTTAATATGTACAATGGTTACCGTGATGCCAGTGCCCATTTCCAGCGTGGCTACCGCGCATGGGAATATGTGCAATTCGAAGAAGACAAGTCTCTCTCAGAGCAGATGAATGCATTGTGGAGAGCCGCTTTATCCGAGACAACTGCTATGTCACCCGGCAACATTGCGTCGTGGCTTTTGTGCGGCGAAAACCAACTGGATTTTTCTTCAACAGGTGCTTGCGATATACGCGGTCACAATTCAGATAATCTCTATAATGCAGCAACCGACTATTTGAAGGAGTTGCGCGGCTCCGATGCAGCTATCACGTCAAGTGATTTTGAAATCTTGCTGCGGAATCAGAATGTTCGTAAACAGCCCTTTTGGTTGATCTGCATTTTGGCTATGCCGAGATTTACCGAAGTTCTTAAAGACGGTCTTTCTTGCGAGCAGCTTGAAGTAATGCTGTCAACGTTGGGGTATAACAGCACCCGCAAATCTGACATTCGCCTGCGAATCAAGGGAATGCGGCTCTTGGAGGAAGCCATCACGGTTTTAGATGTCTGCAGTGCACAATGTAAAAAAAGCTGGGAGCTGTTTATCTCCGTTTTTGGGAACAGAGTCAGCTCATCTGAGGAAGCCACCCTTTGGCATAAGATATTGGATACCAACGGCCGCATGAGGCCGAACAGCTTTCCATTGATCCGTCTGCAGCTTTTAATCAGCGGAGCTATTAACTCCTGCCTTCCCACCCAACCGGAACGACTATATAGTTACCAAAGTGCTTCACCACTCCACACAAGGGGCGGATATGCTGAATTTCTCAAAGATCATCCCTCTGCGGTGGATGAGATAGCCAAACGTATTAAGCAAAACCGGGCAAAATGGAAAGCAGAATTGTCCCAATATCAGCGGGCTTGGAGTACCGATACACTGATAATTGCCGACGCCGCGAAGCTCTGTTATATTTCTTCAAGCAAACTTGCATGGGGGGCTTTATGTCGAGAATATGGTATTGTCAACTTCTGCAAGCAATATGTGAATAAGCATATCGGTCAAGAGAGTATACAGGCAGAGCTAAAGGCGCTTTTAACTGAGCACGCCATGCGCCAGGTGCTGAACGATGACGCACGGGATATCCTGAAACGTGCGGCAAAAGCGCTCTTCAACACAAAATTTGGTTTTGATGTACAATTTCTTCAGGGGTAAAATCTCTATTCACATTTTATAGAGTTTGTACCCTTTGAAGTAATTTTTCCTAGCTGACCGAACAAGAACAGAAAAAGGATGGCCCGTATTAAGCACAAGGTGCTTGTTAAGCGGGTCAGACTGCATGTTGTTCTTGTGAGTATACGGGGCAACTTTTTCTGTAGTTGTGAGGGAAGCTGATGGCGAATACGAAGTTTCCCCACGCCCAAAAGAGACTAAAAGAACGCGAAAACACTGCCCCGGTAGGGCGATATGCCCTACCGGGGTAATGTTCTGCTTTTACGCCCCCGGATCTTCCACCGGGACGCAGATGATCTGACCGTTGACGTTGACGAAGAATTCCGGCTTGGCAAGACGTCTGAGCCAATAGTCAATCTGCTCGTCCGTCAGGGATGTGAAGTTCTCGCTGTCTGCCGGTGCGCCGCAGATGAAGAATGTCCCCGCGATGGCATCATAGATTTCTCCGTTCTCATCTCGCAGGGCGCGGTTCAGCGGCAGTCCCAGCAGCTTGCCCTCATCGTTGCAGATCAGGGCTGCGTCTCGTCCTCCGGGTTCGTACACAACTTGAATAAGACCGCCAACAGCACGCTGCATACTTGCAAGGCTATCTTCCAATTCCATTTCACAGGCTTTCCTCCCAACTTCTACCATTACTACTCGCATTTTTTATACCTCCCCGCAGCACATGATCTCCTCTATCTCCTCCGGGCAAAGACCATAACCAAGGAACACGTCTATGTCGTGGGGTGTGTAGCCGTAGGCGGCCGCCACGGATTTCAGATCGTTGATATACTCGTCCTGTCCGGCGTACACGTCCCAATACGGCCAACTGAAGTGTGCCGTACCGTCCCAGAGGTTGCGGGTATCAAAGCGCTCAACGCTGTACTGCCCCTGCCGGTCTATCCGCAATATATCCCCCTCCCGGATCATCACCTCAAAGGGCTGCTCCATGCGCGGCATGCCCTTTTTCAGCCCCTTCTTGAGTATCTGCTCCGTGCTGGCGTAGACAAACAGTCCCATCTGCGGGAAGTGATACAGTGCCAACGGATTGTTGCCCTTGATGATGTAGAGATTGTCCCTGCTGTCCAAAACAGACAGCGTCAGCGTACCTCTGAGGGACTCTACGGTGCTGCGGATGCTCCGGAAGCTCAGATCGTCCTGCTGTGCCAGTAACTGCACGGCCACATAGCTGTCCGTCTCGATTCGGGTAGGGGGCAGGTTCTTGTCCTTTCGCAGGGTCAGGTCGTTATACAGCACACCGTTGTGCGCCAGCGCGAAGGGGATACCCGCTGTGCCCTCGAAGGGGTGGTTGTTGTAGTTGTGCTTCTCATCGCCCTGCGTGGTCATGCGCGTATGCCCCATAATGCAGACAGCATCATCGGGCAGCCTGAACCGCATCAGGTGCGCAGGATAGGGGCGCTTGTAGACGGTCAGGTGACCGTTGTGGTTATAGGCGATGCCGGTGGCGTCCGTACCGCGATCTTCGCTGGCAACGGCCAACGCAGAAACAAGACGCTTCTTCTGCGCGGCGGTCAGGCTATGGCCGTAGTCGTAAATTCCAAACAGGCAGCACATCAGACTTCCCCCTCTCCCTCAACCGGCTCATTGATGTAGAGATTGCGCTCCTTCAGGTACTGCACCAGCTCCGGCTCCTTGATGGCGCTGACGAAGCTGCTCCAGGACAGATCGTGCAGCTCGTCATCGGACATAAAAATCGCCGCATCGCAGATGTGATCCACCATCTGCAATGTGGCGATAAGCGTATTCAGTTTCAACGTACCCCGGAACATACGGAATTCGATGGTGTCCACGTTGGTGAGGTTGACGCAGGTGTAGCGGCTGCCGTGGCCTTTTTTGACGTGTTCCAGCATTTCACCCGGTCGATCCCGGTAGCCGTAGCGGGCAGCCCACTGGTCCAGCTGCCGCTGTGTCCGGCGGGAAAAGCGCAGCAGCTCTGCCCAGTGGCGCTCCACAAAGAACAGCACGCGGGCAATGGCGTTGTCCTGTGCGTCCAGCGTCTCTCCGAAGGCCCTGCGGGACACATGTATGTGCAGCCCGCAGGTGCCCGCTTGGTGGGACAGGTAGCCCATACTGATGGCTTTATCCAGCACCTCTGCCCAGGGCATCTCATGCAGCTGGCAGTCCAGCGACATGGGATGGGTGACGATCTCGAAGCCGTCATCCAGTGAGCCATCGTGCTTGCAGTAGGCCAGCGTCTTCGACTGGTTGGCGATGTCCATCAGCGCCTCCGCACTGCTGTCGCATTCACCGCCGTCGTCGATCTCCAGCTCCACGCCGAAATAGCGCGGGCCGTCGCCGTAGAAGATGGGGTAAGGCTTGAAGTAGTAGTCGTGGATGGGGCTGTTCTCGATGGTAGAGCAGCAATCGGCACAGTAGGGATCGTCGTTGTCCAGCGGATACCAGCAGTGGTCGGTGTCGATGATGCGCCCGCAGCGGACGCAGCGGGTGTAGTCCCGGTCGTAGCATTCGGGGCAGATGGGGAAGTCATCGTTCTCACTGCGGTTGTGGGTGCGTAGGAAACGGCTGCCGCAGTCGGTGCAGACAAGGGTCAGGTCGTCCAAACAGTCGGGGCAGTAGAGCCTGCCGTTGAACTCGGTAAGCTCTCCTTCGGCAGTACCGCAGTGGGCGCAGGTGCGGAGTTCGGTCATAACAAAAGTCCTCCAAAATATAAAATTGGCCTCCGGGGATCACCCGGAGGCCTTCACTTATATATTACATATTTGGAGTTCCCTGTCAAAACGGAAACGTAGGGTTCTTCTCCCAGTATCACTCATCAAAAAGTAAGAACTTATACGGCTGCACATCCAGCACTTCCGCAATGCCAAACAGCGTATCCAACGAGATCGCTTTGTTGATATTGGGCGCTTCTACATGTCCGATAAAGGCCGGACTTCGCCCAAGCTCCTCGGCAAGCTGTTCTTGCGTCAGCCCCCGCAGCTTACGATAATAGGCAATTTTCAATCCCAACTGCAAATATTTGTCAGCGTACTGCTCTTTCATTAGCATCAACTCCCGATAATATGGTATCGGAAATGCAAAGCAATTGACATGAGCTTTCAATTATAGTATTATATTTATCAGATATAATTATGTGTTTTTCTGTGCATATTTTTCTCTGCTCCAAAAGGGAGCTTGACTCGTCAAAGTCTGAATATCAATTGTCAATAGAACTTCTGTATCAGAAATACTCCATGCACGTCAAGGGGAGGAAAGCACAAATGGATTCATGCGACAAAATAGTCATTTTCGGTCAAACGGTACAAGTCCCACCAAATCGTGTCGCTTACAACGCCATCCGCATGGACTTCATAAGGATGGCCAACGAAGCGGCGGTGCAGTATGAAAAGCTATATAAGCAGGATGGCTCTATTCAGAAGGTCATTAACGGTTTGGGTGAGCAAATGCACGATTGCCTTGCTCCGACATTGGATCACTGCATCACCACATTGATTCATCACGGCGTGATCGACATAGATGTGCAGACCTTTGCGGAGCGCTATCAGTCCTTTGCAGAACCATGCGCCGAAGCATTCAACGATGTATACGACCGTTATGCCGAAGTAGTCATGGACGAAGAGGAATTGAATGAATACCGCAAGGCGAGAAGGGAAGGCCGCGCCAGATGGCAGGGCGGTGGCTTTGGCCTGGCCGGTGCGCTCTCCGGTGCTGTAACCGCCGGTGCGCTGAACTTGGTAATGGGGGCTGGCCACATGGTATTCAACGCCATTGGCAGAACTTTCTCATCCATTGCTACCAGCTTCAAATTATCCAAGATTTACGATGATCCCAATACCTGCAAGACACTGTTAAAGGGTCTTCGGCTCTCTGTGTTTAACCTGCACTTTGCGCTGGTCTGCTGCCTGGATGAACTGGACATTGATCACGTCCCGGCCAGCGGACTTGTCACCCCGGAGGAGCATCGTCAGGGCGAAGCGATCCTCTCCAATGTGGACAAGCTGCCTACAGAAGACGACAAACAGGCTGCACTGCTCCGCGTGTTTGACCTTGATCCCTATCAGGCACGTTGGTACAGCTATGTCTTACAGCACTACGGAGATCAGGACGGACATCTTTCCAACACAGCGCACTACTTCGGTGTTCTCACAGTCGATGAGGAAAAGCGATCCTTGCTGGCAAAATTCGCAGAGTCGTTCACCATTGACACCGAACAGCAAGCCTTGGCTGCCCAGGAGAAGATCGACGCCTATCGCAAAAAGCTGGCATATTTTGAGCCGCTGCTGGAAACGCAGACAGTATTACAAGCTGTAAAGAGATTTGATGAAGAATACCGAACCGTTGATGGCATTGTTTGCAGCACCCGTGAGGCGGCTGATCAAGCCAGAAAAGAGTCTGCCGATGTCCGCCGAATTCTGCGTACTGCCGATGGCGGTAATCTGTTGACATTGAAGCAAGCGGAGGCCGCGTTAGCAGAGTATCACTCTCCGATAGCAGTTAATGCGCAAAACGAAATTTGCAAGCGCCGACAGGCAGCCGAGCTTGCAGCGCGCACTGTCGAACCTCGGTTAGCAGGAGTTGAACCTATCATCTGTGATAATGCAGACGAAGCTGAATCTCTGCGGGGATATGACAACATCCTTTATGCCCGGTTAAAGCAATGCGGAGATGACATTGAGGCAGAAACGGCTCTTGTTGCTCTCAAGAACGATATAAAAAGGATCGGTTATCCCTCACAGATACAGGACATCTACTTAGCCGAGATCAATCAGCTATTGGCGGGCATCGACCGCGTAAAGCGAACTGTATTCGGCACTGAATACCCCACGCAGGAACGCGCAGCGGCGGCTAAGGCTGCCTATGACACGCTACGGGAGCAGGTTGCCGCACCGGAAGCAAAAAGTGCTGCCGAGGATCTTCGCAATGCCATAGCACAAAGCGACCTTCCGGATGCTCAGCAGGAAGAGCTACGGGACACATTGTTTGAGAACGAAAACGAAAAAGAGTTAAAAGCGGCAAAAAAGCTGTCTGTCATAAGCGGGGTCATCGTTCTCATTATTGTTGCCTGTACCGTTGCCTTCGGCCTGAAATTCACCCCCGCTCTAGCCTCTAAAACCGTACCGTTCTTAGGTCAGAATTTAGTAATGCCCACACAGGAAGTTTCCAATGATCTCGGCTATGTGGATGGACTCCGGAATGGCGTTCTGATCTTTGGGCATGCAATCGTGGAAATCTTTGTCGGCGCATTTTACGAATACATAGGCGGGTTTGACTATGGAATCGTTGGCAACATTATTTGGGCTTTTCTTGGGCTTTTCTGGGTCTTGCTCAAGTACATGCTTTTTGCCATAGCACAATATTGCGTGACTCTGGTGCTGGCTTTTTTCCAGAAGGCTACGTTGGGTTATTATGTGGGCTACCTCATCTCAGCACCGATTCCCTTTGCAGTTTCAAGGTTCAACTTCGATGAAGATGAACGCGAGGAGAATGTTGCGCGGATCAAAGAGATGCGCCCCGGCAAAATCGCAAAATGGGTTTTGCTCTCACTTCTGGCAATAGGCATAAGCATTGCATTCATTTGGATGGAAAGCAACGGGTATGCCATAAAATGGTAAATTTTGAATTGGAGAAAGAGAAATGAAAAAGATTGATAAAAAGTCAAAACCAGAACAGTTCTTTGTTTTAATGCTTCTGACCGTTGCCTGTCTTGGAATTCTTGCACTCACAGGTTGTGGCGGAAACCAGTCTTGTGAAACTGTTCAATGCGGGAGCATAAAGGACGAGTCCTATCAGATCAGTGGCTTATCCGTTCCCGGCTGCGGTGGATGCTTGGGTTCCGGCAAAGGGTGCGATAGTTGTCTGTGGGCGCAATCCTGCAAAGAAGTTTCCTTCAAATATATCGAAGCCGGAGAAACAAAAATGAACGGCAGCGGTTGTGATATACAGTACTATGGTTCTGGTTGCCTTGGCTGTGGCTATGACCAAAAGAGCTGTTATTCAGGCTGCATCACGGTCACAGATGATGATGACAATAGTTCAACCTCTGTATTTTACGGGAATACCGATGATGGTAGTCATATTCTGACGATTGGCGGAGACAATAACGGCTGCGTTAAATCAGGCAACTGGCCTCTTGATTCCCTGCGCGATGCAGAAGTGTTCTCAGGTATAAACTGATGTGCCCGTATATTCAGATCACACTCCCGTCCTATGGCGTATTGGCGTTTATTGGCGCATTTGCAACCCTATTATTTCTATACTCCCGTCTGGACCGCTTCAATATCGCGTTTACCCAGTTTTTGAAACTGGTTGCTCTGTGTGCTGTCGGCTGCGTTTTGGGGAGCAAGCTCATGTACGCATTAACCCAAGTCCCTTGGCTTATAGAGAATTTCTCCGCCAGGAACCTGTTGATGCTAATTCCAAATAGTGGCTATGTGTTTTATGGCGGATTGTTGGGTGTGATTTTGGCCATCTATCTGTATGCAAAAAAGGGCTCAGATTTACGAGGCCGGATCTACCGCATGGTCGTCCCTGCATTCCCGCTGTTTCATGGGTTTGGACGTATCGGCTGTTTTATGGCCGGGTGCTGCTATGGTGTCAAACTTGCCACCCCCGCAGAGCTATTCGGTATCTTTACGCTAGACAGGCTTCCGGTACAACTGATAGAGGCGGGTTTTGAGTTCTTGCTTTTTGCTGTTCTTCTTTTCTGCGAGAAAAAGCAACCAAAAACTGACACCTTGCAAATATATCTCGTAACCTATGCTATCTTCCGCTTTTGTATCGAGTTCTTTCGCGGAGATGCTATTCGCGGCTTCTTTCTTGGTTTTTCAACCGCCCAGTGGGTATCTTTGGCAATCATTATCTGCTACGTATATCGACATTTTAAAACGTGCCGCACCGGGAGAAAAACCGAGGCCATCCAAAGCGAATTGCACCCATCTGATACGGAAAAAGGGGGATACTAAATATCTTGAGAGTGAAAAGTTCTAAATAAACTATAAGCATCCACCGATGTGTGCTATAATGAAATCACCAAAACCATTAACAAACACACAAAGGAGAATGCTTATGTATACAGATTCAGAACCCTGATTCCTTCATATCAGAGTTTATTCGGGAACGTCAAATGAAGTAAAATGCATGATAAGAAAGTGCACTTTGAAAAAATACTATACTGAAAGACAAAAAATCAAAGAACATAAATTTTTAACAGGGATTTTTTGTGCTTTCAAACTGTGAGAAGATTACAAGAACTTTTCGCTCTCAAGTTGACATAAATAAAATCTCCTTAAAACATATTTTGTATTTGATTGATTATACTTGACCGATATTAACCGTTCTTTTTTTTCTGAATAATTCCGGAAATAATCAGAATGCATCCAACTACAATAATAATGACATCCACAGAAATATTTGACATATCTGCGCTGAGCACTCTTCCTAACAAAGCAATCAGACCACAAACGATTGCAATAATTCCTCCAATAATGGAAATTTTACTATTATTTTTTTTAGAATTCATATAATTTTCCTCCTTTTTAAGCCTACTTGAGAGTGAAAAGTTCTAAATAAACATATAAGCATCCACTGATGTGTGCTATAATGAAATCACCAAAACCAATCAATACTCACACAAAGGAGAATGCTTATGTATACAGATTATATCATTCATTTGCAGGAGTGTAAATAATAAAGCTGCAACACAGACAAATGATTTTACGAGATTTCATCTGATTGAAAAAGTTCTGGATGATTTCCGGAATTTATTCCACCGGAAGGCTACCTATCAATGGTTTGTGATCCTTGTTATTGGTTTTATGGTTCGATACGATCACCTTGGCGTAACTTCTGTCATTCGTGCTCTTAGTCTTGATGGAAATTGTTATGAAACTATGCTTCATTTCTTCCGTTCCAAGGCTTATCAGCTGTCGGCAATCCGACAAAGATGGTGTGAAGTTGTCCGGGGTTCAGGACTGCTTTATCAGGTTGATGGGAAAACCGTTCTGATTGGTGACGGGGTCAAGCAGTCAAAAGAGGCTTACCATATGCCCGGAGTTAAGAAACTTCATCAGGATTCCGAAGACTCTTCCAAAGGTGAGTATATCTTTGGGCATCTTTTTGGTGCCGTTGGTGCAGTAATCTCAAAATCCAACCGGTTTTTCTGCATTCCGCTGAAAATAAATATCCAGGACGGATTGCAGTCTGCGGCTGGATGGGAAGGGAGCACGGTCAGTACGGAAAGCCATGTGGTCCAAATGATAGAAAACGGTTATGAAGCAGCCAAAACATTCGGAAAGAGTATCTTTCTGCTGGATCGGTACTTCCTCACTGTCCCGGCGCTACGTAAACTGAACCAGCTCAATGCAGGTACAAAAGGGAAACGGCTTGAACTTGTTACCAAAGCGAAACGCAACTGTATCGCATATGAGGAACCGGTTGCTGAACCAATAAAGAAACGTGGCCGTCCTAAAAAGAAAGGCGATACGGTCTATCTCTGGAAACAGTTTACAGAAGATCCTGATTCCTTTCCGGAAGCCTTTGTTTCTATATATGGAAGAAACCAGTCTGTCCGATATAAATGCATGGATCTGCTCTGGGGACAGAAACTCTATCAGAAGCTCCGGTTTGTGCTTGTGGAATATGACGGCCAGAGAAGTATCCTGGTCAGTACAGATCTTACCCCGACGGCAGTACAGATCATAGAGCTGTATTCCAGGCGGTTCTGCATAGAGAACTGCTTTCGCGAAATGAAACAGCAGACAGGGGCATTCTGTTATCATTTCTGGACAAAAACCCTTGAAAAGCTGAACCACTTCAAGAAAAAGGAAGCACCGGATGCACTGCAGAAAGTGACAGACCTCAAAGCACAAAGAAAGATCATTGAAAAAGTTCAGTCCATAGAAGTTTTTGTACAGATCAGCTGTATCGCATTTGGTATCCTGCAGCTTTTGGCTGTACAGGAAGCCACAGAAGGTGATCTCAGTACTCTTTTTTATACCAGAACCAAATCCAAAAGCAGAGTCAGCGAAGCCAGAGTCAGATGGTATATGGGCTGGCAAATAAATCATCTTTTACTTCAACACCCCGACTCCTTCATAACCAAGTTTATTCGGGAACGTCAAATGAAATAAAA
Source organism: uncultured Clostridia bacterium (assembly GCA_945878665.1). GTDB lineage: Bacteria > Bacillota > Clostridia > Oscillospirales > Oscillospiraceae > Vescimonas. The sequence continues at coordinate 1,083 of CAMDUN010000030.1, read as the reverse complement.
TGTATGGTACGAAAGTGCACTTTGAAAAAATACTATGCTGAAAGGCGAAAAATCAAAGAACATACGTTTTTAACAGGGATTTTTTGCACTTTCAAGCTTTGAAAAAGTTACAAGAACTTTTCACTCTCAAGTAAATATAGAGGGGAAAGAGGCCGTGTTTACGGCCTCTTTTTCGCCGATCATCACCCCATCTCGCTTTGCAGAAACGCTTCCAGATACACTTTGCTGATTCGCCATTCACGGCCAATCTTCAACGCCGGGATCAATTGTTGCGCGATCATCTTTCGCACTTGCTGCTTTGTGGTCTTCAGCAGTGTAGCGGTTTCGGCCACCGTTAGCAGTTCAGTCACGCCCACGGATCGTCGTCCTTTCCATTGGTACCAGATCTGCCCTCCTTGTATAAAAAATTGTGCAGACGGCGCAGATCGTAGCGGCTCAAGCCCCAGTCACCGATTTCATTGCGCTGCGGGTTGATGTCGTACTTCTTACAGCTCTTCCTTAATGCTTCTTTATCCATTTTCAGAAGATCACAAACTCCTTTTAATGTGTAAAACTCATCCAATTCATTATAGTTGACATATGGCACCATCGCGGTTTGCCTCCTTTTGACGTGAGATAGAATTTACGCTTGTCGGTATATCCCACCGTGCGCAGCTCACGCCTGATTATAACAATGTTAGGTAATTCACTTTATAATTGTGCAAAAAACGAACCGCATAGGATAAGAACAGATGCAAATCCATGGGCAGGAACACATGATTTCGCTATCAAATTTTCAGAAAAAGTTTTCCCTTATTTTTTCCCTTGAAGGAGAATAAGCGTCCCAGAAGCAATAACACAGGTAAGCACCAAAAGTGGCTGTATTCCGCATACTAAGCACCCGAATCGTAACAAATGCGCCACAGCAATACATACCTCGGGCAATTCAAATCCGGGTGTCACCTCCAGACAAAGCTCCCGAAACACCTGTGTTTCGGGAGCTTTTTTATGCCCGAAAACAGGTTTTAGCCTTATTTTTAGCCTTATTGGGGGTGCCGTCAAGATTTATGCGCAAAATTGTTTGCAGGCTCCGGCAGACCTGAA
>CAMDUN010000029.1:0-23874 GCA_945878665.1 uncultured Clostridia bacterium | reverse complement strand
CGTCGGGGATTCGAACCCCGGACACCCTGCTTAAAAGGCAGGTGCTCTACCGACTGAGCTAACGAAGCGTATGCACTTGTCGTTCCTTATATCAAAAGGGGCTGGCCCTATACTGCGCTGGCAGGGATGGCTGGACTCGAACCAGCGGATGAGGGAGTCAAAGTCCCTTGCCTTACCACTTGGCGACACCCCTGTGTGGAAAAAGCGAATGAGGGATCGGGACACTCCCGATCCCTCATCGTTGTGTGGGGTGGGTAAAGGGACTCGAACCCTCGACACCCGGAACCACAATCCGGTGCTCTAACCAACTGAGCTACACCCACCACATATACATCCGCACGGGAAGAGTGCTGACACTCCAGGGAAAATGGCACGCCAGAAGGGACTCGAACCCCTGGCCTACTGCTTAGAAGGCAGTTGCTCTATCCAACTGAGCTACTGGCGCGTATCTGTCAAGTTGGAGCGGGTGACGGGAATCGAACCCGCATCCCCAGCTTGGAAGGCTGGTGCCCTGGCCATTGTGCTACACCCGCGTGCGCCCTCCGCTCAAATCGTCAGCTTGATTATATTACCATAGGCCAGGGCCGGTGTCAAGGATAATTTCGGCGATAGAGGCGATTTTTCCGGGGAAACGGCGGTATCCACGCTCCGTGGACAAAGTCAAAGGGCCAGGGATGGACAAAATTCCGGGGTGTGGTATACTGGAGGCAGCAAAAAGAAGGAGGGCGCGGCCATGAACGTGGAAAAGACCGGCGCATATTTGGCATCGCTGCGGAAGGGACGGGACATGACCCAGCAGCAGGTGGCGGACATATTAGGTGTGTCCAACAAGACCGTGAGCAAATGGGAGAGCGGCGCGGGGCTGCCGGACATCGGGGCGCTGCCGGCGCTGGCGGCGCTGTACGGCGTGACGGCGGACGACATCCTGGCGGGGGAGACCCGCCCCAGGGCCGTCAGCGACGACAACGTGCAGCGCGAGGTGGAGACGTATCTGGAGCGGCGGGGGAAGCTGCGGTTTCGCATCGGCTACGCGGCCACGGTGATGGTCATGGCGGTGGCGCTGGTGCTGCTCTACGCATCCTGGGCGTGGCTGCTGTTGCTGGCGGCGGCGCTATTTGTGTGGCTGGGCTGGAGTCCATGCCGGAGTAAGGACGACCTGCGGCGGAGGCTGGTGATGCTGCTGCCGCCGGCGTACCTGTGGTCGTATATGTGGGCGGTGGGCCTGCTGCCGTATCGGAAGATCATGAGCCTCTACACGCTGCACGGCGGGGTCGTGCGGCGAGAAGGCTGGGCGGATCTGACGCTCCGGCAGGAGTCGGTCTGGTTCATCCTGCCGCTGCTGGCGGCGGGGCTGCTGGCGCTGTGCGGCGCGATCTTGAAAGAGCCGCTGCTGCGGAGCAAGCCCCTGCGCTGGACTGCCTACGGCGGCTGCGCGCTGGTGTTGGCGGTGGAGCTGGGGCGGTGCATTGCCTGCTGGGACGCGGCGGCGGCCTACGCGGCGTATCCCACCAGCGGCGTGTCACGGGGGCAGTAGCTCTACGCGGAGCTGACGGACGCGGCAGCGCCCTGGGGCACGGCCCGGTGGATCGCGGTGGCGGCGGTGGTCATCGCCTGCGTCGTGCTGGCCATCGCGGCCCATAAGCGGGCAAAGCAAAATTAAACTTGCCTAACCTACCGGTTTGGTGGTATACTATGGCCATCAAGCGACAGGAGGGGCGCGTATGATCTCGACAAAGGGGCGGTATTCCATTCGCATACTGCTGGATCTGGCGGAGCACAGAAACGGGGAGTTCATCCCCATGAAGGAGGTAGCCGGGCGGCAGGGTATCTCGTTGAAGTACATCGAGCGGCTCATGCCGGCGCTGAAGGCAGCGGGGCTGGTGGAAAGTGTACACGGCATCGGCGGCGGCTACCGGCTGACGCGGCAGCCGGAGGAGTATACGCTGTGGGAGATACTGGTGCTGGCCGAGGGCGACTTAGCGCCGGTGGCCTGCTTGCAGCCGGAGGCGGCTGTGTGTGACCGGGCGGGCGAGTGCCGCACGCTGGGCGTATGGCAGGGGTATTACGACCTGACACGGGACTATTTCAGCCGCATCACCCTGGCCGACCTGATGAATGTGCCGGCAGGGGACAACTATGTGATATGATAAAAGGAAGGCCGCCCGGCAGGGCGGCTTCTTTTCGCCGCACTTGACAGGCATTGGGCGGGGTTATATAATGAGGGCGTTCGGAGGCACTCCCGTCGCGGCCTTGGCGGAGGAGTGCCTGTTTTCTGCCCGCGTGACAGCGGGCGCGTGGAGAGGTATTTCTATGAACTTTCGGCTCATTTTCAACACGATGGGCTATATCCTGTGGGTGGAGGCGGGGTTTCTCATGCTGCCGCCCGTTGTGGCGCTGCTATACGGCGAGAACTGCTGGTTGGCGTTTTTGCTGTCGGCCACGCTGTGCGGCGTCGTGGGAACGCTGCTGCACCTGGTGAAGCCGAAGAAGGCGCAGATGCACAGCCGGGACGGCTTTATGGCCGTGGCGCTGAGCTGGATACTGCTGTCGCTGTTCGGCGCGATACCGTATATGCTCACCGGGGTGCTGGACTCCTATGTGGACGCGGTGTTTGAGACGGTGTCGGGTCTGACCACCACCGGCTCGACGGTGTTCAACGGCGTGGAATGGCTGCCGAAAAGCGTGCTGTTCTGGCGCTCCCTGACCCAGTGGATGGGCGGCATGGGCGTGCTGGTGCTGTTTCTAGCGCTGACGCCCAGGCAGGGCGAGGGCGCGGTGTTCCTCATGCGGGCGGAGAGCCCCGGCCCGATCAAGTCCAAATTAGTGCCCAAGGTGGGCGGCACGGCCAAGATCCTGTACGTCATCTATGTGGCGCTGACGGCGGCGGAGGCGGTGTGCCTGCGTATCGCCGGAGAGGACTGGTTTTTCGCCGTCAACCATGCGCTGACCACCATGGCCACCGGCGGCTTCTCTACACGGGATGTGTCCATCGCCGGACAGAGCGTCGCTGTGATGTGGATCATCACCGTGTTCTCCTTCCTGGCGGGCGTGAACTTCTCGCTGATGTTTCTGGCGGTGCGGGGCAAGCTGAAAACGGTGCTCCGCAGCGAGGAGCTGCGGGTATACGTGGGCGTGGTGGTGTGTACCACGCTGCTGCTGTGCCTCAACCTGCACGTGCAGGCAGGCATACCCTTCAGTCAGTCCGTCACCGATGCGGCGTTCCAGACCGTGACCATCATCAGCACCACGGGCTATGCCACGGTGGACTTCGCCCAGTGGCCCACGTTCTGCCGGATGGCGCTGGTGATGCTGATGTTCACCGGCGCGTGCGCCGGCTCGACCTCCGGCGGCATCAAGATCTCACGGGTGATGATCCTGTGCAAGAGCCTGAAGCGGGAGCTGAAGCGGCTGGCCCATCCCAACCACGTCAGCGTGGTGAAGATGGACGGACAGGCCGTGGAGGAACGTGTGGTGTCCGCCGCCGGGGCGTTCATGGCGGCGTATGTGCTGGTGCTGCTGGTGGGCGCGCTGGTGGTGAGCTGGGACAACTTCGGCTTTCAGGAGTCCTTTGCCGCGTCGCTGACGTGCATCAGCAACGTCGGGCCGGGCCTGGGCCTGCTAGGCCCGATGGAGAACTTCGCCATCCTGTCGCCGCTGAGTAAGATCACGCTGTCGCTGGAGATGCTCATGGGCCGTCTGGAGCTGATGCCCATGGTGGCGCTGCTGCTGCGGAGCACATGGCGGGATTAAGAGAAATTGTCAAAGCAGTCTGTTGCAAATGCGACAGACTGCTTTGCGCCATCGGCGTATGATGGCACCGTACACAAGATGCGAAAGGGGATTTGACTATGATCCGCAAGATCATCCATATCGACGAGGAAAAGTGCAACGGCTGCGGCGCGTGCGTCCACGCCTGCCACGAGGGCGCGATCGACCTGGTGAACGGCAAGGCGAAGCTCATGCGGGAGCATTACTGCGACGGGCTGGGTGACTGTCTGCCCGCCTGTCCCACCGGGGCGATCACCTTTGAGGAGCGGGAAGCGCCGGCCTATGACGAGGCGGCGGTGAAGGCGTCCCAGGCGGCGAAAAAAGTGGCCCACAGCGGCGGCTGCCCCGGCAGCCGCATCCGCATGATGGCGGAGCGGAAGCAGGAGACGGCGGTGCAGGGCGTGACGGGTCAGCTGACCAACTGGCCGGTGCAGCTGAAATTAGCGCCGGTACACGCGCCGTACTTCGACGGCTGCGACCTGCTGGTGTCGGCGGACTGCGCGGCATATACCTACGGAGACTTCCACGGCAGTTTTTTGGCGGGGCGGAAGCTGCTCATCGGCTGTCCCAAGCTGGACGGCGTGGACTACACGGAGAAGCTGGCGGCGGTGCTGCAAGGCAACGACATCCGCTCCGTCACGCTGCTGCGGATGGAAGTGCCCTGCTGCGGCGGGCTGGAGCACGCCGTCAGAGCGGCGCTGGCGCGCAGCGGGAAGGACATTCCTCTAACGGTGCAGGTGGTGAACATCGACGGCACGCTGGCGTGAATTGAGGTAAAGAGAGCCGCCCGGAGGGCGGCTTTCCTTTTTTGCGGCAGGGGGGACGGATTCCCACGCCAGTCTGCGGACTGGCTCGGAATGACACCGCTGCGTGGTGTTTGGGGCGATGCACCCCGAGGGACTACGCCTGCTGGGCCAGGTACTGCTCGTAATGCTCTTGCAGCCAGTCCTTTACCTGCGCCACGCCGGGCTCGTCCCAGGAGAAGTCCTGCTCCACCTTGTCCTGTGCCAGCTCGTAGCAGAGGTTGGAATAGACGGCGGCGTGGATGAGCTTCTCCTTTTCATCACAGGCGAAGCGGTAGCGGAACTCGCCGATAGAGCCGGTGTAGACAAAGGCGCGGCGAAACCAGGTGACGGTCAGTTGGGCGAACTGGGGATGCATGGAGGTCACTCCTTTCGGTCAGGATACATACTGCACTATATCATAGCACATTTCGCGGCGGGTGTATAGCAGGTTTTTTGCCCTGCCGTCTTGCAAACAGACCAAACGTATGGTACAATAACGGCGACAACAGAAAACGCAAAGGGAAACTTCCCGTTACAAAGTGAGGTCTTGGAATATGGAAAATGCAGTGAAGCGTATCGGCGTATTGACCAGCGGCGGTGACGCGCCGGGCATGAACGCCTGTATCCGTGCCGTGGTCCGCAGCTCGCTGGCCCGGGGCATCGAGTGCGTGGGCATCCGCCGCGGGTATCAGGGCCTGATCTCCGGCGACATTCTGGAGATGGACAACGCCAGCGTCAGCCGGATCATCAACCGGGGCGGCACGGTGCTGTACAGCGCCCGGTGCGACGAGTTCTGCACCAAGGAGGGGCAGGAGAAGGCCTACGCCACCTGCAAGCTGCTGGGGCTGGACGGACTGGTGGCCATCGGCGGCGACGGCACGTTCCGCGGGGCGCAGGATCTGTCCAAGTTCGGCGTCTCGGTGGTGGGCATCCCCGGCACGATCGACAACGACATTGTATGTACGGACTACACCATCGGCTTCGACACCGCCGCCAACACGGCGGTGGAGTGCATCGACAAGCTGCGGGACACCATGCAGTCCCACGAGCGCTGCTCCGTGGTGGAGGTCATGGGCCACCGGGCCGGGTATTTGGCGCTGTATGTGGGCCTGGCCGTGGGCGCAACGGCGGTGTTAGTGCCGGAGCGGCCCTTCGACTTTGAGCAGCACGTGGCGGAGAAGATCCGCCGGGCGCGGCTCAGCGGCAAGACGAATTATATGATCGTGGTGGCCGAGGGCGCGGCCAGCGGCATCGCCGTGGGCGAGCAGATCCAGAAGGAGCTGGGCCTCGATCCCCGCGTCACCATTTTGGGCCACATCCAGCGGGGCGGAAGCCCCACGGCCAAGGATCGCGTCACCGCCACCCGGATGGGCTACGAGGCGGTGCGGCTGCTGGCGGAGGGAGAGACGAACCGCATCGTCTGCACCGCCGGGGAGCAGATCGTCAACGTGGACATCGACGAGGGCCTGGCCATGACCAAGACGCTGAACGCGGAGGAGTTCGAGGTCATGACCGCCATGACAGGCCGGTAAGCATAAGAAAACGGGAGACACGCTTTCGCGTGTCTCCCGTTTTCTTATCTTATGCGTCGTAGAGACCGAGGATGACGATGCCGATGACCACCAGGAGGATCATGGCGTAATGCTTCCAGCTGAGCTTTTCCTTGAGGAACAGTCTGCTCCACAGCACGGAGGCCACGCAGTAGGCGGAGATGATGGGCGCGGCCAGGGCCACGTGCTCCGTGTCGGCCAGGGCGTAGATATAGGCGAACTGGCCCGCCGTTTCGCACAGCGCGCCCACGTACTTCGGGCCTTCCCGCTTGGGGACGAGGCGGCTCTTTTTGATGAGCACCACGTAGACGAAGCAGACGATGGCCGCCAGCAGGAACGTCAGCTCATAGGCGCAGTTGGCGCTGTCCTCGTCCAGCGTCTCCAGCACGCGGCTGTCGGCAAACGTGCCCAGCGCGTCCAGCAAACAGTAGATGATGGGCAGCACCAGGGCCAGGGCGGACTTGGCGTAGCGGTGGTTGCTGGCCTGCTGGCGGGCGGCGCGGAGGTCGTCGTCCTCGCGGGCCTCCACGATGCCCAGGCCGATGACGCCCACGCACACCAGGGCCGTGGCCATGAGCTGGGCGGGCACAAGCTCACCCAGGCCGCCGGTGGCCAGGGCCAGCACGGCCACCAGCGCGCCGGAGGAGTTGCAGATGGGGGAGGAGATGGACAGCTCGATGTACCGAAGGCCGATGTAGCCGATGGTCATGGAGCTGATGTACAGCAGGGACACGGGGAGGTAGGTCAGGAGGATGCTGCCGCTGATCTCCGTGCCGTTGAAGAAGATCTCATAGGCGGCGTGAAGGCCCATGACCACACCAACGGCCATGACCATTTTCAGATGACTGTATTTATCGTCCGCATCCTGACAGCCGATCTTGCTGAACAGGTCAGAGCCGCTCCAGCAGATGAGGGCGATGAGAGAAAACCAAAACCACATAATGACTCCTTTATAAGTTTACATAAAATTTCAGAGAAAGGGGAGTGGGTTTCGGTGGCGGACGGCGGCGGAACGGGTGGTTTGGAAGAAACATATAGCCTCCGTAGTTTACATAATTATAATTCGATGAGGCCGGCCTCCAGCATTTTCTGAAGGCTCATCAGGATGCCCAGCTTGGCGTGATACCAGGTCAGGCCGCCCTGGAAGTAGACGGCGTAGGGCGGGCGTGTCGGCCCGTCGGCGGACAGTTCGATGGAGCTGCCCTGGACAAACGCGCCGGCGGCCATGATGACATCGCTGTCGTAGCCCGGCATGGGCGCGGGCTCGGGGGTGACGTAGCTGTCCACCGGGGCGGCGGCCTGGATGCCCTTGCAGAAGGCGATCATGCCCTCGCGGCTGCCCAGCTCCACGGCCTGGATGATGTCGTGGCGCACCTCGTCAGCGGAGGGGACGACGCGGAAGCCCAGCTTTTCATAGCAGGCGGCGGCGAACACCGCGCCCTTGACGGCGGAGGCCACCACGGTGGGGGCGAGGAAGAAGCCCTGATAGAGCTGGGTCAGCAGACCCAGGTTCGCGCCTACCTCACGGCCCAAGCCGGGGGCGGTAAGGCGGTGGGCGCAGCGCTCGATGAGGTCGGCCCTGCCGCAGACGTAGCCGCCGGTGGGGGCGAGGCCGCCGCCGGGGTTCTTGATGAGGCTGCCCACCATCATGTCCGCGCCTACGTTCACCGGCTCGGTGAGCTCGGTGAACTCGCCGTAGCAGTTGTCCACCATGCAGATCACGTCCGGCTTGCAGCGCTTGCAGAAGGCGATGAGCTCACCGATCTGCGCCACGGAGAAGCTGGGGCGGGTGGCGTAGCCCTTGGAGCGCTGGATGGTGATGAGCTTGGTTTTTTCGTTGATGGCAGCGCGGATGGCATCGTAGTCGAAGCTGCCGTCGGGCAGCAGGTCGGCCTGACGGTAGGTGACGCCGTACTCCCGCAGCGACCCCGCGGAGGGCCGGATGCCGATGACCTCCTCCAGCGTGTCGTAGGGCGCGCCAACGGGGCTGAGAAGCTCGTCGCCGGGCAGCAGGTTCGCGCCCAGGGTCAGGGCCAGGGCGTGAGTGCCGCAGGTGATCTGCGGACGCACCAGGGCGGCCTCCGCGCCGAAGCAGTCGGCGTAGACACGCTCCAGCGTGTCACGGCCCTCGTCGTCGTAGCCGTAGCCGGTGGAGAGGTTGAAGTGGTTGGCGGCCAGCTTGTTCTTCTGCATGGCGGCGATGACCTTCAGCTGGTTGGCCTCGGCGATACCGTCGATGGCCGCGAAGCGGCCTTGCAGATCGGTCAGGATGCTCTCGGCGAAGTTCAGCACGGGACGGCTGACGCCCAGGGCGGTGTAGTGTTCGTTCATGGCGTGTACCTCACTCGGGGAATTGGACGCCGTTCAGGCGCATGATGAGACGGATGGGGTAGTCCCGATCCAGGTAGTGCGTTTCGTACCATTCAAAGGTGGCGGCGGGGATGTGGATCAGCTCCGGGGCTTCGCAGCGCAGGGCCTCGAAGGTCTTCTGGTCGCCGCTGAGCAGGGCAGCCAGCACGTCCAAACGCTTTTCCTCCGCCAAGCGCAGCAGCACCGCGTCCATCAGGGCGGCGCAGGCGCGCTCCTCCTCGCCGGCGTAGTCCTCGCGGTGGCCCAGCCAGTAGAGGAACTCCTCCGGGTCGAGGTCCAGCTTGGTGGTGATCTGACTGAGCTTGAAGAACTCCTTGCGGTCCATGCGCTTGAGCACGTCGATGAGGTACTGCACCAAGCCGTCGTCCATGGCGATGCAGTCCAAAAATACCTCGAAGGCGTGCTTGTCCGCGTCACGGTCCGGCTGGTCATCGGGCTGGGGGGCGGGCTCGTCCGGCGCAGCGTCCACGTTTTGCAGGAACGCCTGGAAGCCGCCCAAATCGCCGCTCTCGGTGAACAGCTCCTCCGGCAGCTCCGTGCCGTCCTGGGCGGCGCAGGCCCGGACGAAATGGGCCATGCCCATGGTTTGCAGCTGCTGGCCAAAGGCCTGGATGCGGGCACTTTCGTCGCCGCCCTCCGGCAGGGTGATGCCCTCCGGGGCGGGGCGCTTGCCCTCCCACAGCTCGGTCATGTATTGCAGATAGTAGTCAAAAAGGGTCATAGCTATTCCCTCGCTTTCCAAACCAACATCTTATCATACAGAGGTTGCCAATGCAAGAAATATCGGGTATGATGGGGAAAGAAAGGGGGCGGCGCGATGTATTATGTGTATGTGCTGGAGTGCCGGGACGGCAGTCTGTACGCCGGGATGACCAATGACCTGCGCCGCCGCATGACGCTGCATACCGCCGGAAGGGGCGCGAAGTATACCCGATCCCACCCGCCGAGGGTGCTGGCGGGGCTGTGGCGCTGCGGCGGCAGGACGGCGGCGGCACGGCTGGAATACGCCTTCAAGACGCTGCCGCGGGAGAAAAAGCGGACGCTGCTGGCCGCGCCGGAGCGGGTGACGGAGGTGTTCCCGGCGCTGGCGGGGTATGTGTATGAGCCGGTGAGGGACGTGACGCTGGAGGGGATCTTAAATGGCTGACATAAAACTGTACGCCGCGCCCATGGAGGGGCTGACCACCTGCTGGTGGCGGCAGGCGCACCGGGTGCTGTTCGGCGGCGCGGACAAGTATTTCACGCCGTTTCTGTCGCCCAACGCCAACCTGTGCTTCCAGCAGAAGGAGCTGGACGAGATACAGGGCGAGGCGGACACCGTACCCCAGCTGCTGACCAACCGGGGAGACCATTTTCTGTGGGCGGCGCGGGAACTGTACCGGCGGGGCTACCGGGAGGTGAACTTCAACCTGGGCTGCCCCTCCGGGACGGTGACGGCCAAGCGCAAGGGCGCAGGGCTGCTGGCGTACCCGGAGGAGCTGGAGCGGTGTCTCGGCGAGATATTTGACGGGCTGCCGGAGATGCGGGTGTCCGTCAAGACCCGCATCGGGAAGAACGACCCGGCGGAGTGGGAGGCGCTGCTGGCGCTGTATGAGAAGTACCCCATCTCGGAGCTGATCGTACACCCGCGGGTGCAGAAGGAGTTTTACAGGGGCGCGGTGCATCGGGAAGCCTTTGACCGGGCGCTGGATACGTATTCCGGCACGCTGGTGTATAACGGCGACCTGCTCACGGCAGCGGACGTGGAGGCGTTCTGCCGCCGGTATCCCCAGGTGACGGCGGTGATGGTGGGCCGTGGGCTGATGGCCGATCCGTCCCTGCTGCGGCAGGTACGGGGCGGGCCAGCCGCGTCACGGCAGGAGCTGGCGGAGTTCCACGACCGGCTGCTGGCGCTGTATATGGATCGGCTGGGCGGCGGCACGGCGGTGCTGCATCGGATGCGGGAGCTGTGGAATTATTTGGCCGGCAGCTTTGAGGGCGCGGAACGGCCCTTGAAGGCCATCCGCAAGGCCAAAGACCTGCCTGCCTACGAAGCGGCGGCGCAGGAGATCCTGCGGAGTTGCCCTCTGAAAGATGCCAAATAGCAGAAGGACCGCGCAAGCGGTCCTTCTGCTATTTGGTATTCTCAGTGGAGCTTTCTGATCAATCTCACACCGGCGGAAGCGGCGGGAACGCCGTCCTCGCCCTGGTACTTGCCGTCGCGGACCAGGAACTCACCGCGGCGGATGGTGTGTACCACACGGCCACCGGCTACGTGGTCGCCGTAGACAGCGTATTCCAGACCGGCCTTGCCCACGCCGTCCTGACCGTACACAGGGTAGTGCAGGTTGTCCAGCGTCAGCTTGTAGCTGTTGTCGCTGAGGTTTACCACCGTCACGTCGGCATCGCTGCCCACCTGCAGGCATCCCTTGCGGGGATAGCAGCCGAAAACCTTGGCCGGGTTCTCGCACAGCACCTCCGCCACCTTCTCCAGCGTAAAGCCCTTGTGCCGGCCCACCTCGTGGAGCATCAGGCCGAAGCGCTCCTCAATGCCGGACACGCCGCTGATGACCTTGGTGAAGTCCTGCACCACCTTGCCGTCCGCGCCGCGGTCCAGGCTCTCCTCCTTCATCCAGCGGGGGAAGGAGCAGTTGTCCGAGGTGACAAGACTCAGCGTGCCATCGGCCAGTCCCTCCCACAGGGCGTCCTGATCCTCCTGACTGCGAAGCGGAGGGCTCATGAGATAGAGAATGCCGTCCTCGCCCGCGTTTTTCTCCTGGGTCAGCGTCAGATAGTGGGAGCAGGTCTCGGCGATAACATCCACACCCCGCTTCTTGGCCTCGCGGATGGCCTCCACAGCGCCCTTGGTGGAGATGTGGAAGAAGTAGATGGGGGCTTTCAGCATCTCCGCATAGTAGAGCACACGGCGCACGGCCTCCTCCTCGCACACGGCGGGCTTGCAGCGGGGAAAATCCTCCCAGCGCAGGGTGTTGTTCCGGCAGAACAGCTCCTCGTTGTACTCAGCGATGGCGTTGCACTCGGCGTGGAAGCCGCAGCGGCCACCTGCATCCCGGACAGCGGCCAGGACCTTCAGCATATACACGTCATCGATCATCACGTTGGCTTTGCGATAGGTCATGAACAGCTTGAAGGTGGGGATGCCGTCGGCGATCAGCTGGGGGATCTCGTCCAGATGGGACTGGACCTCGCCGTCCACCACGGCCTGGGCCCGCTCGACCTTGGCCTGCGCGGCGGCCTTGTCCGCCGGGGCGGCCTGCTGCAGCGCCACCTCGGCGTCCATCAGAGCGGTCATGGACTCCTTGCTCACCAGGTTTACCACCTTGCAGTGGACGGAGTAGTCCAAAACGTTGCCCTTCATTTCCTCCAGGCGGGCACGCACGGCGTCCTTCAGCGCCATACCGGGCAGCGTGGAGGAGAAATCCATAAAGGTGGTAATACCGCCGAAAGCGGCGCATTTGGCGGCGGAGTCAAAGTCCATAATGTCCGTGATGCCGCCCAGAGGGGCTTTGATGTGCATATGCGGCTCTATCAGACCGGGGAAGACGTGGCAGCCCGCCGCGTCTACCACCTCCGCACCGTCGCAGCCCGCAAAGGCCGCGGCATCGCCCAGGGCGGCGACCTTGCCGTCCCGGAGCAGGACGTCCTGCTTCTTCACGCCGTTCGGAGAGACTACCATGCCATTTTTGATCAAGATATTATTCATTCGATGGGACTTCCTTTCTTAAAACAGCACAGGAGAGGGCCGGCGATCGGCCCTCTCCGGTTTTTTATACCGATCGGTAGGATGTAATTGTACCGTTCTGCGGCGCTCAGGCGTACAGACCGGCGCGGGAGATTTTGAAACCGCCCCGCAGCATGGCCAAAAGCGACTCGACGCCGGCTTTGATGGGGTCAATGGCGGGGATGTCCGTCAGACCATCCAGCACATCGCTGATCATGGTCATGCCGGCACAGCCCAGCAGAAGAACCTCCGCACCTTTGGCGGACGCAGAGTCCGCTGTTTCCTTCACCTTGCGGCACAGGAGATCACGGTCCTTCATAAAGTCCTCAATGGGGAGATCAAACGTTTCCACAGAGGCCATGCGGTCATTCATGCCGTACTGCTGAACCATGGACTCCATCATCGGCTTTGCCTTGGCAGAGGAGGCGAGAATGGAGAACTTGGCACCGCAGAGCGTCGCCATGGCGATACCCGCCTCGGCAATGCCCACCAGGGGTACGGGGCACGCTTCTTTTACGCCGTACAGGCACGGGTCGCCCATGCAGGCCAGCAACACACCATCATAGGGGAAGGGACTCTGGCCCTTCAGCCCGTTGAGATAGCTGATAACCTGCGCGCCGGCTATCGTATAGTCGCTGAAGCACTCCAGAACGAAAGGACTCTTCTCCATGCGGACGACGTCAATGGAAACACGGTCGCTTTGGGCATAGGACACGGTATGACGAATATCGTCGGTCATCTGCTGGGAGCTGTTGGGATTGATGATCAGAATTTTTTTCATAAGAGCACCCTGCTTCCGATCTTATCAGACGTCCTTGGGATCATACGCAGCACCCCAGGTCTTGGGCACACGGGAGCGCTTGACCATGATGGCCAGGGCGATGACAGTGACCACATAGGGGAACATCTGCAGGAACTGATAGGGGAAGTTGGACAGTGTTTGGATACGGATTTGGGCCGCATCGGCAGCGCCGAAGGCCAGGCAGACCAGAGAAGTGCGGATGGGATCCCAGCCGCCGACCACGCAGGCCGCCATGACGATGAAGCCGCGGCCATTGGCCATGCCGCCGGCGGAGAAGTAACCGACCTCGGCCAGCGTCAGTGCGCAGCCGCCCAGGGCAGCGAAGATGCCACTGAGGATCACGGTCTGATACTTGATCTTGATAACGTCCAGACCGGCAGTAGCGGCAGCCTTGGGGTTATCACCCACGGCGCGGACATTCAGACCCCAGCGGGTCTTGTACATGAAGTACGCGGCAAATATGGGCAGGACAAACGCGATCCAGGTGCTGATGGGCTGGCAGAACAGGATCTTGCCGATCACCGGGATATTCTGCATGAATTCCGGGAAAATGATGGGGAAAGTCTCGCAGCGGTTGGTGCGTGTCTCTGACATCATGGAAAACAGCATATCTGTCGCACCCAGGCACAGCATATTGATCATCAGACCGGTGACCACTTGGTTCGTGCGGCGGGAGACTGTAAGATAGGAGACGACTAGACCCATGAGCGCGCCGACGATGATGGTGATCAGAACGGCCAGAACCAGGCTTTTGAGGTAATACGCACCGGCAACACCGGCCAGAGCACCTACCAGCATAATGCCCTCGACACCCATATTGATCACGCCGCTGCGCTCGGCGAACACTTCACCCACAGCGACCAGCAGCAGAGGCGCTGCATAACGCAGGGCAGCTTGAAGCCAATCAACAAGAATAGTACCCATTACTGTTCCTCCTTTGTTTCGGTTTCAATCGCTGCGGCGGGCTCTTCACCGGCATCGTCCTTGTCCGTGTCAACGATCTTCTTCATTCTGCGGGCGTCCGCAACGCCTACGCCGATAACGAACAGCATACACAGCGCAATGATGATGGAGTTCATGGAGGAGGAAACGCCTGTTTCAATGGACATGGTCGCACCGCCGGCCTTCAAAATGGCGAAGAACAGTGCGGAGATGATCACGCCCAGGGGGTTGCCGCCGGCCAGCAGGGCCACGGCTACACTCTCGTAGCCGACGCCGGTAACGAACTCCATGTATACGCGGTGCTTCAGGCCCAGGACCTCAATAGCGCCGGACAGACCGCCGATCACAGCGCCGATGATGATGACGATCATGATCTGACGCTTGGCATTTACGCCGGAATACTGGGCGGCAAAGGGGTTGGAGCCCAGCATCTTGGTGCGGAAGCCGAAGGAGGTGTAGTTCAGCAGGAAGTGGAACAGCAGGCACAGTACGATGCCGATAAACGGACCGGGGTGCAGGCTGGAGCCGCGCAGCAGGATGGGCAGGGATGTGGTCTCTGCAAAGGATTTGGACATGGGATAGAACGCGCTGGTGTCCGCCACAAGGGCAAAGCTGGAGACCACCCAGTTGGTCAGATAGATGGCGATATAGTTCATCATGATGGTGCAGGTGACCTCGTTGACGTTCATATACGCCTTCAGGAAACCGGGGATGGCACCCCACACACCTGCGAAGAACATGGCCACCAGCATACACAGAAGGATGTGTACGATAGGGGACAGACCCAGATCCATGACGCCGAACATGGCAGCGCCGATAGCGCCCAGGTACATATAGCCCTCGATACCGGTGTTCCACACACCGGCCTTGATACCGATGGCCACGCCGATGCCGCCCAGCAGCAGCGGGGAGGAACGTACCAGCACGTTACTGATAGCGTACTTGCTGCCGAAAGCACCCTTGATCAGAGCGCCATACGCCGTGAAGGGGTTGACACCGGAGATGGCGATCAGAATGCCGCTGGCCACCAGACCCAACGCAATGCCGATGAGGGTGCGGTAGAGCGATACGACCATGTCGCCGAGAAGCGGAATACGAATGGTTTTTCCCTTTTTCATATTCATTCTTTCACCTCAACATTCTGACCCAGCATCATCTGACCGATCACATTTTGGTCCGCGGTTTCGCCGTCCAGATCGCCCATGATCTGACCGCTGTAAAGCACGATGATACGATCGCTGAGCGCCATGACCTCCTGCAGCTCGGCGCTGATGAACAGCACAGCTGCGCCGCGGTTGCGTTCCTTGAGAAGAATGTCGTGGACGTTGACCACTGCGCCCAGGTCCAGACCGCGGGTGGGGTGCGCCGCGATGTCGAGAACGGGCTCGGGGTCCAGCTCGCGGGCGATGACCACCTTCTGCTGGTTGCCGCCGGAGAGGTTGCGCACGCGGACATCCTCGTTGGGCGTCTTGACGTTGTATTTTTTGATAAGCTCGCGGGCGCTGGACTTGATATTCTTGTAGTTCAGAACACCGTTCTTGGCAAAGGGCTCGTTGGTATAGTCCTTGATGATCATGTTGTCAGCGATGCTGAAATCCATCACCAGACCGGTCTTCTGACGGTCCTCCGGGATAAAGCCCACGAAAGAGGGGTCGGCGATGACCTTGGTCACGAGCTTGTCCTTAATGGTGACGGTACCGGAGGTGGGCTTGCGAAGGCCCACGATGCACTCTGCCAGCTCCCGCTGTCCGTTGCCGTCCACGCCGGCCACACCGACGATCTCACCGGAATGAACGGTGAGGTTGAAGTTCTTCAGCGCCTGGATGCCGCGGTCATCGTTGGCGTTGACATCCTTCATCACCAGAATGGGCTCTTTCTTTTCGAAAACAGGGCGCGCCTTGCGCTCAATGGTGACGGGGCGGCCCACCATCATCTCAGCCAGGGTCACCTGGGTGGCATCCTTGGTGTCCACCGTGCCGATGTAGTTGCCGTCACGCAGAACGGTAACGCGATCCGTGATCTCGATCACCTCGCGCAGCTTGTGGCTGATGAAAATGACCGCACGCCCGGACTCGGTAATCTTGTGGATCGCCTTGCAGAGCTGGTCACTCTCGGACGGAGTAAGGACGGCGGTAGGCTCGTCCAGGATCAGCAGCTTGCAGTCGCGGTAGAGAGCCTTGAGGATCTCGACCCACTGCTGCTTACCAACGGGCAGTCTCCAGACCACCTCATCGGGATCAACATACAGCTCATACTCCTCGCAGAGCTCCAGCAGCCGCTTCTTAGCGGACTCAAGGTTCAGTCGCTGTTTATCATCTTTAATACCGAGAATTACATTCTCGATAACCGAAAGCGTATCCACCAGTTTAAAGTGCTGGTGCACCATGCCGATACCGTTTTTAATGGCTTCCAGGGGGGAAGTGATATGTACTTCCTTGCCATCCAAAAAGACTTTGCCTGTGGTAGGCTCATACAGACCGTAAAGGACGTTCATCAACGTCGTCTTGCCTGCGCCGTTCTCTCCGAGAAGGCCCAGGACTTCGCCTTTTTTGCAATCGATGCTCACGTGATTGTTGGCAAGAACACCGGGAAATTCCACGGTTATATCTTGCATTTGCAGGGCGTAATTGGAATTGTCCAAAGGAATACCTCCCTCAGCGATATTAAGGAATGTCCGTAAGGATTCATAGAATCCTATGATCCTTACGGACATTCTTTTATGAATTTCTTAAACGATCAAAATACGATCAGAAGGTGATGCTGCCGTTAGCCAGACCATTGATGGCGGCATCATAAGCAGCCTGCTGCTCCTCAGTCAGAGTGGTGTTGATGACAGCCTTGACGCCGCCGTCGGCCACACCGATGACGTGAGCCTGACCATCGCAGATGTCACCCAGAGCCTCGGCATAGCCCAGAGCATCCCAAGCGAACACGGCGGAAGCGGCGGTGACATCAGGAGCACTGTAGTCAACAGCGTAGTCAGCCACAGTACCGACGACCACGACGCCCTCAGAGTCCTGAGCAGCGGCAGCCACACCGGCGCCGGCAGCATCCAGGCAGGGGATCAGAACGTCACAGCCGGAGGAGATAGCGGACAGAGCGCACTCGCGGGCCTTAACGGTATCAGCCCAGTCGCCGGTCAGGACCTCAACGACCTCGATGTCGGGGTTGATCTGCTGCAGACCGGCAACGATGCCTCTGTACATAGCACGGTGAGTCTCATAGTACTCGCCCAGGATGAAAGCGACCTTGTTGCTCTTGGTATACATGGCAGCCAGAACGCCAGCCACGAAACCAGCGTGACCGTAGTCGATGGTAGCAGCGGTCATGTTGGGCAGACCATAGGTATCCGTACCGACGGAGAACACGAACTTGGTGTCGGGGAACTCCTTGGCAACGGTGGCCACGGCATCGCCGAACTGGCCGCCCTGGCCGATGACGATCTCATAGCCGGCCTGAGCAAACTGACGCAGAACCTCGACCTGCTCATCCTGAGCAACGTTCTCCTTGTAGGCAGTCTTAATGCCCTTCTCCTGAGCGGCCTTCATCATACCCTCGTAGGTGAACTGATTGAAAGCCTTGTCGGTCACCAGACCGGGCAGGACCATGGCCACGCTGCCGGCCATCTCGTCGGTGCTGTTGTCGTCCTGCTTGGAGTCATCGTCCTTCTTGCCGCAGGCCACCAGGCTCAGAGCCATGACCAACGCAAGAAGCAGTGCCAGAAACTTTTTCATGTGTGTGTTCCTCCTTTGAATTTGTGCGAGGTATACGGCCATGTTCATGTAGCCATATCCGATTGCACCATGACAACATTATACCGACAAATTTCGACAATTACAAGATACAGAGTCACGAAATATCTAAAAAATTTTTTGTCATTTACACAAAAATTGTGTTTGGCCATTAGTATTTGTACTGTCAGCAATCAGCACATGTGATATAACGGCCTTCGCGGCAGCGAAAATGCGGGCCGCCGGTGTTATCCGTCAGTACAGCCGCAGAAAGTTTTCCAGTAACTGGATGCCATCCCGATGATACCCGTCAGTCAATTCCGGGTGAAACTGCGTGCCGAACAGGGAGCGGGACGCGTGAGCGATCATCTGGCCGCGGCACAGGTCCGAGCTGAGCAGCAGGGAAAAGCCTTCCGGCACGTGGTCTATTTCGCACCGATGCAGCTCCAAACAGTGCAGCGGCTCTGCGACGCCCTCCAGCAGGGGATGGGCTGTCTGCCGGTACAGCGGCTTGAAGCCAAATTCGCCCTCCCCGGGAAGTCTCCGAATGCCCACGCCGAAGGCGGCGCAGATCAGCTGCAGGCCGAGACAGATGCCGAAGGTGGGAACGTCCGCCGTGCGAAGCCAGGAGATGACTCCCTCGTACTCGCGCAGCACCGTGTCATAGGGCAGCGCCCTGTCTGTGAAAATGCCGGACAGAAGGACTGCGTCCGGGGCAAGCCGGCCAACCTCACCGATCTGCTTGTGATAGAGGACGACCACCTCGTATGCCCCCAGACTCCTCACGACACTCTGCAGGTTGGGAATGTTGCACAGCCCCTGGGGCAATCCATAGCGCACCGCATCGGTGATCAGACCGGGACTTTCGGCGCTCTCCTCGTTGGACAGGATCAGAACTCTTTTCATGAGCGGTACTCCTTACAATATAATAAATAGTAGGCGTCTGCCTGCTATGATACAGAAAACGGCGTCGTTTTGCAAGGATAAGAAAAGAGACGTCAAAGACGTCTCCTTTCTTATACGCTTTATGCCTTCTTATCCAGGATATAGACCGTCACGTTCCGGCGACCCCAGCGCGCACAGTCGGCGTAGCTGGGAAACCACAGGTCGATGATGTTGTTCTTGATCGCGCCGCCGCAGTCCAGGGCCGTGCCCATGCCGTAGACACGGCTGCCGCTGGGCGTTTGGATGAACATATTGGTGTAATAGGGGATGACCTTGGGATCGACGGCGACCGTGCCCAGGCCCACGCTGGCACCCACCGCCGTGGTCCAGGCCGCGCCGTGCTCGCCGCCGCTGTAATAGGCGGTGGCGTTGCAGAGCATGGTCTTGGAATACGTCATGGTGTCGCCGGACTTGAACAGCAGGTAGCCGCCCTGGCCGTTTTCGTTGGGGTGATCCTCCAGAATGGTGTCGTCACGCTCCACCTCGTAGACCCGCGTGCCGTACAGCACGATCTCTGCGTGGGACGTGTCGTGGCTTGCGCCCACGTACTTGGTGGACACCACCTCGCCGCTGATCACCGTGTCCTCATACGTCTCAACGACCTGGCCCTTTACGCCCTTACGCAGCACCTGCTCCGTGCCCTTGTCCATCAGGGGGTCGGCGATGCGGCGGACCTGATAGTCCGTCTCCACCACCACGTAGTGCTGGTACGTCAGGGTGTGGCTGATGTGCAGCGTCAGCTGGCCGCCGGTGGTGTTCAGCTCCACCATCTCGTCCTGACCCAGGACGATGCCGCTGCGGTGCAGGAACGCGCCCAGCCGCTCGGCCCGGGTGGTGTGGGTGGTGATCTGCCCGGCGTGGTTCACGGTGACGGTGCGGCCCGGCTCAAGAATGAGCTGGAGCGTGTTGTCGCCCACGCTGCGGCGCAGCAGCAGGTCGTCGTAGGTGCGCTCGGCGCTGCGCTCGTCCAGCACGTGAGGGCCGTCGCTGTCCACCACGATGCAGATGGCGTCCACCGAACGGGGCGGTGCGTAGCTCACCGCGCCCACGAACAGCAGGGACATGACGGAGATCATGGTCACCAGCCGCACCAGGGGATTGGTGCGAAACGCGGCGGCGAAGCCGTGGAGCGTGGGGGAGCGGCGCAGGGCGCGCCAGGCCCGCGCCAGGGCGGAGCGGCGCACGCGGCATCGCAGCGCCTGCCAGTCACGGCGGCACTCAGCGGCGATGGCATCCGCTGTCCAGGCAAAGCAGCGGCCCACAGCCCGGACGGCCCGGATGAGCCAGCCCGCCGCATGATAGGGCGCGTTGTGGATGGCCTGACACACGGAGGCAGGGGTGACGCGCCGGTGTGTTGTTGCTTCCATTCTTTCCATAGTACCTCGAAGTATAGCCGCGCCGGGGCTGTTTCAAACAGGGCGCGGCAGCGGGATTGAAACTATTTGTAACTTTTGTTACCAAACAGAAAGACTTTTGGAGTATAGCACTTTCCACCATTTTTGTCAAGTTTTGGGGCAGGTGAGCGGCAAAAGCGGAACTTTTGCGTCAGATTTCGTTGCGTGCGGCGGATAAATATGGTAAGATGGGGAAAATCGGAGGTGGCAGGATGGCGCGGCTTTGGGAATTGCTGGGAATCGAGAAGGGGCTGACGGCGGTGATGGGCAGCGGCGGCAAGACCAGCTTGCTGTATGAGCTGGCGGAGGAGCTGCGGCAGCGCGGCACGGTGCTGCTGGCCACCACCACCCACATCATGAGGCCGGAGCAGTATCCCTTCGCCCAGACGGCGGAGGAGCTGGCGGCAGCGCTGGCGGAGCATGGCGCGGCCTGCGCCGGGAGCTATACGGCGGAGGGGAAGCTCACCGCGCCGGGGTTTCCCGGCTGGGAGACGGCGGCGGACTATGTGCTGGTGGAGGCGGACGGGTCAAAACGGCTGCCCGCAAAGGCCCATGCAGCCTGGGAGCCGGTGCTGCCGCCCCAGCGGCGACGGACGGTGTGCGTGCTGGGGGCGTCGGCCTTCGGGCAGACCATCCGGCAGGCGGCCCACCGGCCCGCGCTGTACGCCGCGCTGGCGGGCGCGTCGGAGGAGGATGTGATCACCCCGGCGCTGGCGGCGCGGGTGCTGATGGCCGAGGGTGGGTTTGACGTGATTTATGTAAACCAAATTGATAGGGAGGACTTCGACCCGACGCTGGCCGGGGCGTTTGCACAGGCGGTGGACTGCCCGGTGGTGGTGGGATCGCTGCGCCAGAAGCGGTGGAAGCGGCTGCGGTGACGGTGAGGGCGAGGAGACGGGGGTTACGGATTCCCACGTCGCTGCGCGCCGCGAAGCAAGTACCCTTGGGGTGCTCCTCGGAATGGCATTGTGGGGACACGATAGACGTGCGTAGGGGGCGATGCCCACGCAGTGGAGCGAAGCGGAACAAGTGCCCTTGGGGTGTACGCCGCCGCGGGTATACGCCCCGCCTTACGCATGATGACACTGAGCATAAAACAGCACCCACGGCATCGCCGTGGGTGCTGTTTTATGTAAACCTATTTGGACGCTTCGTGGAGCGCGTCGGACAGGCGGGCGTATTCCTCCAGGCCCAGCCGTTCGCCCCGGATGGCGGGGTCGAGGCCGCAGGCGGCGACGATGGCGGTGAGCTGCTCCTTGGGCAGCTGCCAGCCGGTTTGCAGACTGTTGACCAGCGTTTTCCGGCGGAGGGCGAAGCCGGAGCGGACGGTGCGCCAAAAGTCGTCCACGGATTGTACCTGCACCGGCGGCGTTTTCCGGGTGATGCAGCGCACCACGGCGGACGTGACCTTGGGCGGCGGCAGAAAGCAGGTGTTGGGGACGGTGAACAGCAGCTCCGGCTGGGTGTAATACTGCATCAGCACCGAGAACGCGCCGTAGTCCGCCGTGCCGGGGGCGGCGCAGATGCGCTGGGCCACCTCCTTCTGTATGAGGACGGTGAGGCTGTCGAAGCAGCCCGCCTCCACGCAGGCGGTGAGGAAGGGTGTGGTGATGTTGTAGGGCAGGTTGGCGCACAGTACCGGGCGCAGGCCGGTGAAGTGCTGCCGCACCAGGGCGGGCAGCTCCTGCTGCATGATGTCGCCTTCCACCAGCGTGAAGTTGGGGAAGGCGGCCATGGTCTCCGCCAGCACCGGCGGCAGCCGGCGGTCCAGCTCCACGGATACGACTTTTTCCGCCCGGCGGGCCAGCTGCACCGTCAGCGCGCCGATGCCCGGGCCGACCTCCAGCACGCCGCAGCCCTCCGGGCATCCAGCGGCGGCGATGTCCTCCGCCACCCAGCCCTCGATGAGGAAGTTCTGCCCCAGGGATTTGGCGAAGCGGAAGCCGTGGCGGGCCAGCAGGGACTGTATATCGTTGCGGTCACAAAGGTTCATGAGCGTACTCCTTATGTGTTTTCTTCGTAAGTATAGCACGAAAACTGACACTTGACAATGCGCGGTTTGCGGTGTACTATTTGGATAAGTAAGAAAAGTTATACCAGTTATACCAATGGGAGGTGCTGTATGGACAGGAAGGAACGGTATTATATGAGCAGCGTCAGGCTCGGGCCGAAGGGACAGATCGTCATCCCCAAGGAGGCGCGGGATATGTTCGGCCTCCAGCCCGGCGACACGCTGGTGCTGCTGGCGGACAAGAAGAAAGGGCTGGCGTTGCAGACGGCGGAGAAGCTGAACCCCATGCTGAAAAAAGTGTTTGCCGCGCTGCCGGAGGAAGAGGAGGATGAGGACGAATGAATGTGCTGGAGGTGCAGGGCCTGACGAAGCGCTACCCGGCGTTCACCCTGGATCACGTGTCGTTTGACGTGCCCCAGGGCGCGGTGATGGGCTTCATCGGGCGCAACGGCGCGGGCAAGTCCACCACGCTGAAATCCATTCTGGGTATGGTACACCCGGACGAGGGCGCGGTGCGGGTGTTCGGCATGGACTATGCCGCCAACGAGGCGGCCATCCGCCGGGAGCTGGGCGTGGTGCTGGGCGGCATCGATTTCTATCCCAAGAAGAAGGTGGGCACGATCACCGACGTGACCCGGCGCTTCTACGACAACTGGGACGAGGAGAAGTACCGCCACTATTTGCAGCTGTTCGCGCTGGACGAGAGCAAGCGGGTGGATCAGCTGTCCAGCGGCATGAAGGTGAAGTACATGATCGCCCTGGCCCTGAGTCACAACGCCAGGCTGCTGATCCTGGACGAGCCCACCAGCGGCCTTGACCCGGTGAGCCGGGACGAGCTGACGGAGCTGCTGGGCCGCATCGTGGAAAGCGGCACGCGGAGCGTGCTGTTCTCCACCCACATCACGTCGGATCTGGAGAAGTGCGCCAGCCACATCGCGTTCATCAAGGACGGCGTGATGCAGTACAGCGGCGCGATGGGCGATTTCCGGGCGCAGTACCGGGACATGGGCGACACGCTGGAGGACATTATCGTGAAGGTGGAAAGGAGGCCGCTGGATGAAAGCGCTATTATATAAGCAGTTCCGGCTGGTGTGCCATCCCATGACGCTTATCTTCTGCCTGTTCGGCATCATGGTGCTCATCCCCAACTATCCGTACACCGTGATCTTTTTCTACGTGATGCTGGGGCTGTTCTTCACATTTTTGAACATACGGGAGCAGAAGGACATCTACTATTCCGCGCTGCTGCCTGTGCCAAAGCGGGACACGGTGAAGGCCGGGTGCGCGTTCGTGGTCATCATCGAGGTGCTGTCGCTGGTGGTGCTGATCCCCTGCTCCCTGCTGGCGGTGCATTTGCAGCCGGGGAAGGACAATCTGGTGGGGCTCGACCCCAATTTGGCGCTGCTGGCGGCGGGGTTTTTGCTGTACGCGGTGTTCAACGGTGTGTTCTTGCCGTCGTTCTACGCCAACGGCTACAAGGTGGGCATGGCCTTTATAAAGGCCGTCATCCCCACCACGCTGGTGATGATGGTGCTGGAGGCGCTGCCCCACTTCCCGGCGCTGACGTGGCTGGACGATCTGGACGCGGCCGCACAGGTACGGCTGCTCCCCGTGCTCATCGCCAGCGTGCTCATCTACGCGGGAGGTATGGCGCTGACGTTTCGGGCCTCGGCAAGGCGGTATGAAAAAGTGGATCTGTGAAAAGGGAAAGACCGGCGAGAGCCGGTCTTTCGTTTTGTTCTTCTTTTTTCTTTTTTGCCTCCGGCGGGATACTTTCTTTCCTTGGCGAAAGAAAGGGGCGTTCCGCGCCCCGGCGCGGGTCACTTTTGGCCACAGCCCCAAAAGTGACCAAAAG
>CAMDUN010000028.1:0-24070 GCA_945878665.1 uncultured Clostridia bacterium | reverse complement strand
CTATTTTCGTGCCGCAAGGCGGCACAAAAATAACGACATTATTTCAGGCTGTCGAGAAAAGCCGGAGGCTTTTTCGACAGCCTGAAAAGAGCGCCCCGCCGGGCGCTCTTTTGTTTCCTGTGAGGCAAAACTACACGAAATCACCTACCTGTCCGCCTGGCTTTTTGTTTGAAACGCAGAAAGGCGAAAAAGGGGTTGACAACGGCACACAAAGGGCGTATTATGCCACCATCCCGACAGGGAAAACCACAGTTAAGGAGGAAAGCTGACATGAAGCGTACCGTTTCTATGATGATGTGCGAGATGTGCATGGGTATGATGTCCATGTGCATGTTCCGTCGCGCTCAAAAGGGTCATCAGCTTTCCGATAACTGTTTGACGGCTTGAAAAAGCCGGTGTGTGAACAAGCAGCGGGAGGTCGAATGACCTCCCGCTGTTTTTCATTTCACGGCGGCAAACGGCAGGGTGAGCGCTCACCCCGGCGGAGTCCGCCGCAGAAAGACCCCATTCCATTCTATCATTATCACGACAAAGGAGATCAAAAACATGAAACATAACACTTTCACCAAACTCGTGACGCTGGCCCTGGCCGTTGTGCTGGCCCTGAGCCTGGCTGCCTGCGGCAGCAAGACCAATACCGACGGCGATCAGCCCGCCGCCGCCACCATCAAGATCGGTGTTCCCAACGACACCACCAACGAGGCCCGCGCTCTGCTGCTGCTCCAGGAGAACGGCATCATCAAGCTGAAGGACGGCGTGGGCATCACCGCCACCAAGAACGACATCGTGGACAATCCCTACAACGTGGAGATCGTGGAGGCCGAGGCCGCCCAGCTGCCCAACCTGCTGCCTGACGTGGACTACGCCGTCATCAACAGCAACTACGCCATCAACGCCGGCCTGAACCCCGTGAACGACTCCCTGCTCATCGAGGGCAGCGCCTCCGCTTACGCCAACATCCTGACCGTCAAGGAGGGCAGCGAGACTTCCCCCAAGGCCCTGGCTCTGAAGGCCGCTCTGGAGAGCAAGCAGGTGGCCGACTTCATCGCTGAGAAGTACGCCGGCTCTGTGGCCTCCGTGGTGGAGAACCCCACCGACGGCTATGACGCCTCCGTGGACTACGACGCTCTGAAGGGCGAGACCATCTCCGTGGCCGCTTCTCCCACGCCCCATGCCGAGATCCTGGAGGTCGCCAAGGAGATCCTGGCCGCCAAGGACATCACCCTGGACATCCAGGTCTACAATGACTACGTTGTGCCCAACACCGTCGTCGATGACGGCACGGTGGACGCCAACTACTTCCAGCACCTGCCCTACCTGGAGGACTTCAACGCTCAGAACGGCACCCACATCGTCTCCATCGCCGCCATCCACGTAGAGCCCATGGGCCTGTACGGCGGCAAGCAGACCACCCTGGACGCGCTGACCGCCTCCGCTCAGTAACGCTACCTGTCTTTCTCCCCCCTCTCTCCGCGCTCCCCGTCCCGCAAGGGGCGGGGAACGCCGCGGAGAGCACTATTAGGCCGGGAGTAGGAAAAATATAAAGAAAAGAGGGCTCATCCGTGATCGAACTGAAGCACGTTAATAAAACATATACCTCCGGCACAGGCGGAGGAGTGGACGCTCTGAAGGATGTGTCCCTCACCATCGCGGACGGCGACATCTACGGCATCATCGGTATGTCCGGCGCGGGCAAGAGCACGCTGGTGCGCTGCATCAACCTGCTGGAGCGCCCCACCGGCGGCGAGATCATCGTGGACGGCCAGCGGCTGGACACCATGACCCCCGCCCAGCTCCGTGCCGCCCGCCGCGACATCACCATGATCTTCCAGCGCTTCAACCTGCTCATGCAGCGCACCTGCCTGCGGAACGTCTGCTTCCCCATGGAGATCTCCGGGGTGAAGCGGGCGGACGCGGAAAAGCGTGCCCACGAGCTTTTAGAGCTGGTGGGTCTGCCGGATAAGGCGGATGCCTATCCCGCCCAGCTGTCCGGCGGCCAGCAGCAGCGCGTGGCCATCGCCCGCGCCCTGGCCACCCAGCCCAAGGTGCTGTTGTGCGACGAGGCCACCAGCGCCCTTGACCCCAAGACCACCCGTCAGATACTGGAGCTGATCCGCGACATCAACCAAAAGCTCCACATCACCGTGGTCATCATCACCCATCAGATGAGCGTGGTGAAGGAGGTCTGCTCCCACGTGGCCATTTTGGACGATGGCTGCGTGGCCGAGGAGGGTTTGGTGGGCACGGTGTTTGCCGCGCCCCGCTCTGAGGCGGGCCGTCGCCTGGTGTTCCCCGGCGGCGCGGACGCCCAGGTCTACAACCCGGAGGACGAGCGGCTGGTGCGCCTTGTGTTCAAGGACGGCCAGACCACCAGCATCCCCCTCATCGCCCGGCTGGCGTCAGAAGAGGGCATCCTCTGCAACGTCATCTCCGCCAGCACGCAGAAGCTGTCCGAGACCGTATACGGCAGCATGATGCTGGGCATCCCCAGCAGTCAGTTCGACAAGGCGCTGGCTTTTATCAACAACGTGGCCAACGTACAGGTAGAGGAGGTGGAGCGCCATGTATAACAACATATTCTCCGCCCAGTCGGTGCAGGATCTGCTGGCGGTGCTGCCCTCTCTGCCCCAGGCCATTTGGGAGACGTTCTACGTCACCGTGGTCAGCACGGCCCTGTCCCTTGTGCTGGGCCTGCCGCTGGGCGTGCTGCTGGTGGCGGGGGAGAAGGGCGGCGTGCTGCCCCTGCCCTGCTGGCTCATGCAGGTCATCAACGTGATCATCAACCTGCTGCGCTCCATCCCGTTCCTGATCTTGATGATCATGGTGTTCCCCCTGTCCCGTCTGCTCATCGGCACTGCCGTGGGCACAACGGCCACCATCGTGCCCCTGGTGGCGGCGGCGTTCCCCTTCGTGGCCCGTTTGGTGGAGAGCAGCCTGCGGGAGGTGGACGGCAACATCATCGAGGCCGCCCAGAGCATGGGCGCAACACCCATGCAGATCATCTGCAAGGTGCTGATCCCCGAGAGCGTGCCCTCCCTCATTCAGAACGTTACCATCGCCCTCACCACCATTTTGGGCTACTCCGCCATGAGCGGCATCATCGGCGGCGGCGGCCTGGGCAAGATCGCCATCGACTACGGCTACTATCGCTATAAGTACCTGGTCATGCTGGTGGCGGTGGTCATCCTGATCCTGTTGGTGCAGCTGTTCCAGACCCTTGGCACATGGCTGGCCAAAAAATGCGACAAGCGCCTGAAATAAGCAGAATAGAAGCAAAAAGAACCGCCCTCCGGCGGTTCTTTTTCCGTTCATTTTCCGTTCATTCCGTCTCAGCAGGGGAGGGGACACCCTCCTCCGGCTCGGCCCAGTCCACCATCGTTGCCACGCAGCGGTTGATGGACTTCCCCTCGTCGTAAAACTTCTTCTCGTAGTCCGTCATCACGCCCACCGGCCCGTCCGCGTGGAGATCCCGCGTGACCTCCGACAGCTCGAACCCGAACTGCGGGATCTCCTCCACCGACCACTCGAACAGCTTGTCGTTGTCCGTCTTGAAGTGGATCTGCCCGCCCCGGGCCAGTACCTGCCGGTACTTTTTCAGGAAATTCCCATGGGTCAGCCGCCGCTTCTTCTGATTGCTCTTGGGCCACGGGTCGCAGAAATTGATATACAGCCGGTCGATCTCCCCCGGTGCGAACATATCCGGCAGCAGCGCCGCGTCCCCGTCCACGAACCACACGTTCTTCAGATCGTCGTTCTTCGCCCGCTCCATAGCCACCACCATGGCGTCCGGCACTTTCTCCACCGCGATGAGCAGCACCCCCGGCTCACTGGCGGCGGTCTTGGCGGTGAACCCGCCCTTGCCGCAGCCCAGCTCCACCCGCAGCTCCGCCGCTCCGGGCATCAGCTCCCGCCACCTGCCCCGCAGGGCAAAGGGGTCGCGTATCAGATAAGCGCCGCAGGCTTCCATCCTGGGCGTCAGGTTTTTCTTCTTTCGCATCCGCATAGCTATCGACCTCGCAAGCACACAAATTTATCCCATCATACCGTATCTCTGCCCCGGTGACAAGCACCATTTTCGCATTTCTCCGCCTTCCCGGCCAAAAACACCCGCCGGTGGGGGAGGGCCACCCGAAAAAGTGTGCAAAAGAGAGCGTCAACTTTTGTGAGAACCTCTAAAAAACCAAAAAGAATGACGGTTGGGCTTGATAATTTTCTAACGGGCCACTATAATGTTAAATGTATGAGGAGGAGTATACCCGTCCGCCCGTTTCGGACAGGCCGGTATGCTGCCGCTTGTGCGGCCCAAAGGGCGCGGCCCCGCGCCCGATGGCAGAAAGGAAACGTAAGGAGGAGTAGATATGACCAACATCCTGCTGGAGAAAAAGGGACTCTACGCCGTGGCGACCATCAACCGTCCCAAGGCGCTGAACGCCCTGAACTCCGAAGTCCTGTCCGACCTGGACGAGCTGGTGCAGACCGTCTCCGCCGACGCGGACATCCGCGCCCTGGTCATCACCGGCAGCGGCGAAAAGGCCTTCGTGGCCGGCGCTGACATCGGTGAGATGAGCACCCTGACCCCGGCGGAGGGCGAAGCCTTCGGCAAGCACGGCAACGATGTCTTCCGCAAGCTGGAGACGCTGCCCATCCCCACCATCGCCGCCGTCAACGGCTTTGCTCTGGGCGGCGGCTGCGAGCTGAGCATGAGCTGCGACATCCGCCTCTGCGCCGATACCGCTGTCTTCGGCCAGCCCGAAGCGGGCCTGGGCATTACCCCCGGCTTTGGCGGCACCCAGCGTTTGGCCCGCCTGGTCAGCCCCGGCATGGCCAAGCAGTTGATCTACACCGCTAAAAATATCAAGGCGGACGAGGCGTACCGCATCGGCCTTGTCAACGCCGTCTACCCCCTGGACGAGCTGCTGCCTGCCGCGGAGAAGATGGCCGAGACCATCGCCAAGAACGCCCCCATCGCCGTCCGCGCCTGCAAGAAGGCCATCAACGAGGGCCTGGAGGCAAAGATGGACGACGCCGTGGTCATTGAGGAGAAGCTGTTCGGCAGCTGCTTCCAGACCGCCGATCAGATCGAGGGCATGTCTGCCTTCCTTGAAAAGCGCAAGCACGAGCCCTATCAGAACAAGTAAGTTAATTAACAGGCGTCAGCCTGATGATTAAGTGTCCAACTCATTAAATACTAGTTAGGAGGAACAAAAATGAAAGTAGCAGTATTTGGCGCAGGCACTATGGGCAGCGGTATTGCCCAGGTTTTCGCAGCGAAGGGCCACACCGCCCTCATGTATGCTTCCAGCACCGCAAGCGCACAGCGTCATAAGGATAAGCTGGCCGCCTCCCTGAACAAGAAGGTCGCCAAGGGCAAGATGACCCAGGAAGCCGCGGACGACATCATGAGCCGCATCCTGGTCGAGGAGGTCGAGGGCGCTGCCGATGCCGACCTGGTCATCGAGTGCGTTGCCGAGAACATGGCCACCAAGAAGGAGCTGCTGGGCCGTCTGGACGCTCTGTGCAAGGACGAGACCATCTTTGCCTCCAACACCTCCTCTCTGTCCATCACCGAGATGGGCCAGGGCCTGAAGCATCACCTCATCGGTATGCACTTCTTCAACCCCGTGCCCGCCATGAAGCTGGTGGAAGTCATCGCCGGCGGCAACACCCCCGCTGAGCTGGTGGACTACATCAAGAACCTGTCCACCGAGATCGGCAAGACCCCCGTGGTGGTCAACGAGGCCCCCGGCTTTGTGGTCAACAAGATCCTGATCCCCTATTGCAACGAAGGCGTTTGCGTTCTGCAGGAAGGCGTTGCCTCTGCGGAAGATATCGATATTGCTATGCAGCTCGGCTGCAACCACCCCATGGGCCCCCTGCATCTGGGCGACCTGATCGGCTGGGACGTGGTGTTGAACATTATGGACGTGCTGTTCAACGAGACCCACGATAGCAAGTATCGCGCAAACGTGCTGATCCGGAAGATGGTTCGTGCGGGCAAATTGGGTATTAAGTCCGGCGAAGGCTTCTTCAACTACAACAAGTAACATCAGGAAAAGGAGAAAAGAGTATGGATTTCCATCTGACGAAGGAACAACTGCTCGTTCGCAAGATGTACCGCGAGTTCGCGGAGAACGAGGTCAAGCCCCTGGCCGCCGAGATCGATGAGGAAGAGCGCTTCCCCATGGAGACCGTCGAGAAGATGGCCAAGCTGGGCATGATGGGCATTTACTTCCCCAAGCAGTACGGCGGCGCCGGCGCTGACGTTCTGTCCTACGCCATGTGCGTGGAGGAGCTGGCCAAGGTCTGCGGCACGACTGCCGTTATCGTTTCCGCCCACACCTCCCTGTGCGCCGCTCCCATCTTCGAGAACGGCACCGAGGAGCAGAAGATGAAGTACCTGCCCGACCTGTGCTCCGGCAAGAAGATCGGCGCGTTCGGCCTGACCGAGCCCGGCGCCGGCACGGACGCCCAGGGCCAGCAGACCACCGCTGTCCTGGACGAGTCCGGCGAGAACTACATCCTCAACGGCTCCAAGTGCTTCATCACCAACGGCAACGTGGCCGACACCTTCGTGATCATCGCCGTCACCGGCAAGGTCACTGACAAGCGTGGCCGCTCCATGAAGGAGATCTCCGCGTTCATCGTGGAGAAGAACGACAAGGGCTTCTCTCAGGGCAAGCATGAGAAGAAGATGGGTATCCGCGGCAGCTCTACCTGCGACCTGATCTTCGAGGATTGCGTCATCCCCAAGGATCGTCTGCTGGGCAAGAAGGGCGAAGGCTTCAAGATCGCCATGAAGACCCTGGACGGTGGCCGTATCGGTATCGCCTCTCAGGCCCTGGGCCTGGGCGAGGGCGCTGTGGAAGAGGCCATCAAGTACACCAAGGAGCGCGTGCAGTTCGGCAAGCGTATCTCCCAGTTCCAGAACACCCAGTTCCAGCTGGCCGAGATGCACACCCGTATGCAGGCCGCTCAGTTCCTGGTCTACTCCGCCGCTATGAAGAAGCAGAACCACGAGCCTTACTCCATGGACGCTGCCATGGCCAAGCTGTTCGCCGCCGAGGCCGCCTCCGATGTGACCCGCCGCGCCGTCCAGCTGTTCGGCGGCTACGGCTACACCCGTGAGTATCCCGTGGAGCGCATGATGCGCGATGCCAAGATCACCGAGATCTACGAGGGCACTTCCGAGGTGCAGCGTATGGTCATCGCCAGCAATCTGGGCGTTAAGTAAGGTAGGAGGTAAAAGGTAAAATGAAAATTCTTGTTACTGTTAAGCAGGTCCCCGATACCTCCGGTAAGGTGGCCGTGAATCCCGATGGTACTCTGGACCGTGCGTCCATGCAGACCATCATCAACCCCGATGACCTGAACGCCGTTGAGGCCGCTCTGGCTCTCAAGGACGAGCTGGGCTGCAAGGTCGTGGCGTTCACCATGGGTCCTCCTCCCGCCGAGGGCATGCTGCGTGAGCTGATGGCCATGGGTGTGGACGAGGGTGTGCTGGTCACTGCCCGTGAGTTCGGCGGTTCTGATACCTACGCTACCTCCCAGATCATCGCTGCCGCCATCGACACCTACGGCATCGAGAAGGACGACGTCATCCTGGCTGGCCGTCAGGCCATCGACGGTGATACCGCCCAGGTCGGCCCGCAGATCGCTGAGAAGCTGCACCTGCCCCAGGTCACCTACGCCGGCGAGATCACCAAGAACGGCGACACCCTGACCGTCAAGCGTATGCTGGAGGACGGCTACATGACCATCAAGGTCAAGACCCCCTGCATGATCACCTGCATCAAGGAGCTGAACCAGCCTCGTTACCTGTCCGTTGGCGGCGCGTTCGAGGCGTACAGCAAGCCTCTGGTCACCATGACCTATGAGACGCTGAAGGATCACCCCCTGATCGACAAGAGCACCATCGGCCTGGCGGGTTCTCCCACCAACATTCTGACCTCCTTCACGCCTCCTCAGAAGGGCGCGGGCATGATGCTCGAGGGCGCTGACAAGGCTACCACCGACAAGCTGGCAGGCATCCTGGCCGCCAAGCACATCATCTAAGGAAGGAGAAAGAAACAATGGCTTTTAATAGTGCTGATACCGCTGCCTTCAAAAACGTATGGGTTTTCTGCGAGCAGCGTCAGGGCGTGATGATGCCCACCACCTTCGAACTGATCTCCGAGGGCCGGAAGCTGGCCAATGAGCTGGGTGTCGAGCTGTGCGGCATCCTGCTGGGCGACAACGTGGACGGCATCGCCGCCGAGCTGGGCGAGTACGGTGCCGACAAGGTGTACGTCTACAACTCCCCCCTGCTGAAGGACTTCACCACCGATGCTTACACCAAGGTGATCGTGGAGGCCGTTGAGGAGCTGAAGCCCGAGGTGCTGCTGTTCGGTGCTTCCAACATCGGCCGTGACCTGGCGCCCCGCTGCGCCGCCCGCCTGCACACCGGTCTGTGCGCCGACTGCACCCACCTGGACATCGATATGCCCAACTACAAGGGCTTCCTGAAGGAAGCGTCCACCCTGCCCGAGGAGCGCATCGAGAAGCTGGGCACGGTGAAGATCGCCGGCCAGGATCACGATGTGTCCCGCGACCTGAAGATGACCCGTCCGGCCTTCGGCGGTCACCTGATGGCCTCCATCATCTGCCCCCGCTTCCGCCCCGCCATGGCCACCGTTCGCCCCGGCGTTATGAAGAAGCGCGAGTGCAAGAAGAACGTGGAGATCCTGCATCCCGCGTTCGCTCTGGAAGCTGCCGACATCCACACCGAGGTCGTGGATACCGTCAAGGCCGCCAAGAAGCTGGTTGACCTGATCGGCGCTGACTTCATCGTCTCCGTTGGCCGTGGTATCTCCAAGGACGTGGAGGGCGGCATCAAGCTGGCCGAGGAGCTGGCCGAGGTCCTGGGCGGCGTCGTGGGTTCTTCCCGTGCCTGCGTGGACTCCGGCTGGATCTCCGCTGACCATCAGGTCGGCCAGACCGGCAAGACCGTCCATCCCAAGGTCTACATCGCTCTGGGTATCTCCGGCGCTATCCAGCACAAGGCTGGTATGCAGGACTCCGAGTGCATCATCGCCGTGAACAAGAACGACACCGCTCCCATCTTCGAGGTGGCTGACTACGGTATCGTCGGCGATCTGTTCAAGGTCGTTCCCGAGCTGATCGAGTCCATCAAGGCTGCCAAGGCTGCCAAGTAACTCGCTCACCTGCCGATAAAAAAGGAGCTCCGCTTGCGCGGAGCTCCTTTTCCTTGCATTTTTCCCCGCTTTCCTGTATACTGTAAGCAACAACTTACGGGAGGAAAAACTATGGCCTATGTTGCCCTGATCGGCCTCTACTTTGTGCCGATCCTCTGCCTGCTGGGCGCAGGCTGGAGCTACGTCCGCTGGAAGAACGAGCACGAGGACGAGGCCCTGTCCGAGCGTGCCCACAAGAACTGCCGCCGCTTCCTCATCGCCACCCCCATCGCCGCGGCGGTGTTCCTGGCCTTGAAATTCATATTCCCCGTGGCCTGACGCATGAAAAAGCACCTCGCGCCCAAGCGCGAGGTGCTTTTTTATGATTGACGAAGGAATTTCCTCTTTGCGCCCAAGCGCGAGGTGCTTTTCTCACTCTGTCGTGTGCTTTTCCTTGCCGAAGTGCAGCTCCTTCATGCCCTCCACCTCGTCGCAGATGGCCTTTAGGTTGCACGACCCGCAGTCCGTGGGCATCCCCTCCATGATCTTCGTCAGACTCATGGTGATGTCCTTCACAGTCTTGGCGTTCCCCGCCAGCGCCGCAAAATCCGCGTCCGGCGCGGTGATAAACACCAGCTTCACCGCCAGAATATTGGGGTTCTTCCTGTACTGCCGGATAAAATCATCGCCGATGCGCTGGAACGTCATGCCCTTCTGCAAGGCCTCCCGGCTGATACGCACCTGCTCCCGGCTGCTCTCCGAGCTGGTACGGATCATGTATCCGCGGGGGAACACGTGGTACTTCACAAAATCCATGTCCTGGATGGCGCGAAACGCCTGCTCCGTGTCGCCCTCGTCGTCCGCCTCAATGTCGCCCACCCGCAGCAGCGTGATCCGGGCGAAATCGCTGTCGCTCCGCAGCTCGTTCAGCTCCGGGCCATAGACCACGATCTCGTCCTTGGGCACAAGGGCAGGGGAGGTGGTAACGCACGTAAAATTCACGGCGCTTTTATTGCTGCCGCCCAGCTCATAGGCGGCGTCCCGCAGCATGACCAGCTCAAACGCGCCGGTATCCTCCCAGGCCAGCGCCGGGTCATACGGGTACTGCCGGGGCGTGGAAGAGCCCACCAGCTCCTCCACGCCGCGGATGATCGAATTATACAGCTCCATCAGAACTTAATATCCACCTTTTTGCGGTCAAAGATCTTGTTGACCTGCACATACGCCCAGCCCAACAGCTTCTGATCCAAATTCCAGAAGTACACGGCGAACAGCGCGCCCACCGCCACGGCCAGGATGCGGATCAGCTTCAG
Organism: uncultured Clostridia bacterium; assembly: GCA_945878665.1. Taxonomy (GTDB): domain Bacteria; phylum Bacillota; class Clostridia; order Oscillospirales; family Oscillospiraceae; genus Vescimonas. Next base: position 13,587 of record CAMDUN010000028.1, on the reverse strand, counting down.
GATGAATTTGAAAACCTTACACATAGTGTGCCTCCTTCATGAGATAGGTGGGTCTTACGCCCGGGCCATGCCCTTCTGACGGGCGTACTCGGCAGCGCCCAGCGCGCCCATCAGCTGGGGATCGGTCTTCAGGTCAATGACCTTCAGCTTCAGCACGTGCTCGATGGCCTGCTTCAGGCCAGCATTTTTGGCGCAGCCGCCGGTGAGGGTGATAGCGTCCGTCGCGCCGGCCTTCTTGCTCATGACGAAGCAGCGCTTGGCCACGGCCATCTGAATGCCCGCCGCGATCTCGTCCATGGGCTTACCCTCGCCCACGAGGGTGATGACCTCGCTCTCGGCGAACACGGTACACTGTGCGGTGATGGGGATCACGTTCTTCGCCGTCAAACTCAGGTTGGAGAACTCCGGCAGACTCATCTCAAAGCTCCGTGCCATGGCCTCGTAGAAACGGCCCGTACCCGCCGCGCACTTATCGTTCATGGCGAAGTTCTTCACCGTGCCGTCCGTGTCGATGGAGATGCCCTTCACGTCCTGGCCGCCGATGTCGATGATGGCCTTGACGGTGGGGTCAGTGACGTGTACGCCCATGGCGTGGCAGGAGATCTCGGAGATGTTCTCATCGGCAAAGGGCACCTTGTTGCGTCCGTAGCCCGTGCCGATGAGGTAGCCCAGCTCCTCGGAGGATTTCAAACCCACCTTGTTCAAAACCTCATCCATGGCCAGCTTGGCGCTGACCTCGGAGTTGATCTTGCTGCGGATGGTGGTGTCGGCGCAGATCTTGCCGTTCTCGTCCAGAATAACTGCCTTCGTGTAGGTAGAGCCCACATCGCAGCCGCCGTAATATTTCATAGTCGTAACTCCTTTATATGTAGTAGAATAGGACGATCACATGCAGTTCTCGTCGTCAAAGTCGCACAGCGTGGGATCGATAGGCTCGGCCCGCATCACGGTACGCATATACTCGTTCACCTTGTCGCGCATGGTCTTGCGGGACACGGTGCGGGGGTCCATCAGATCGTGCTCGATCCAGATCATGTGGTAGCCGCGCTCACGGCCCTGCTCATCCAAAATGCCCTGCACGGTGGCCATGTTCTTGCACGCCACGTTCTGATACATGATAATGATGTTGGTGTTCCACGCCTCGCACTGCCGCCACAGCTCATCCACCACGTTCTGATAGCCGCCGTTGGTGTGGCGGCGCATGACCATCCGCTCGTACAGGCGGGCCAGGTCGCGCAGCGCCTCCTCCTTGTCCTCCGTCTCCAGAGGCTTGGTGAAGTTCAGACTCTCCATCTCCACCAGGATGTTGATGCCCCAGCAGTTGGCCAGCCAGTTGGAGAAGTTGGCGTAGTAGTGGGCCGGGCAGCTCCACACGATGCCGCGGTAGCGCATCTTGCCCACCCAGGCCTCGTCCTTGCGCTCATAGGACTGCATCAGCAGGTCGTTGACCTTTTTGCAGGTCTTCATCACGCGGGGATCGATGCCGCCGTCCATCTCGTAGTTCCACTTGCGGAACAGCTCATAGCTCGGGCCGATGATCTGGGGATAGGCGGTCTTGTTGACCTCCCACTTCTCCAGCTCATACCGCGTCTCCTCGTTGAAGCGCTTCATGGCGGAGAAGTAAGCGTCCCAGCTCCACTTTGCGCCGGTCTGCTCCTCGATGAACTTGATGCACGCCCGGATGTCCTCCGCGCCCATCTGCACCGTCTCCTCGTCCTCATAGCGGACGGGGAAGCACAGGTGGAACACCGGCAGGTTGGGGAAGCGGCGGGACATATAGCTGGAGGCCATGGTCGAGCCGTCGCAGGGCATGGAGGAGGAGATGAAGCACTTGCCCATGTGGGGCAGCGCGTCGATGACCAGCGCGCCGCACTCGGAGGACGGCACGGGACAGCAGTCGGCGGGCAGGCCGAAGGACTCCACCGCGTCGATATAGGGCACGCAGGTCAGCTGGTCGATCTCGGACACCAGGAACACGGGCATCAGCTGATAGGGGATACCCAGCAGGTCGGGGAAGCCGGCCATGATCTGTCCCATGGTCATCTCGTCGAACAGGACCACCTTCTTGTTCAGCTCCTGGCTGTTGCCGTTCTTCTCATCGCACTTGGCCAAAAATACCAGGTTCTCCGCCACATAGCGGAAAATGTCGTGGGTCATCAGATGGCTCATCCTCAGCGCGTTGCCCCGCTGGCCCATGGTGTTCTTGTCCATAAAGCCCACGCAGCACATATAGGAGATCATCCACCGATACCAGAACGTGGTGTTCAGCGCGGGGATCAGATCCTTGGAGAACGTGCCCAGCAGCATCCCCCAGATCTTCAGCCAGCCGCTAAAGTCGATCAGCGTGCTCTCCACGCCCTTCCACTCCCGGCGTACCGTGGCCATGTCGCCCTTGCGGTACAGCGTGCCCAGGCGCTTCTCGCCGTTCTTCAGCAGATCCATGCGCTCCGCGCCGGACATGGCGGCGATGGCCCTGGCCTCACGGGCCACACGGGCCACGTTGTCCAAAAGGTGCTCCTTCTGCTTTTGGCCGAAGGCCTTCCAGTCCGTCTCCTTGATAAGCTCCAGGGCGATCGTGCCCACTTCCTTCAGATTTTCTGCCTGCTTCTTCAGATCCATGTTGTTCTTGGCCCGGAAGAACGCGGGATTGGGGAACTTCTTCTTATCCGCCATCAGTTAGCACCTCCGTTCTGCTTATGGAGCTTCTTGATCTCCAGGGACTCCACGAACGCCTGCACGCGGGTGCGGAGCTGGCCGGAGTTGCCGTTGTTATACAGCCGGTCGATACTCAGCACGGGCCAGTCGTACTCATCGTGCATGATGTGGCTCACCAGGGCGCGTTCAAAGCCCCAGTAGTCGCAGTATTTCATCTGCTCATAGATAATGCCGTCGGCGTGGTACTCCCGGGCCAGCCGGTCCGCCGTATCCCGGCGCTGCTGCACCTTCTCATCGGCGATGTACCGGGCGCACTCGGAGTGCCGCATGATGTGCATACAGATCTGAGGCAGCGCATCCTCGTCGTCCTTCAGCTCGATGACCTCGCGGCCCGGGGTCGAGCCGAAGCAGTAGCGGTCGGACACCACCAGCGCGCCGCAGCCCTCGATGAGCTTCGTCAGCTGGGGATCGTCGATCTCGCTGCCCACAATGGCCACGCGGGCGCGGAAGGCGGGCTTGGGATCGGGCTTGCGCTTTTTCAGCTCCGTCAGCGTCTCCCGCAGATAGGGCAGGATCAGGTACTTGGGACAGGTGAAGCTCACCAGGTTCAGCACGTGGAACTCGTAGCCCGTGATCACCGGGTTCTCCGCCTTACGCATCTCGCCGATCTCGCTGATGATGGCGCAGACCTCGTTGTGCTCCGCCACGGCCTTGCGGATGGCAGCGTCGGAGATGTCCACGCCGTACTTCTCCGCCAGCGGCTCCAGCACGCGGCGCTGCATCTGCTTCACGTAGGAATCCAGCGTGTAGTCCGTGACCTTGTAGGGGATGTCGCAGTGGCTGACAAAGAAGTTGGGCTTGTCGTTCATCTGCAAGATCTCGAAGTGCTCCATGGCGCGGTTCATCATGGAGCAGGCGTCCACACCCGCCAGAGCGTCCAGAAACTGGTAGCCGCCCTCCATGCCGCGCTCCACCAGGGCGCGGGCATATTCGCAGGTGTAGTTGGACATATAATAGGTAGCGATGTCCAGTGAGCCGGTGCGGGGTGCACGCAGGCGGACGGAGAAACAGCCCGGCAGGTTCAGCAGCGCCTCCGGCATGTGGTAGCACGTGTAGCCGATGGCCAGCTTGCCCTCCGCCTGTGCCTGCTTGACGAGATCGTTGTCAGCGCTCTCCAGCAGGTTTTCAAAGTAGATCAAATGCTTCAGGTCTCTCAAGAATTACACCTCTCTCCCAAATATTTTGATTTTTTTACATTTTATGGAAAAATAACGTACCCACGTTAAAGGTCTTATAAGTTTTTTCTGATTTTTTATAAGAAAATTGTAAGAGTTTATACAAGTTCTTTCAAAACTTTTCCAGTTTTTTTAAAGGATTTCCAGCTTTTTCAGGGCCTCCCGCGCCCCGGAAAGCACCGGCGCGTCCTCCGGCAGGTCGAAAACACTGCGCCCCTGAATGTCGTTGGCGGCGTGTGCGCTGTCGCTCCCGATAAAGGCCAGTATCTCCGTCCCGTCGATATGGATATAGGGGATCATGGCCGGGTCGTTCACCCGGTTCACGATCGCACCGCAGCGGTCGTACATCACCAGCTCGTCCGCCACCCGCTTGATGGTGTCAATGACCTGCGTTCCCTTGCGGCTGGGGTCGGTGATGAGCACCAAATGGGTCACTTTTTCCATCACTCTACGGTTGATTTGTTCAATACCAGCCTCTCCGTCGATGACTACGTAGTCAAAATCACCGGCCAGCAGGTTGATGACCTCCTTCAGATAGGCGTTGACCTTGCAGTAGCAGCCCGCCGTTTCGGGCCGTCCGATGGCCAAAAAGGAGAATTTCTGCTGCTCCACCATGGTGTCGAAAATGCGGTATCGCGCCTCGCTGAGAAGCTCGATGGCCTCCCGCGGCGCACCGTCCTCCACCGAGGCGACGATGCTCTTTCGGATGTCGTCCAGCGTCTCCCTGACCTCCACTCCCAGCGCGGTGGAGAGCCCCACCGCCGGGTCTGCGTCAATGGCCAGAATGCGCTTGTCGGGATAGGCCTCCGTCAGCAGCCGCACGAACGCGGCGGAGATGGAGGTCTTACCCACGCCGCCTTTACCGGCGACGGCGATGATCTTGGTGTCGTGTTCCAACAGGGCGTCACGTCCTTTCCTGCACGGTTCGCCATCGCTCGGCATACACGATGCTGTTTATGCTACAAACGGCGAAGGATTTGTGCAGTATTGTTAAAAATCCTACGATTATACTACCATAAAATATGGCATATTGCAACGAAATAATCGAATTTTTGCAATTCTTTTTGGTAAAATCGGCGCTTTGCCTAAAGAGTTGTCTGTGGGCGTTTTTGTCCCATTGACCCTTTGACGCGGAAAGAAAATAGTGGTATAATAGCAAAAATAAAAAGACAATGGTAAGGAGCAGTGCTATGCGCGTTATCGACCTGGAGAATATCAACGAGGCCATGAACAACGAGACGCAGTTCGTCCTGCGCTGCGAGGAGGTGTTTCACGACAAGGTCTCCGCGGCGGCAGCCAGCATTCTGTCCGCCGGCAGCCGCCCCATCGTGGCGCTGACCGGGCCCTCCGGCAGCGGCAAGACCACCACCGCCATGCGGCTGAAGGATTATTTGGAGAACCTGGGCGTGCAGGTGTGCTTGCTGAGTATGGACAATTTCTTCCTGCCGCTGGATAAGCGTCCGCCGGAGGCCACGGACTGGGAATCCCCCTACTGCGTGAACGTGGACCTGCTGGTGAGCTGCATCGGGCAGCTCATGGACGGCAAGGAGGTGGACATCCCCTGGTATGACTTCAAGACCGGCAGCACCGGCGGCTACAACAAAATGCAGGGTCACAAGGGCTGCATCGTCATCGCCGAGGGCATCCACATGCTGAACCCGCTGATCTTCGACAAAATCCGCGGCGCGGCCACTGGTGTGTATGTGGCGCCCCGCACCCGCATCCTTACGAAGAAGGACCGGGTGGTGCGGCCCGAGCAGATCCGTGTGGCCCGACGGCTCATCCGCGACTATAACACCCGGGGACACTCCCTGCGGGAGACGGTGGAGCGGGCGGAGAGCGTGAACCGGGGCGAGGTCAACTATATCCAGCCCTACAAGGACAATGCCGCCATCCACATCGACTCCTTCCACGATTACGAGCTGTGCATCTTGGCTAAGTGCCTGGGAGAGATACCTAACTATCAGGATGAGCTGACGCCGGAGTATATGAAGGAGCATAATCTGACAGATCTGGTGGACGTGGTGAACACCGTGCCGCCGCTGCATACGCCTTTCGTGCCGCTGAACTCCATCGTCCGCGAGTTCGTGGGCGGAAGCTGTTATCAATACTGAGTATCGCAAAGACAAAAGGGAGGTCGAATTTATGAACCGTATCATCACTATCAGCCGTGAATTTGGCTCAGGTGGCCGCGAGTTGGGCAAGCGTCTGGCGGGCGCGTTGGGCATCCCCTGCTATGACCATGAGATCATCGAGATGATCGCCAAGGAAAACGGGTTCAACGAGGATTACGTGGCCCACGTGGCGGAAAAGAGCATCGAGGCGGCCTATCCGCTGACCATCGGTCACCGGTTCGGTATGCAGCCCTTCCAGGTCATGGATCAGCCCATCCGGGTGGCTGTGGCCCAGCGGCAGATCGTGGAGAACTTTGCCAAGCAGGGTGACTGCGTTATCGTGGGCCGTGCGGCGGACGTGATCCTGCAGGATTATAAGCCGCTGAACATCTTCGTCTACGCCGATAAGGAGTCCAAGATCGAACGCTGCCAGCGCCGCGCCCCGGAGGGTGAGCATCTGACGGTGAAGGAGATCGAGAGCCGCATGAAGCAGATCGACCGCAACCGCGCCCAGCACCACCAGATGTACAGCGACAGCAAGTGGGGCGCGAAGGAGTCCTATGACCTGTGTGTCAACACCACCCGGCGGTATGTGAAGGACATCGTGCCGGCCATCGCCAAGTTCTGCGAGGACTGGTTCAACAGCCACGAGTGACGGAGGGGACACGATGAAGGTGCGCCTGAACAACGATCAGGAGATCGTAAAGACCGTCCGGGAGGGACTGGAACGGACAGGGGGCTACTGCCCCTGCCGCCTGGCCCGAACGGAGGAGAATAAGTGTATGTGCAAGGAATTTCGGGATCAGATCGCCGATCCGAACTTCGAGGGCTACTGCCACTGCCGGTTGTACTATAAGGAGAAATAAAAAATCGGGCCAAAGGCCCGATTTTTTTATTTCAGGCTGTCGAAAAAGCCTGTCATTGCGAGCCAGTCCGCAGACTGGCGTGGCAATCTGTTCCCAAATCGCACAATTTTTACGCTTTTCTGCGAATTTGCAACTAAAAGATTGCGGATTCCCACGTCGCTTCGCGCCGCGAAGCAAGTACCCTTGGGGTGCTCCTCGGAATGACAGGATAGGTTTATCGACGCGCTGAGAAGGGCCGCCGGGAGGCGGCCCTTCTTTGTTTGCCCTCTCCGTCCTCGCTGCGCTCGGCCACCTCTCCCAAAGGGAGAGGCAAGGGACGGGGGTTACGGATTCCCACGCCAGTGACATCGGTCACTGGCTCGGAATGACAGGGCAAAAGCAAGGCGCAGGTGCGGTAGACGATTGTAGGGGCGGACGGCGCTGTCCGCCCGGAAGTAACAATCCCTCCGTCACGGCTTCGCCGTGACACCTCCTTCACAGAGGGAGGCGGGGAGATTCCGCGCCTGCGGGCGCGGCGGGGCGATGAGGGCATCGCCCCCTACGGACGGGAACAAGGGGTGCGTTCGCAAAACGGCGGGCGGGGTAGAACCCCGCCCCTACGGACATCCGGCGAAGGCTGCTTTTGCGGGAACGGCAGCGTTACTTCCTGACCAGCTCCCGCAGGAGGCCCAGGGCGGTGAGTGCCGCGCCGCCCAGCAGCATGAAGTCCGCCAAATTCCACACCAGCGCCCGCTTTTTGACGCGGCGGTGGGGGAATTGCAGATAGTCGGTGACGCTGCCCCGGCGGAGGCGGTCATACTGGTTGCTGACACCGCCGGAGAGCACCAGGGAGATGCCCAGTTGGGCGGCAAAGGCACGTTTGGACAGCTGGGGCAGCAGGCACACCGCTGCCAGCAGCCACACGGCCCAGGGCATCCAGCGCACCAGCCGGGGGTGCTGCTGGCCCAGGCTCATGAAAAAACCGTGGTTTTCCAAATGGGTCAGGCGGAGCAGCCGCCCCTCGTACCGCAGCTTGCCGGTGCGGGACAGGTGCTTCAGCATCCGGTCGGCGGTCAGCAGCGATACCGCAACGGCGATGGCGACATACATGGCCGTCACCTCCTGCCCCGGCGGATGGTGAAGCCGAACACCAGGCCGCACAGGCCGCCTACGATGTGGGTGATCTGGGAGACGTTGTCCTGCTTGAAAAGGCCGTCCAGTATCTCGCCGCCCAGGTAAAAGATGACCACCAAGATCAGCGTGACGGGGATCTCACCCTTTCGCATGGCGGTGAAGGAGGACAGGACGATCATCATGAACACCACGCCGCTGGCGCCCAGGAGCATGGTGTGGGGGAAGAAGACGAAATTCACCAGACCCGTCACCAGCGCCGTGACGGCGATGGTCCAGACCATCGTGCCGCTGCCGTATTTCTCCTCCAGCCCAGGGCCGACCAGCAGCAACAGCAGCATATTGCCCATGTAGTGCTCATAGCTGGAGTGGCCCAGCACGTGGCCGAAGAAGCGGACGTAGGTCAGCGGATCAGCCAGGGAGGAGCGGTAGACGGAGAAGAACTGGGTGGTGGTCGCGCCGTTTGTCCACTTGCCCAGCAGCAGCGCGATGAGGCTCAGCAGGGCGAAGGACAGGATCACCGGCGCGTTGAAGCGAATGACGATCTTTTTCAAGACGAATACCTCTTTTCAAATGCGTTCAAAGGGAGTATACTATATCTTCAGAAAAAAGTAAACCGAGGGAGGCTCGAAACGTGAAAAAATGGGTCAAAGCGCTGCTGTGCGCGGTGCTGGCCGTGTTGCTGCTGGTAGGCGGCTACGTGGCCTATGTGTTCATTGACTACCACCGGCTGGGCGATATGGAGCTGACACCGATGCAGTCGCCGGACGCGGACGGGGCGGTGCAGACCGGGCAGCCGTACACCGTGATCTCCTACAACATCGGCTTTGGCGCATACGAGCCGGACTACGGCTTTTTCATGGACGGCGGCACGGAGTCCCGTGCGTGGAGCAAGGAGAGACTCACCGCCAACGTGCAGAGCATCGCATCGTTTCTGAAGGAACGGCAGGCGGATTTCTATCTCTTGCAGGAGGTGGACATCGGGTCTACCCGCACGTACCAGCTGGACGAGCGTGAGCCGCTGTACGCGGCGCTGTCCGACAAATGCAGCGTGTTCGCGCAGAACTACGATTCGCCTTATCTTATGTACCCGCTGAACGCGCCCCACGGCGCGTCCCGGTCGGGGCTGCTGACGTTCTCCCGTGCGGCCATCACGGCGGCGGAGCGGGTGGAGCTGCCGGTGGAGGGCGGCTTCATGAAGCTGCTGGATCTAGACCGCTGCTATTCCGTCAGCCGCATCCCGGCGGAGGGCGGCAGGGAGCTGGTGCTGTATGACCTGCACCTGTCGGCCTACACCAGCGACGGCAGCATCGCCACGGAGCAGCTGGAGCTGCTGCTGGCGGATATGCAGGCGGAGTATGAGGCCGGGAACTGGTGCGTGGCCGGAGGGGACTTCAACAAGGATCTGCTGGGGGATTCCTCCGTGTACTTCGGCGAGGCGGACGTGGAATACTCCTGGGCGCAGCCTATCCCGGAGAGCGTGTTTGACGGCGTGGACATCACGCTGGTCGCGCCGCTGGACGAGGACGACCCCGTGCCGTCCTGCCGCAACGCCGATGGGCCGTATCATCAGGGACAGTATGTGCTGACGGTGGACGGCTTCCTGGTGTCCGCCAACGTGGAGGTGCAGGAGTCCCAGGTCATCGAGACGGGCTTTGCCTACTCAGACCACGAGCCGGTGGAGATGACGTTCGTGCTGAAATAAGGAAAAGAACCGCCTCCCGGCGGTTCTTTCTGCGCTTATTTCGCAAATACACCCAGCGCGGCGGACAGGTCGTCCGGGCCGGCATACAGGACGTTCCACACCGTGTGGCCGTCCAGCAGCAGGAGCTGCTGGTATTCGTCCGTGCCGTCCTCGGTGGGCCAGCGGCAGAGGTAGGCGGCGGGCCAGCCGGACACGGTGACAGAGTGGCCGTTGCGGGCCTCGGCCTGCTCCCGGACGTAGCCCTCCGCCAGCCAGGGGAAGGATATGTCCATCTGATCCATGTCGTACACATAGAGAGACTGACCGTCGTCCTGAAAGCGGAGCTGCCGCAGGCTGAGACCATCGTATACGAGGCCGCCGGAGCGGAAGGCAAAATCGTGTACCCTCAAGTAGTAAGGCCCGCTCTCCGGCAGCGGCGGCAGCTGGTCGGGGAACACCTGGGTGACGGTCGGGCCGGGGTAATCCGCCGGGTCGAAATACCGATCGGTGGAGGAGCTGTAGGAGCGGCTGGCGGCGAAGAGACAGCAGAGGGCGGCTGCCAGCGCCAGCAGGGAGAGGGCGGCCCATAGCTGCCGCCGCTTTACCCGCTTTTCCGTGTGGTATGTGCGGTGGAGCATCAGACGGCGGCGGGCGTTCCGGGCATCCAGAAAGCCGCGGATCAGCGCGGTCAGCCAGCAGACCAGCACCAAAAGCAGGGCGGGCAGGAGGAAGATGTAGCCGCCCAGCAGCATATCGTACAGGCCGGTGTAATGACTGCGGAGGACGGGCAGGACAAGGACGAAGTAGACGTATGGCACAAGGAGCAGGGCGGCTACCACGTTGGCGGCCTGCTTTTTGCGCAGCAGGCCGTCCAGCACGCTGTGGAGCGTGTCCTCGTCGGTGTTCAGGTCGGGGACGGATGGGTCGCCGCAGGTGTAGACATCCAGCTGCGGAGACAGCTCGCAGACGTACTCCCAGCCCATGTCGCGGAACGCGGCGACGCGGTCCTCGCGGTAGCCGGGGTCAGGCTTCACGTCGATGCGGCAGCGCAGGGGGCGGGGCGCGTCACGGTAGAATTGCAGCCATTTGCCGTGGGATTGACTGAGGAAGCAGCCCTTCCGGGCCTGCTCGTCCAGCCAGCTCTCCAGGGCGTCGATCTCGTAGGGCTCGTAGGGCATGAGCTTCAGCATGGCGTGTCCTCCTCTCTGTCCGCGTCGCGGACGCAGCGCCGCAGGCGGGCCAGCTCGCCATCGTACAGGCGCTGCCCGGCCTCGGTGATGGTGTAGGTGCGCTTGCGGCCTTCCACCGCTGTCTCGCGGATCATCTGCTCGTCGGTGAGCTTGCCCAGGATGGTGTAGAGCGTCCCCGGGCCGAGGACCAGCCGCTTCTCCGTCCGGGCGGAGACCCACTGGGCGATGTCCGCGCCGCACAGCGGCTGATGCCGCAGGGCCATGAGGACGTAAAACATGGGCTCGGACAGGGTGTCCAGCGTTTTCCGCGGCATGGCGTCACCTCCTGTTATCGTTCTACGATATTTATAACATCGTTTTACGATATTGTCAAGTGAAATGTTCCTGCACTGTCATTGCGAAACCAGTCCGCAGACTGGTTGTGGCAATCCGTTTCCAAATCGCACAATTCTTGCGCTTTTCTGCGAATTTTCAGCTAAAAGATTGCGGATTTCCACGGCGCTTCGCGCCGCGAAGCAAGTACCCTTGGGGTGCTCCTCGGAATGACAGGATAGGCTTATCGACACGCTGCGCGCCAGTGCGAGCACTGGCGCGGAATGACAGGCGCAGAAAATAGCGCGGGAATAAAAAGAAAGAGGAAAGATGAAAAAATTCAAATTGGGGGTTGCAAAGTTGTCTTTTCTGTGGTAACATACGTCCATCAATTAGATACAGCCCGATGAACCGCTCGGAATGGAAAAACCGGACGGGGAGGGGACTCTGGAGAAACCCATTTGGTTGGGTGCCGAAGGTGCAAGGCGCGCAAGCGCCGAATCTCTCAGGCAAAAGGACGGAGCAGACGAGTGTTTCGCTTGTCATCGTACTTCTCCAGGGTTGCCGTTTTCCGGCAGCTCTATTTTTTATGCAAGGAGAAAAAGCGTATGTTAGAAAGTGTGTTGTTTCCCATTGTGGCAAAGATCAATGAGTATCTGTCCAACTACATCCTCATCTTCCTGCTGATGGGCGTGGGACTGTGGTACTCCATCAAGACCCGGTTCGTGCAGGTACGGTGCTTCGGCGAGGGCATGAGGAAGTTCTTCGGCGAGATGAACCTGCGGGGCGGCGCGCAGAAAAGCGGTATGACCTCTTTCCAGGCGCTGGCCACGGCCATCGCCGCCCAGGTGGGCACGGGCAACATCGTGGGCGCGTCCGGCGCGATCCTCACCGGCGGCCCCGGCGCGATCTTCTGGATGTGGATCATCGCCTTCTTCGGCATGGCCACCATCTACGCCGAGGCCACGCTGGCACAAAAGACCCGTATCGTTGAGCCGGACGGCAACATCAAGGGCGGCCCGGTGTACTACATCACCACCGCGTTCAAGGGCGGCTTCGGCAAGTTCCTGGCCGGCTTCTTCGCCGTGGCCATCATCCTGGCCCTGGGCTTCATGGGCTGCATGGTGCAGTCCAACTCCATCGGCTCGACCATGGAGACGGCCTTCGGCGTGCCCTCCTGGGTCATGGGTATCATTCTCGTTATCATCTGCGCCATCATCTTCCTGGGCGGCGTGCAGCGGCTGGCTGCCGTTACGGAGAAGCTCGTCCCCATCATGGCCGGTATCTTCCTGCTGGGCGGCCTGGTGATCCTCTGCGCCCGTATTAAATACGTTCCTGCCACGTTCGGCATGATCTTCAAGTATGCATTCCAGCCTCAGGCCATCATCGGCGGCGGCTTCGGCTACGCCCTCAAGACCGCCATCAGCCAGGGCGCGAAGCGCGGCCTGTTCTCCAATGAGGCCGGTATGGGCTCTACGCCCCACGCCCACGCGCAGGCCAACGTGGCTCACGCCCACGATCAGGGCGTGGTGGCCATGATCGGTGTGTTCATCGACACCTTCGTGGTGCTGACCCTCAACGCGCTGGTCATTATCTGCACGATGTATACCAAGGGCGGCCCTCTGGCCACCGGCGTCATCCCCGACGGCATCGGCAAGACCAACCTGGCCCAGACCGCCTTCGGCTCTGTGTTCGGCGCCAGCCTGGGCGCGAAGTTCGTGGCCATCTGCCTGCTGTTCTTCGCGTTTTCCACCATCCTCAGCTGGAACCTGTTCGGCAAGATCAACGCCAACTACCTGTTCGGCAAAAAGAACAGCAAGCTGTGCAGCGCGATCTACACCGTCATCGCCCTGGTGTTCATCTTCTTGGGCACGGTGTCCGGCAGCGACTTCGTGTGGGAAGTGACGGATATGTTCAATAACCTTATCGTCCTGCCCAACGTCATCGCCCTGTTCGCTCTGACGGGCATGGTGGTGGCCAGCATGAATGAGATGAAGAAGGACAAGTTGAAGGTGTAAAAAGCAACGCTGAAAAGGAGGCCGGTATCCCGGTCTCCTTTCAGCTTGTCGATAAACCCTCTTTATGCGGCAAGCAGTTCCTTTACGCAGGGGGAGCTCGAGGGGGCAAAGCCCGCCTCGAATCAGATCAAATGTCGCGCAAAGCCTTGCCTTGCAAGGCGTGCGTGGAGCACCCCAAGGGTACTTGCTTCGCGGCGCGAAGCGACTATTTTCGTGCCGCAAGGCGGCACAAAAATAACGACATTATTTCAGGCTGTCGAAAAAAGCCGGAGGCTTTTTCGACAACCTGAAAAGGAGGCCGGTATCCCGGCCTCCTTTTTCTGCAAAAAATGCGCAAATGTCAAGATGAATTTGCAGTATTGACAAAAAATATCAAACCTCGGTGAGGGGACGGAGCGTTCTA
>CAMDUN010000027.1:0-25718 GCA_945878665.1 uncultured Clostridia bacterium | reverse complement strand
AAGCTATGTCTTTCTTCATGCTCTTTTCAATTTGCGCAAGTTATTGTACATTATCGGATGGTATCTTGTGAGTGTATTCGGTTTTCAAGGAACAGTGAAGGTTTGACCCTTCACTTGTTCCCACTGAGAAACCCGAATCGTACACCCATTTTGAGAAATTATTTTTCGAGGAAAAGAAAAAGCCCTCTCCGAAATTGATCGGAAAGGGCTATCGCCTATGATGTGGTATTGTCTTAACAAGCAACGAATCTGTGAGCACAGATTCACGTGCATGTCAGCGACGCCGTCTCGACAAGCACTGAACTTTGTACCCAAAGTTCACTTGTCAGGGAATCCCCTGAGACCCGCTTAATTAATCTCCATAAACAAGAAGATTATACGGATAAGGAAAGGCTCTGTAAAAGATCAACAAAGTTTGATGAATACACTTCAGAAAGCATTTTACTCGGTTGATGCGATTTATAATCTATGTGGTTTATTCCGGGCATGGTATCATATTTCCCCATTTCTTCTTTTTTCAATGTCGTTGTTAGAATCACTTGATTATCAAACTCTTTAAACAAGTTCAGTGCTAAAGACTCTTTTTGTGTGGATAGATCTTCGGCTCTAAACGAATCAATTACTATGGGATAATTATGTCCAAGCACACTCCGCAATGCATATAACTTTACTATGTGAAACACAGTTTCTTCGCTTCCTGAGAAGACTTCGTCTCGCTTTGTAAAAATATCTGCAAACAGCAAATTGCCATTAGGGTCGATAGATTTGTATGCTTCATTCATCTTAGAAACAATTAGATTAAAAATGGCAGATTGTTGCTCTTTTTTTGCTTCGGACGTATTCGCTGCAGCTTGCAATTGAGAGTTTAACGTAGTTAAGCGATTGTCAATGTTTCTTATTTTTTGTTCTGCGTCAGAAGCAGAGAATATCTCTTCTTTGAAAGCGACAATAGACTCTAATGAAATAGATTCATCGCTCATTAGCGCCTGCAACTCATCTTGAGCAGAACTGATTTCTGCAGACAGTCTATCCATTTCTTCCTTATAAGCATCTGATTGATCCGTAATCGATGCTATTATTTCTGTTCGCATTTCAGCGGAGGAGACATCAAATGTATATGTACTTCTTTTTGATGCGCTAAATGAGATGTTTGTTGAATCGCAGTCCATACAGCGCAATTCACCGCAATCCAAAGTTCTGTTAAGCGATCGGAGTTCTTTAAGCGTTGTATCCCATTTTGATTTACGCGTAGCTGCCCTGTTCCGTTCTTTCCTTAATTCTTCAATTTTTGAACGGATTTTCTCCATATCAGCTAACTTTTTCTCAAAGATGATTCTATCATTAGCTGAGCTCAAATAGCTAACTGCAGTCTTTTGCGATTTTAGAATTTTATACTGCTTGAGTATTATTTCACGTTGATCTTTTAATGCTTTTATTTCATTCTTGATCTTCTTTATCTCTTCGTCATTCAGTTCAATTCCGCTTGCATCACAAATATCATATATCATATTGTAATAATCTTGCTTATTATATAACCCTGAATGAGCAATATTGGAAGTGTCCTTTTTGTCTTGCCCCACAAAGAACAATTGAAGAAACAATACAGGATCAACAATCTTTGAAATCTGGTTCTTGGTAATAACAGGCAAGCGGAAAATATGCTTTGTCCAATAGCGTTTTAATTCCGACACACTATCAAATATCATCAAGATAGAGTCATATTTCAACACAAATCCATTATTGTGCCTGCATAAGCGGTATTCTGTACCGCCTTCTTCAAATTCGACATAGTGATAGTATTGCTTATAGTCAAAAGACGTAGGAAATGTTGGATCATTGCCAAGAGCATACATAAGGGACTGAATCACTATTGTTTTCCCTTTATTGTTATCGTCGCTTGAAATAATATTTATTCCGTCAGAAAATGAGTTTTCAATAAACGCTTCCTGACTATTTCCAATGGCACTTTTTTTAATTTTCACCTTGTATACCGTCCTTTACAACAGAAATAAAAAACTTTAGCGAAAGTGTGTCAAAATCAGGAGTAGCGTTTTTAATCGCAGGGTCCATCATTCGAAAGAGCTCTTCAGGACCTAATGATGGGTTGCTCATAATAAGGGTATAAATGTTTTCGAACAAACTCCAAAAAGCATCTGCTGCATTTTTGTTAAATAAAGCTCTGCACAAGGTTTGTCGGCATTCATCAAACATATCCTTTTGGCGCTGAGGGGGCCATGAGATATATATCGGAATAAACGATTGAGGGACGCTCAGTTCAACAGGGTTTTTACTAATAATTCTCTGTAGAGTTAACAGTTTTATTTCACTATTAGTTAGGTGACGACAATGATTCAATACCTCGTCTGTTGCTTGAATGGTAATTCCTTCAACAGATGTGTTTTTCTTCTCTGATTGCTTGTCTCTTATTTCGTTAAAGATAGCAATTAAATCATTATCACTTGGAATAATTGCAGGATGGTCCTTGATTATTTCTCGAACATATTCGCACGGGGTCTTATCGTCAATAACAAAGGTAACTTTACTTAGAAAGTTAGAAATGTTTGAACAAGTAATCAATTCGTTGTTAATATACGTTTTTGCCTTTGCTTCTTCAATCAATCCGCTAATAAGTTTTTTCTGCGATTCCGGTTTTATATTGTCAAAACCAAATGATGATAATGAATCATCAATTCTCAAGGTGCTCGTTACACCGCCAATGAAAAGTATATAGAATGCGAACTCCAGGTCACTAACGAAGTTTTTGAATAGAGTAACCAACTCCTTGCCAATAGCGTTAGGTGAATTATTCTTGGCGGCTTTTGACTGAACATCCCAGAGTTTTTCAGCATATCGATCCATGCCTGTTAGATCATTAAAGAAGTCAACAACAAAGTAATGAATCTCGTTACTATCTGAACGAAAATTCATTAAATAAAGCAGGGCTTTCGTTTCTCCCTCTGCACCTGATTTTCTGAGTTTCTCGCTTGATTGTACTGTGTATGGCATATAATCACCTCATTACGGTTGACTCTTTACTCTAAGATCTTTATTCCACATGAAAGAAGATATTTATAAACGCCATCATAATATTTCGCGTCTCTTGTCTGGTCTTCCTCTGGATCTACGCCTTTGGGTACAAACAGCACCATTCCCTGACGCGCTCTTGTAAGAAGAACACGGTAAGAATTAACAAGATAACGCTGCTGTTCCGGTTTGTTTCGGTGCATCCATTTTGTGCCTCTGAACGAGTAATGGTCCCAATCGTTGTTTTTGCTGTTTCTGCGAAGATCGGCATCCCAGCAGACAATACCCCAGTCTATTTCCAGTCCTTGAACCTTAAATTCGCTTGCAACAATTTCAAGTTTATTTGAAGATCTCAAATCATCACTGGGCGCAAGGAACCAGTTCTTGACGTCAATATCAGTAGGGACATAGATTCCTTCCGGTTTTAAGCGCTGAGCACTGCTGCATGCGAGAACGCCGGATCGTTGGGAACCGCGCACCTGTTTGCGTACCCACTGTTTTGCTTTTTCGAAATCTCTCGTTACGAAGACAGGGTATTTTTCGGAAATAACATCGTATATTTCCTTCGCCTTCTCCGGACTATTGTCGAGAAGATAATCAATAAATTTGCACTGCTTATCCGCTCTAAAGGAACGAATCGAGGTTCTTAAATACAATTCAGGCACAGTATGGCAGCGTTCGCAGTTTTCAATCATTTTTCGGTCGATGTTTTTATCTTCTACTTGACTGAATATTTCAGGAGAATAAAACATCTCCCACTCAGGAAAATCTTCGATACCGCATCTAAACCATTCGTTTATTCCGACTTCGCCGTCGTAAATGTCTTGTCCTAAACCTACCAAACAGATCATCACGGCCCAATTCTGATGTCTGTCCATAATGCTTAAAAGCAAGTGCGACTCGCTGACAGCAAGCATCGGATCATCCTTGTGCTTGCTCGACATTTTTTGTTGATTCCAAACTCGTTGCGCTTCATCGAAGATTAAAATCTTGTCGGTGATAGGCCGCAAATCGCGCGCATGTGCTTTCTTAAACTCATAACTACTCTGAATCAAGCCATTGATCGACTCGTCAACCATGTCTTTTTCATGCTTGCTGAGAGTAATCTTTTTTTGCTTATTGCTATCTCTGACGCTTATTTTTAATGCTTCACGCAGCACCTCAACAAGTGGGCCATTACCTGATAGGTAAACACTTCTCGTTGAGTCGTTTTCATTATCCAGGCTCTTTGCTACGACATCCAGCCCCACCAGCGTTTTTCCAGCTCCTGGTACACCGGTAACAAAGCATAAGCACTTTTTGTTGTTTGATTTTGCGTAATCAATTATTTCGCCAAGCTTTGTTTCGCATAGATTTATATCGTCTTGTCCGGCTTCGGAATGCGCTATTTCGCTCAGGTTGTGAGTGCTGTACGCCTCAACAGCCGCTGCAATTATCGTTGGAGTTGGATAGTACGGCGAATTGAACCACTTTTCAAAATCAATTTCTCCGTCATCGCCGTACATTTGCGATATGGAAGATATTTTCGGAATAAGGGTTTCAATGTTTTCGCGTTGTAAATGGATCTGCTTATCTGGATAACATCCATCTGATTGCTTCTTCGGATATGGTTTTGCATCTGTCGCAATAAGTATCGGGCACACATAAAGATTTTCAGATTCCTTATGGAAATTCTTTATATCAATTGCGTAGTCTTCAGCCTGTTGAGCATCCTGAGCGGTAAATACATCCTTCCCATTCTTAAACTCCAGGGAAAAAACCATATGGCGAATTAGAAGGATAACATCGATTCTTTTACCGAGACGAACGATATCATACTCAAAAATGATGTCGCCTTCCATTTGGCACGCTTCCAAACGCTTTTGCAATTCTTCAATTTGATTTTCAAAAGCAGACACATCATGGAATCCGGCGGTAAATCCGGCACCAACAAGGTGATGGACAAGCTGTCCGACGATGTTATGTGACGTATCTGCTATAAATCCAGGAATGGAATTGCAATAATACGCTTTTCCTGTTTGAGTTGAGAAGGTGTATTTACTCATTGTATTTCACTTCCTATTTTACAAAGGCGTTTTTCAAGCTGATCCAAAGTTGCGTCGATCACTTTTTTCTTAAGCTCGCATTCCCATACTGTAAACACGGTCCAACCGAGCTGCTGCAGTTCAGCAAGATTTCTTTTATCTCTTTCAACATTTCCCATGATTTTGGGACGCCAATACTCTTCATTTGTGCTTGGCCATACAAATCGCGGGCAGTCGTGTTTATGCCAGAAACAGCCATTCACGAAAATTACTGTTTTGTATTTCGGCAAAACAATATCCGGGCATCCCGGCAGCGTTTTAACGTTCTTTCTATACCGAAACCCTTTTGAAAACAGATACTTGCGAACTAACTCTTCTGGTTTTGAATTCTTGCTTCGAATATGGGACATGTTCATGCTGCGGACTTCTTTTGAATGATTGTCAGCCATTTTCTTTCTCTTGAACCAAACTCTTCGTTAGTGTTTGAGCAAGCTTTTTAGCAATGGACTTTGCCATTATTGGAGGTACTGCATTTCCCACTTGCTGGTATTGTTTGTCCTTAGTTCCGCAGAACACAAAACTGTCAGGGAAGGTTTGTAATCTTGCGGCTTCTCGAACACTGATAGCTCTATCAAGTGTTGGATGAATCCACATTGATTTTCGTACATTTACAACCGTGCCGCTTGGTTCATCGTAATCCAAGCGCAGATAGATTGTGTTCTGCGTCCGGGAAACATCGGTATATGTATTTGTCTTCAGTTCATCATCAAGCGAATGGAAATTCTGTCCTTGCTTGATAGCCTTGAAACGCTCCATAGCAATTTCTGTTGTTTTTGTAATGATGTGATTCTTCAATACTCCTGAATTCCGTAAAGAGGCCGCGAGTTCGTTCAAGCCATCGATTGCATCAATCTTGATACCTTCCTTATCATCTTCGAGGCCATATACCGGAGACACCGTTTCGAGGTCCGCAATAGCATCTCTTACTGTTCGGTATTCATCCTCATCAAAACGACCTTTTGGAAGTGCAATCTTGGTTGCTATGCTACGTTTAATTCCTATCACAACGAACCTCATTCGTTTTTGAGGTGCGCCATAATCGGCTGCGCAGAGGACATCACTGTTTATTACATAATCATTTTCTGGGGCAGTTAAAATGCCGGTTAAGTAGTCAAATACCGCGAAAGACCTTATGTGAGCAGAAAGACCATCTTCTTGCGAATAAGAATCAACTATGATGTTATTCCGGAATATCTCTTGGGCCTTGCTAAGCATCCGCTGGATCATAATTGCTGGCTCAATAGCTTCAATTATTTTCTCTGCAGGTAACTTACCATCATAGTAGGAAGAAATGGCTTCGAATGCCTTTCGAGTCTCAAGCGAAATATGATCATTTGATTCATTTTTGAGATGATTTTCAGCTGCTCGCAGAAGCTTAACCTTGTGCTTCTCAAGAGCCTTCTTCATTTTAGAAAGGTTCTTCGAGTTTTTGTATATTACGTTCAGCTCGGAATAATCTTCTTCGGACCAAAGGTACTTTGCAATTTCCGTTTCATTCTGAACAATGTTAATTGCGGAATCGAATAGAAATTTAGCATCAAGAAGATGAAGCGGAGTATCCTTTACAGAGATGCCGCATTTTTTAACCGTTTTCTCATCTCCATGTTCCATATAAAACCTATGGACTTCAGAGCGAAGCATGCTGACATTTTCCATTACAAATGCCTTGGGCTTTAGTTCGAGAATTGCCCGAAGATACTGCTTTACAAGCATATTATTCTGGCTGATGGCGTGGTTTTTCTGCCTGTTTGCATTTGAAAAACCTTGGCACGGAGGGCCGCCGATTACAACATCAATAGCCCCATATTTCTTTTGGATTTCTTTGTAATCTGCTTTGCATACGTCGCCGAGAACTTCAACATTAGGATGATTTTCTCGATATGTAGCCTGCATGTCAGGATTGTTCTCAAATGCAACTTTTATATCGTATTTATTTGTTTGCATAAAGCCGAGACTCAAGCCTCCGGCCCCTGCAAACAAATCGACTACTGAGTATTTTCCCATTTCAACATATCTCCTTATGCTTTGAACCCATTTGCCTTTGCTTCTTCAAGTAATGCAAGAAGCTGAACACTTTGATAGGCACTCGGAAACTGAACTGGTATTTTCAAAGCATATTTCATGGCCTTCATTTGATCCGGAGAGAAAGTCACTCTCTTAGCTAAAACGAAATCATTTACCTTTGCCCAATAATCTGCACCGAGTTCAAGAACTTTCGCCTGCGCTTCAACATCAGAAATAAGTTTCTGATCTTGTTTTGCTTCCTTTTCCGCAGACTTTGCATCTGTTTTACTCACCAGTACCATGTCAAATCCTGGAGCAAGACGAATGTCGCACTTCTTTACATCGTCCCAGCAGGCATCTCTTTTACACCACTGAGTTACGTTGATTGTTCCGCGAGAAGGATCAGTAATCCTGTCAAATACAAACTTCGTTATCTTTACCAGCTCGTTTGTAACAATGTCCGGAACCTGCTGACGGGTCCAGATTAGCTGAAGATCAAGATCCATATCCGGATACTGCGACTTAATCAACCGGTGCAGCAAGGCAATGGAGTATGTAACAATGTTTGCGCGATAACCTTGTTCAAACCAGGGTTGATGTGACACGACCCATTCTGTATGCTTGAATAGAATTGCCAGAGACACAGTATCCTTAAAGAACTTGTCATTAAACTGAGCGTCTGACTTATTCCATGCTTCATCGATTATTTCGGCAAACTTCATAAAGTTTGTCTGTGCACCTTTACTGACCACTTGGGGCATACCTGCCCAAGAATCACGATATTTTGCGAGATCAGTTTTAGTAATAACCTGCTTTTTAGGATTTTGCGCTGTGAATTTGTCCTTTTGCGCCTTTGTCATACGCATCTGCGCCTGTAAATATTGACCGCGTGCACGCTCATAAAACCATTTTGTTTCATACTGTGCGCCGCCGGAAGCAGGAGCAAAAACGCGCCGCGATATCTGTTCCATACGAATGTGGAAAGGATGCGTCGCAAAGAAGTCCGCGTCACTGACTTTATTCTGGCTATTGGACGACCGAGAAATGTTCCGAATTAAGTCGCTCGACTTATCGGCATCATTGTCCACTTCTGTCAGCTTCATCTGAACATAAATCTGATTCAGATCAGCGGCATCTTTATGCCTTGCATTTGAAAGGGAGGCAGTAGTCTGACCGCCGTTGATTATCTGAAAATCACGAGCATAAGTGATAAACTTTCCTTCTGGCGTTGATTCAAACTGCAAGTCCATAGCCGTAGCAGAAACGCCGTTGTTATATGCAAAGAAATTCTGAGGGATTCTTAAAATAGTTTCTCTGATCTTTTTATTAACTGCAACCTTTGTTGACAGGAAAGAGCGAACATTACCTTCCAACAGCTGACTGCCATATGTATCATAAACGTCAGCTAAAACCGTGCCCGGGATAATACAAAGATAGCTATGATAATCCTCACTGTTGGCACTGCTTGCTTCCAAGCAAGGTATTCCTTTGCCGTTTGTATACGCCTTGAAGTCTATCTCGATATCTTGACGGCCAAGATCTGAAAAACATACTCGGTATATTCTGTCTATATCCCAAATCTGACACTCAATCGGGATATCATTGATGGTTCTTGCCTCAATCTCACTGATACGATTGCTCATGAAGCCATCAGTAAGGAGAATAAGGCGGAACTTTCTAATCCGATCTTTATGAAAACGAAGCTGCTCAATCAGATCTGACGCCGGGGTGCTCGGCTCAACCTCGCGATATAGCTTGCTGCCGTAAGATTCTTCGATAAAGTGAATCAAAAAATCAAATTGCTGCGTTGCGTATGTTCTGGTTACAGTATCTCGTTCTTCATCGCCGGTATAATCGGCAATTATAAGGTTAAACGTGTAGTCAAATTCATCCAACACGTACCCATCTACTCTAAGCTTTTTCGAACCGCTTTTGCCAAGATAGAAAGCAGCAGTAAAATCGGAAAGGACTTCAGCATTTACAAGATAACTGCTTGCAACGCTGACAAAGGCGGCATTAGAGCCGGAGCCTTCGGTAGCGGCAGTCGCTTTTACCTCTTCCAAAAAATCCTTGTGGAATTCATGCACATCCATAACTTAGTCCTCTCTTTTTCTAAACGTTTCTATCGACGGCAAATCAATCCGATACTGTACTTCGATAACTGCTGGCGGCACATTGTCTTTCGTCAGCCGCGGGAAACCTGATGAGACACAATACTGTCGTCTTTCTGACAGCTTAAATCTGTAAGCCGAATACTCGTCTGCATTTTTGCTTTGGTATCCGCACTTGGCTAATTTTAGTTCGAGAAAGTCTTTATTGGATTGCATCGTGACCTTTGAAGAAACCAATTCAACCGCTTCGTTCAATGACATAGTAGTGGTTCCGGTTGACGATGTTTTGTCGAGGAAATATACAATTAGTGTTCCTTCGTCCGAGCGATCAAATTGCTGAAGCGACGACACCTGAACGGAAGTTCCTGCAATAATTGTAGTTTTTATTTCAGCCCAACCATCTTCAAAATTGAAATCCTGATCTGCCCCTTCCGGACCGACCCATTCACCAAGTGCCTTATTTTCGCCATGTCTTTCGATAAGATCAGCTAAATACAGCAGCTCTCCAATAAGACCTTTTTGACTATGCGGCGGCAGCAGTCCATTGCCGATTTGCTGCAAAAGCCTAAGCCACTTTTTATATTGAGCGACAATCTTTTCGATGGGTTTTTGATCATCTTTTGAAGCGCTCATAAGGTCCCAACACAGTTTGACAAATATCTCATCCAAAGAAGCATAGTTCAGAGAAAAGCGCAGTGCATAAGAGTTATCGCTCAAAAGTATATTCTCAACATTTATTGCTTTTGAAGAGGAAATCTTCTCGAGTTTTCCTGTGTTCAATACAATAAAGCATTTTTGAGAATCAGATAAATAGCCTATATGAAATGACAGTGGATGCTCATCAGAAACAAGCAGAAATCCTCCAGTATAGGGAGAGATACTATTCCATTTTTCATATAAGTCATTAATCGTTCTCATCGTCATCATCCTCGTCTTCGATATCAACCCAGTTCTTCAATTCTTTAACATTAACCATATAATTTGCGGTACGCTCGTTGCCGTCGTATGGGAACCCCAAGCCAAGAGCAAACACCTGTTTCGGATCGCCCGGTTTCATTTCCGGATTTGTATTGCTCAATACGTGGATAAGGAGAAGCGGATTGCGTTCGGTGTGCAGATATGTACTATCTTTGCTGCTGCCGAATTCTTCGCGGAGATCTTTTATTTTTTGCTCAGTTAACCCAATTTTCGTACATCCGCCTGAGCCAATACGAACGTGCCGACCATATACTTTGAGCATGTTTTTGCTCGTTAAATCCCACTCAAGCGGCCTTCCTTTTGGATGAACATCGACAGTAGTGCCATCAATTAGGTTAATCTTAACCGTCTGGCTTATGTCGGAATCCTGCGGAATGGCAACATCCCAGAAATCCAACGGGCCTTCATCCGTGGCAATATATTCGGCAAGCGCTGCTGGCTGGAAGTTTAAGTTCCAGGGGTGTGTTATGTAGCTTCTTACGATTTCTGTTACAGCCTTTTTGGGGACATTCCTCCAAATAAAAGCCTTGGTATAATCATCGTACTCGTACTGAATGTCAGCGGAGATAGATTCAATAAACGAACGGCAAAGTGTCTCGTTTTCCTGAACAGAAACAGCATCTCCCTTTAATCTTGGGGTTTCAATCATTCTGCCGGAAACAGTAATAGGTCTTTTGACAGAAGTTGCGGTGCGCATCTTATTCCGTGCAGTAATGAGCAGCGAGCCAGGAGCTTGTCTAACTTTAAGGCCAAATTCTTCAGGAGTTTGGTTTTGGCGCTTCATTTTGCGCAGTTCGTCTTTCAATTCATTGATTGCATCTGTAATATATCCATACCAATCAATAGCATCTTCAGCCATCCATACCTTGAATAAATCATCGTAATTAGGACGATAACCAAACCATCTTCCCATTTGGAGAAGTGTATCATACATCATCGTGTTTCTGTAGAAATAGCTGACGCATAATCCTTCCAACGTCAAACCTCTGGACAAGCTGTTTCCACCGACAGCAATGACACGCATCCCCACACCTTTGTACTCATAGTAATTAAGGGAAGACGCTCCGTGCTGTTGGTTTACCGACCTTACCTCAATCCGCTTCGCGGATTTGAGCAGGAAGTCGTGAAGGAAAGATTCCCACGTGATCTTTGCCGCTTCTTCGAGCTGGAAATCTTCCCACTCAGCATATAGTGCTGCGATATTTTTTATCTGCATCGCTTTTTCTACGGGTAGAGCAGAATAGTTCTCAAGATCGGCTTTTATGCTTGAAACATACGCTTCAACGAGGTCAGCAGTTACATTTTGAACTTTCGTAAATCTGCTGACGTTAACGAGCATAGATCTATGTTCCGTGTTATCTTGACGAATATCAGAAATCGTGCAGGCCAGTATGAAATATCGGATTGCTTTTCTCATGCTTTCCGGCAAATCATACAATTCGTCTGCGAGTTCTTTTTTGTGCTTAAAGACATAGAACGATTCCTGTTCTTCATTTTGGATTGGAATAATCGAATCCCCATATATTCCTCCAGTTCTCGTGTGAGGAACTCCATCATCCCATTCGTCGGCATCTCCGTTGCCGAATATTTTGTCTGCACCAATATACAATTCGGGAGTCGGAAGAACTGTGAGAAAGTCCTTTGGGAACAGGTCTCTTGTGGCTTCATCAGTATCCGGATCAATAAAGATATTTGCAAAAGGTGTAGCAGTAATGCCGAGGTATGAAGCCTGTCTGAAGCAGTTGAGAATGTTTCGAATGGCTTGGTTAATCGCCGTAGGATCTTTTTCTTCGGAATTAGTGTTTACAGAAGCGTTGTCCGCCTCATCGTCAATTAAAAGCAGCGGGAGATCAATCAGTCCGGTTTCATGATCGGCGTTATTCTCCAGAAGCCATTTATACAGGTTGTTGAGGACGCTTTTATTCTTTTTCACGACGAAAAGCGCTGTCCCATTCAGCGTCCGCAAATCCAAATTAAAAGCACGCAGGATAGCTTTGTTAAAATCTGTTGCAACAGAGGTGAAGCAAGCTATGCTTTTTTCGGGAAGTGCTGGCGGAATTTTTCCGACGCCTACTGGTTTATTTCGGATTTCCTGCTCTGCTTTTTTATCGAGGGTATATTTACTTTCTTTGCCGACGAATTCAGCATCAAGCCGTTCCTGCGTTTGAACACGCAGATTCTCCATCATTCCGGCAAGGACGATAATCACCCTATAACCAGCATCAGATGCCTTATTGCATATGGCTGTATATGTAGCAGTTTTGCCTGACTGAACATCACCCAACAGCAATCCTCTCCGCTGGAAAGGACGTGCAGCATCCTTGGGATTTCCAAGATCGTCCATTATTTCATCGGTCGTCTGGTTAAGCCTATTTACAACATCAATTCCCCAATGCTTAACGTTCTTCAAATAAGTTTTATACCGGTTCCAATAGTATCCGTCATTTTCCTGAATAAAGTACCAAGACTGATGTTCGGCATCATGGCCGCGCAGTGTTGTTGCTACACCGATTCTGTGAAGAATATTGGTTGCTAATTCTCTTTTGACACGAATGTATTCTTCGTCTGATATGGGATAAAGCGGTGCGAAAAGTGTACGGAAAGTATCTGCTTTATCATTGATTTGCTCAAGGGTCGGCAGAGAATCTCCATATTCGCTGTTGATCGCAGTTGTAACTTGATCAATCAAAATTTTCATATTATCAGTCATACTATTTCGCCTCTTTTCATTGCTTTCTCTATCTCATCAGAATAATTGCAGAAAGGCTCGGTTATCAATAGTGCCTTAATAAAGCCTTCTTTATCCTCACCAGAATATGTGGAAACAACATTTTTCAAAAGGGTTATCACTTCTGTTCCTTTGTTATCACTGTCATTATCCATTTTTTCGTCGTTTGTTAAGTCTATGTACAGTGAGTTAATAGGAAGTGACATCCCTATCTGCTTCAGAAGTGCTTCAATCTGCGGCTGTATTTCAGGATGCGCAGATACAATGCTTTCCACCAAGGGATGATCGGGGTTTACTTCATACAGAACATTCCCGTCACGTGTTATCAGGCGATTCCACACGTGGACGATATTGTCATTAGTTTCTTTCTTTCCTCTATAAGTCCAAGTCCGCTTGCTGCCTTCAGATATTTTCTGAATAATTACGGAAAGATTCCTTTTCACTTCCTCAGGAGGTGTGGCAGTAGACTTTTTAATATCAAGAGTCCAAAGATCATCCAAGGAATTAGGAATGTCAACTTGTACTCTTGCAAGTTTTGACAAATCACCTTGTCTCATAAGCCTGAACCAGTTCCCCCACACGAGGAGACGTTTGTTTCTATACACGTAAAATCCCTGATTTTTACGCAAACCGTCTTTCCCGCCCAAAGCCTTCAGTTCTTTTTGCGTCAGTTTAGAAGTGTGAGGCAAAATATACGGTTTTACGCGTACTTTTTGTCCTCGCACAATAATAACTTCATCGTCCATGAGCTGAGTGCTCTTTTTAATAAGAAACGGATCCTGCGGTTCGACGCTTTGCTCATTCATGCAGATATCTAATTTTTTCAGACCCGGTTCACCGCTTAAGTATCTATGAAAAACGAGAGAAAGATGCTCACGAATTAGTTCCATCTTTCTGGTAAAAGCTTCAGCAATATCGGTTTCTCCAACTGCAAACTTATCGAGGTCCTGCCAAATAACAAGTGTTCCGTTCTCATACTGATTCAATTTATCGAAGCTCGGATACTTCTTCGCCTCTTCCTCATCTATAAGCAACAAAGACCAAGATTCTGCGCGTTGAATGTGATTCAGGTTCCACTGAGCACCAGTCAGTACGCCGGCCTTTTTGGATAGAACCGTTAGGATTCTGCATTGAGAAAGAGATGCCGTTTTCATGCCAAGACCATAGCGGCCCAAGTCATTCTCATCGCGAGTTTCAAGCGGGTTTCTGCTTCCGTATTGCATTGCTGCAATCAAGCTCTCAGAAGTCATCCCCCAACCATTGTCGAGAATGGCAATATAAGATTCCCCAATAGGGAAGAAATCGATATCCACACGGCTTGCAGATGCTGCAATACTATTATCGATAATATCGGCAATAGCGGCCTCTATTGAGTAGCCAATCGCTCTTGTGGATTCCATTAGCGTTGGTGCATAAGGCGGCAAATCAACGGTTTTCATAACAATTCTCCTTGTAGAAGTGATAGAAAGTATACTTATACTCTCATATCATACGACGGTCTATGTCCCATAAAACGGACTTACTTGCTATCTGGGACAAAATCCATAATATCGTTTGGCTCCACCTCAAGGGCAGCGCAAATCGCACCGATCACATCGGTGGTGATATCTTTATCGTTGGCAAGTTTGTACATCTGATAGTGGGTGATGCCGGCAGCTTCTTCCAAATCCTTTTTCTTCATGTTTCTGTCAACAAGGATGTGCCATAATTTCTTATAACTAACAGCCATTTTGAATCTCCTTTATGAGCTATTTGGCGCTGGATACAATAATACAAATATAGTATATCACGGTTCGACTGAAAAATCAAGAATATGATAAGAATTTCAAACTTTCGATAAGAAAAATAATGCTCCGATTGAATGAAGCATAAAAGAATTTGCCGCTATCGGCAAAAACCGTGATATTCTTACTAACTTTTTTTCTGAATATTGCCGATAGAACAGAAAAATCCGGCGCTGCCGTTATGGCAGAGCCGGATCGCTGTTTATATCTCGTCTTTCAAGTAGTCCGTATACGGTGCTTTTGATGTAACGAAGGTATCGAAGGCAAATTGCGCGCCCAGGCGGAAGCCGGTAATGAAGCTATCGAGGGTGGATTCACCGTTGACGGCAGCCCAGGCGTCGACGTACTGAAGGAAGCGTTTCTTCTCCTCACCGGAAAGCTTATCCGTGAGGAAGTCCTCGCTTTCGTTCAGCGTCTGCATATCATGCTGCACCTTTTTGTTCTGCTCGGAGCTTCGCGCCTGTGGATCGATATTGCCGTAGTAAAACTCTTCGATAAAACTATTCATGGCAGTTTCTCCTTTGATTTATTGAGAAACCCGTGCGTCCATGCCGTAAAAAATGTAGCGTTTTCAATGGTTTTTGTTCGTGTTCCCACACTTCCGTATCACTCTGCGGGACCAACAAAGAACGACACGCTTGCGCGTGTCGTTTCTTTTTGTCTTAAAACGTCATCACCAGGCCGCAGCGGAGGCGGTGGAGCTTGTCGCCCAGCTCCTGCTCCAATATGCCGCAGGCCCGCTCATTGGTGCAGTGGCCGGTGCAGACGTATGACACGCCGGTATCACGCAGTGCCCGGGCCACGGCCCGCACCTCCGCCGGCTTCTTGTTATACAGATGGAAGCCGCCGATGATGCCGTACACCGGCTGACCCGGGAACGCCTCCCGCACCTCGCGGATGATGTTCACCGCGCCGCCGTGGGAGCAGCTGTTCACGATGACCAGCCCCTTGTCCGTCTCCAGCACCAGACTCTGCTCGTGGGCAAAATCGTCCGGCCTCCAGCCCTGCGGCGTGCGGCAGTACATCCGCTCCCGTTTGCCGATGGCCGCCAGCCCCGGCGTGGTGTGGGACAGCAGGTACGCGCCGGGCATCAGCTCATATTTCCCGCTGACCCGCACGATCCTGTCGCGGTAGTCCTCCAAAACACGGCGGGGCATCCCGATATATCGGCGGAAGCACAGCCATTTGGCGTAGCAGTCCTCCTGCGCGCTCTGCTGCACGTAGAATTTCGCTTTGCTGTTGCCCTGAAAGAACCGGGGCATCCCGTTGGCGTGGTCAAAGTGGGCATGGCTCAGCACCGCGTAGTCCACGTCCGCCATGTCTAAGCCCAGCTTTTCCATGTTCCCGGCAAACAGCGGCGATGCGCCGGCATCCACCAGTATTTTCTTCCCGTCGTACTCCACCAGGATGGAAAGCCCCCACTCCCCTGCCAGCTCGCCGTAGGGCACATTGTCCACGATCACGGTCATTTTCGTCTCCATACGATGCCTCCTTGCCGTTGTCTGCCCCGATTATAGCAGGCGGGGCACTCAGATGCAAGCGGAGAGGACGGCAAAGCCGCCCTCTCCCACTATTCTGTTTTTACAACGCGTATTTCTCCGCGTACTGCTGGTACGCACGGTGGAAGTCTGGGTCGCTGCCACGGGCCGCCCGCAGCGTCTCGTGGAGGTTCAGGTCGTGCTTGGCCGCGTCCAGCACGCATCCGGCAATGTTAGAGCAGTGGTCGGAGGTGCGCTCCAGGTCGGTGAGCAGGTCGCACCACACGAACCCCGCCTCGATGCTGCACGCCCCCTGCTGCATCCGCAGGATGTGCCGGGTGCGGAGCTGCTCCTTCAGCACGTCGATGGCCTGCTCCAGCGGCTCGACCTGGGCCGCGGCGGTCAGGTCCTTCTCCGCAAAAGCCCGGCGGGCCAGACCTAGAATCTCCCGGATGGCGGCGGTGAGCACCGTCAGCTCCCGCGCCGCCTGGGGACTGAACGTCAGGCCCTTGCTCCGCAGCTCCTCCGCCGACTCCAGCACATTCACCGCGTGATCGGAGATGCGCTCCAGGTCGCCGATGGTCTTCAGCAGCTCCGTGGCCTCCTCGCTCTCGTCCTTGCCCAGCTGGTGGGCACTGAGCCGCACCAAATACGTGCCCAGCGCGTCCTCATAGCGGTCGCACCGACTCTCATCGCGGCGGATGCGCTCCGCCAGCTCCGGCGTGTATGCGTCAAAGGCATCCAGCGCGCCCTCCAGCGCCTCCATGGCGCAGTCCGCCATCTCGCTGGCCACGGCGCGGCAGCGGCCCAGCGCCAGGGACGGCGTGGCCAGCAGGCGCTCGTCCAGCTCCACCGGCTGCTCCGCCGGCATCTCCTTTCCGTCCGGCACAAGGCGGATGGCCAGCTTTTCCAGCCAGCCGCCCAGGGGCAGCAGCATGGCCGTGCAGGAGATGTTGAACAGGGAATGGGCCACGGCGATGCCGGACATGGTGGCGCTCTCCGCCAGTATGGCCGGGGCGAACACCGCCTTGACCACACAGAATGCCGCCAGCAGCACCACCACGCCGATGACGTTGAACATCAGGTGCACCACCGCCGCACGGCGGGCGTTTTTCTGCGTGCCCACGGAGGAGAGCAGCGCCGTGACGCACGTGCCGATGTTCTGCCCCATGATGATGGGGATGGCGGCGGCGTAGCTGACCTGCCCGGTGGAGGCCAGCGCCTGCAAAATGCCCACGGAGGCGGAGCTGGACTGGATGATGGCCGTCAGCACCGCGCCCACCAGCACGCCCAGCACCGGGTTTGTGAACAACAAAAACAGCTCCGCGAAGCCCGGCACGTCCTTCAGCACCGACACCGCGCCGCTCATGGTCTCCATGCCGAACATCAGCGTGGCGAAGCCCAGCAGGATCGTGCCGGTGTCCTTCTTCTTATCGTCCTTGCAGAACATATAGAGGATGATGCCCGCCAGCGCCAGCACCGGCGTGAAGGACGAGGGCTTCAGCAACTCCAGCCAAAGCGTGCCGCCGTCGATGCCCGCCAGGCTCAGCAGCCACGCCGTCACCGTTGTGCCTACGTTGGCGCCCATGATGACGTTGATGGCCTGCCGCAGCGTCATCAGCCCGGAGTTGACGAAGCCCACCACCATCACCGTGGTGGCCGACGAGCTTTGGATGATGGCCGTGATGCCCAGGCCCGTCAGAAAGCCGGCAAACACGTTGCTGGTCATTTTGTCCAGCAGGGTGCGGAGCTTATTGCCCGCCCGGCGCTCCAGCGCCTGTCCCATGACGTTCATGCCGAACAGGAACAGGCTCAGGCCGCCGATCAGCGTCAGCACATGAAAAATGCCCATACTTTTCTCCTCGATTTCACTTTCTTTTGACTGCACATTCTTGTCTGAATAATAAGATACAGGAGGAATGTCAAATCCGCAGTCCGGGTTTTGTAAAATCGAGGTAAAGTAAGACGCAAAAAAACAGGCGTCCGAAGGACGCCTGTTTTTTTGTGTTTGTTTACCGCTGGCCCTTGTCGTAGGGGATGCCCTCCGCCTTGGGTGCGCGGGATTTCTTGGACGTGAACGCCAGCACGATGAGGGTGATGAGATACGGCAGCATGCGGTACACATGGGAGCTGATGCCGATCTCCGCCAGCCAATACACACCGTCGCCGTTGATGTCCAGGCTGGAGTATGCTGCGGCGATGCACTTGAACAGGCCGAACAGCAGCGACGCTCCGGCGATGTTCAGGGGTTTCCAGTTGCCGAAGATCATAACAGCCAGCGCCAGGAAGCCGAAGCCCGCCACATCGCCGTTGGCCGTGCAGTTGGCCGTGGTCAGGGCGTAGACAAAGCCGCCCATGCCGGCCAGCGCGCCGGAGATGGTCGTACCGGCATAGCGCATCTTGTACACGTTGATACCCACGGAGTCCGCCGCCTGGGGATTTTCACCGCAGGAGCGCAGCCGCAGGCCAAACCGGGTCTTGTACAGCAGGATCGACAGCACCACGAAAATGATGATGCAGACATAGGTCGCCAGATACACCTTGTGCAGGAAGGTATTGCCCAGGAAGCCCAGGTCGTCCGTTTTTGCGTAGCCCAGAGTGGTCTTCTTGATCATGAACCAACTGGCCGCATCGCCGGTGGCCATTTGCAGGGTGTTCTGGTTGGCGATGATACGGATGAGGAACAGCACCAGGGCCGGAGCCATCAGGTTCAGCGCCGTGCCGCCGATGGTCTGATCGGCGCGCAGATTTACGGAGGCAAAGCTCAGCAGCAGGGAGAAAATGGCGCCGAATATGGCCGCCACCAGCATAGCCAGCAGCTCAAAGCCCTGCAAAGCCACCCAGTCGCCGGCAGCCTTTGCCGCGTCGTAGACGTGGTTGGTCTGCATGATGTTCACGAACAGCACGCCGATAAACGCACCCAGGATCATAATACCTTCCAACGCCAGGTTGATGATACCGCTGCGCTCAGCGAACACGCCGGCCAGCGCCACGATCATCAGGGGAACGGCGTAGATCATGGTCTGTTGGATCAGAAATGTCATGCCTGCTCCCCTCCTTCCTCCGGCTGCTCAAGTACCTGCGGTGCTTCCTCCATCGGTATGTCCGGTATGTCCTCCGGCGGCACATCCAGTGGCTGTGTCTCCGCCTCTGCCGGTATATCCGCCGTGGTGGTCTTGTTGGCCTCCACGACGAGCTTCTTTTTCCGTCCAGTCAGCATCATCTGGATAAGCAGAGAGAAGGCGGACAGATACACGATGACGGAGATGATCACGTCGGTGATGTACTCGTTGTAGGCAGTCAGGTTGGTCAGCTGCAGACCGACGATATCCAGCATGGCCATGAAGATGCCGGTGAAAATGACCGCGATGGGGTTGTTCACCGCCAGCAGTGCCACGGGGATTCCGTTAAAGCCCACGCCGGGCAGGGCCTGATAGGTGTTCCAGTAGAACTCGGTGTTGCCGCTGAGCCAGTACAGCGCGGCGCCGGCACCGGCCAGCGCGCCGGCAATGGCCATGGACAGCACGATATTGCGCTTATCGGGGATACCGGCGTAGCGGGCCGCATGGCGGTTGGCGCCGCAGGCCTTCAGCTCATAGCCGAACACCGTCTTCTCCATGATGATGTACACCACGATGGCCAGAATGATGGCCACCAGAATACCGGCATTGACCTGGGAGCCGGGAAACAGCTGATCCAGTCCCAGCTTGGGTGTGGCCACACCGTTGAAGGTGGTCTTGTAGATGTAACCGGACTTCGTACCTTCTGTTACGTTCTTGAAGCTGCTGATATCAAACATCCAGGTGACAAGATTGGCTGCGATCCAGTTGGTCATGATGCAGGCCAGCACCTCGTTGATATTCAGCAGTGCCTTCAGCAGGCCGGGGATCGCACCCCACAGGGCGCCAGCCAGCATACCGCCCAGAAAGGCCAGCAGCCAGATGATGCCCACGGGCACGGACTCGGAGGGGATGCCCAACGCGACGGACAGCGAGACAAGCGTACCCATCAGATACTGGCCGGGTGCGCCGATATTGAACAGGCCCGTCTTGAAGGCCACCGCCACGGAAAGGCCGGTCATGATCAGCGGCATGGCGCGGAAGAGCATATTGCCCACATTCTGGGCGTTAAAGCCCCAGGTCAGCGCGCCCGCAGCGTCGCGGCCTGTGCTGAGGATGCCGGCAAAAATCAGCCGGACGCCCTCCCACATACCGGCAGTGGTGATCTTCTGCTCCGCCAGGCCCACAATAATGACCACGATGCTGCCCAGCAGCAGGCCGGCCAGGATGGACAGCAGAGAGGCCAGGACCTTCTTGGTGCCATTCTTGGCATACAGATCTGTCAGTTTTTGCTTCACGCCGTCTCACCCTCTTTCTTGTCCGCCCGCTTGGCACCGGCCATATAGAGGCCCAACTCCTGCACGGTGATCTGCTTCGGGTCGAACTCACCCACGATCTCACCCTCGTACATCACCAGGATGCGGTCGGAAAGGCTCATGACCTCGTCCAGCTCCAGGGATACCAGCAGCACTGCCTTGCCGGCATCACGCTGCTTTACCAGTTCCTTGTGTACGTTTTCGATCGCGCCCACGTCCAGGCCGCGGGTAGGCTGGACCGCCACGATCAGCGGCTTGTTGCGGTCCACCTCGCGGGCGATGATCGCCTTCTGCTGGTTGCCGCCGGACATACTGCGGGCGGTGGTCACGGGGCCCTGTCCGCTGCGGATATCGTATTCCTCGATCAGCCTCTCGGCGTAGGCACGCACCGCGTCCTTTTTGATAAAGCCGCCCTTTTCGAATTCCGGCTCCTTATACCTCTGCAGCACCAAGTTCTGCTCCAGCGTAAAATCCAGCACCAGGCCGTGCTTGTGCCGATCCTCGGGGATGTGGCTCATACACTCTCCACGGCGACGGATGCTGGCGTGGGAGATATCCTTGCCGCACAGCGTCACCGTGCCGCCATTGCTCTTATCCAGGCCGGTGAGCGCGTGAATGAACTCCGTCTGTCCATTGCCGTCGATACCGGCGATACAGAGTATCTCGCCGGCGCGGACATCAAAGCTGACATGGTCCACGGCGTTGCGCTTGTGGGTATGAGAGGGCACACACAGATCCCGGACCTTCAGCACCACATCCGTGGGCTTGGCCGGCTCCTTTACGACCTCCAGCTGCACCGGGCGGCCCACCATCATGTTGGACAGCTCCTGCTTGTTGGTGTCGCAGGTGTTCACGGTACCCACATAGCGGCCCTTACGCAGAACCGTCACCCGGTCCGCCACCGCCATGATCTCATTGAGCTTGTGGGAGATGAAGAGGATGGATTTCCCCTCCGCCGTCAGGTTCTTCATAATGGCCATCAGCTCGTCGATCTCCTGGGGCGTCAGCACGGCGGTGGGCTCGTCGAAGATGAGGATCTCGTTGTCGCGGTAGAGCATCTTCAGGATCTCGGTACGCTGTTGCATACCCACAGTGATATCCTCCACCTTGGCGTCCAAGTCCACGTGCAGGCCGTACCGCTTGGAGAGCTCCTCGACCTTCCTCCGCGCTTCCTTTTTCTGTAGGAAGCCGCACTTCGTCGTTTCGGCGCCCAGAATGATGTTGTCCAGCACGGAGAATACCTCCACCAGCTTGAAGTGCTGGTGGACCATGCCGATACCCAGTGCCGTGGCATCGTTGGGATCGTTGATCTTCACCGTCTGGCCGTTCTTGCGTATCTCGCCCGCCTCGGGCTGGTACAGGCCGAACAGCACGCTCATCAGCGTGGATTTGCCGGCGCCGTTTTCGCCCAGAAGCGCGTGGATCTCTCCCTTTTTCAGTTGGAGGGTGATATCGTCGTTGGCCTTGATGCCGGGGAACTCCTTGGTAATGTGAAGCATCTCGATCACATACGTGGGAGTCTTATCCATGCCGCCACCTACTTTCCTCTATTATTTTGCCTAATGGCGATAAAGGCATAAATTTATTATATAGCATATATGCACAGATTGCAAGAAAAACAGCGGCGTTTTACTCCTCGCATCACGCGCTTGACGCAAAAAAGAGACGCCCGTAGGCGTCTCTTTTTTTGTTAAGTACGTTCCGATTACTTGACCAGGTTCAGGGTCAGGCTGTCGGTGCTGTCCAGCTTGGAGTAGTCGTTGTCGACGACCAGAGAACCATCGGCCATCTTGGCCAGCATGGCGTTGTAGTCGTCCACAGTCCACTTGGTCAGGGACCAAGTAGCGGTGGGCAGGCCCACAGCGTTGTCCTTGGCGCCCAGGGTCACGAAGGTGCCGCCGATTTCGTCGAAGGAACCGTCATAGACCTTGCCACAAGCCCACTGCACGGAGGCGGACAGGCCCTTCATAGCGGAGGTAATAACGGTATCGGACTGGCTGGACTGGTCAACGTCCACGCCCACCACGGCGCCGTCGTTAGCGGCAGCGGCAGCGGCGACAGACTGGAACATATTACCGCCGCAGGCGAAGATGACCTCGGTGCCGTTCTCATACCAGCCGGAAGCCATGGTCTGCAGCTCGGTGGAAGCGGAGAAGGAAGCGCCGTACAGCCAGGAGTAGTTCATCTCGGCCTTCACGCCCATCTCGGCAGCAGCAGCGGAAGCGCCCTGCACGAAGCCGTAGCCGTAACGGCAGCAAGCGGGGTTGTCGCCGCCGCCACCACCGGTGAAGCCCAGCTTGGTGTAGCCTTCCTTAACAACAGCGTAACCGGCCAGATAGCCGCACTGCTCTTCCTGGAAGCAGATGCCCAGAACGTTCTTCAGGGCGGTGCCGTCCTCGGTGGTCACAGCGCTGTCGCGGTCCACGAACACAAACTTGACATCGGTGAACTCAGCAGCGGCCTTGGTCAGGGCAGTGGCCTGCATAAAGCCGGCAGCCACGATGACCTTGGCGCCGCCCTCGGCAGCGGCCTTCATGGCGTCGTAACGGTCATCATCGGTGGCCTGATCGCCGTTAGCGGGCTGATAATACTTGTAGCTCAGACCGTTGTTGGCGGCATACAGCTTCACGCCGTCGAAAGTGCCCTGGTTGAAGGACTTATCCTTCAGCTGGCCCACGTCGGTGACGAAAGCGATCTCGTACTTACCATCCTCGGAGGTCATCTCATCGGCGATCTCGTCGGCGTTGGTAATGGTGGTGGTGACTTCGGCGTTGTCACCAGCCGGGGTCTGGTCATCGGTCTTGGGCTCGTCCTTCTGGCCACAGGCGACCAGGGACAGCGCCATGACCAAAGCCAGGATCATAGCAAGAAACTTTTTCATGTCTTCATTCTACCTTCCTAAAATTTTTATTTTCGCGCCTTGCGGCGGGAAAACCAGCATTTCGGCACGGGGTGTTCTTCCCTCGTGCCGTGGGCATTATAGCAGATTGCTTCGCCGTTGGCAAGCCAAATTGCACGTTTTCCGGGAAACTGTAAACATTTGTAATCAAAAATTTACATCTTGTCCCAGCTTTGCGTACAGTTGTCGCCGCACCGCCGACACATCCGCCTCCCTCCTCACTTGGCGGCCATCTTCACCGCCACCTCCAACGCGATCTTCATCATATTGGTGAAGTTGGTCTGCCGCTCGTCGGCGGACAACTCCTCGCCGGTGACAAGGTTGTCGGAGATGGAGCAGATGGCCAGCGCCCGCTTGCCGGTGTAGGCGGCGGTGCAGTACAGGCCGGCGGCCTCCATCTCCACCGCCATGACACCCATCTTGGCAAAGCGCATATTCCGCCCGGCGGCGTCGTAGAACGTGTCGGAGGAATACAGGTTGCCCACGGGCATCTTCACGCCCAACTCTCTGGCGCTCTCCACGGCGGCCATCAGCAGTTCGAAGTCGCAGATGGGTGCGAACGTGCCGCCCAGCTCATACTGGCTGGCGAAGTCGGAGTTGGTGCAGGCGCCCTGGCCGGCCACCACGCTGCCCAGCTCCAGGTCGGCCCGCATGGCGCCGGCGCTGCCCACGCGGATGATGTTGTCCACATCGTACTGGGTATACAGCTCGTAGGAATAGATGCCGATGGACGGGATACCCATGCCGCTGGCCATGACGGACACCGGCACGCCCTTGTACGTGCCGGTATAACCCTGCACGCCCCGGACGTTGTTCACCAGCTTCGGCTCAGTGAGGAACGTCTCGGCGATGAATTTGGCCCGCAGCGGGTCGCCGGGCATCAGCACGGTCTTGGCGAAATCGCCCTTGGCGGCGTTATTGTGGGGAGTGGACATGGTTCATTTCCTCCTTATATTATTGTTCCATGGCCTTGACGGCCTTGACGATGCGGGATGTGCCCAGCCGGTCCGCGCCCAGGGCGATAAAGTCCTTGGCGTCGTTCAGGTCGGCGATGCCGCCGGCGGCCTTGATCTTCACATGGGGCGCGACATGGGCCTTGAACAGGGCCACGTCCTCGCGGGTCGCACCGCCGCCGCCGAAGCCGGTGGAGGTCTTGATATAGTCCGCGCCGGACTCGGACACCACGCGGCACATTTCGATCTTCTCCGCGTCGGTGAGCATACACGTCTCGATGATGACCTTCAGCAGTCTGCCGTCACAGTGACCCTTGATGGCCTTGATCTCCTCCAGCACCCGGTCGTACAGGCCGTCCTTCACCCAGCCGATGTTGATGACCATGTCGATCTCCGACGCGCCGTTCTTCACCGCGTCGGCGGCCTCGAAGCACTTGGCGGCGGTGGTGTCGTAGCCGTTGGGGAAACCGATGACGGTGCAGACGGCGATCTTGCCGTCCACGTACTCCGCCGCCTGCTTCACATAGCTGGCGGGGATGCAGACGCTGGCGCAGCCGTACTTGATGCCGTCGTCACAGATGGTCTTGATCTCGCTCCAGGTGGCCGCCTGCCCCAGCAGGGTGTGATCCACGCGGGAGAGAATGTTTCTCAGTTCTTTGTTCATTATTTTCGCTCCTTTTCGGAATTTTGCGGTCTTACAGGGGCATTGTATCACACCATAACAAAAAAGGCAAGGCGCGTTGTACCGCCAGGCCGCACCGCGCACGAAACGTCTGCCGCGCCGCGCAAAAAAGACCGCCGGGCGGCGGTCTTCTTCCTCATTCCTCGCGAATATACTCCATGATCTCGCCCACATCACAGTCCAATATCCGGCAGAACATCTCTATTGTATGGGTACTGACGCTCTCGTTCCGCTTCATCCGTGTGATCTGCCCCGGACTTACGCCGTACTTCTTTATCAGAGCATACTGCGACACGCCTTTATTTTTCATAGTCTCCCACAGCTTTTCATACGAGATCATAATACGCAAGCCCTTAAAACGTTTTATTCCTCTATCTTCACAATATCCACCGCAGATGTCAACAGAATATTGATCAGCTCGTTTCGGGAACGGTTTGTCTTGACCGAAAGGTCATCCAGCCGCTCGATCAATTCCTCACGCATACGCACGGAAACGACCTTGTACCCGTCATCTCCCCTGCGGACCGCTCTCTTTTTGATTTTGATTTGTTCAGTCATAGCCACACCTCCTACAATAATAATTACGGTTTAAGGCGCGGCAGCCAGCCGCGTCTTTTC
>CAMDUN010000026.1:0-26566 GCA_945878665.1 uncultured Clostridia bacterium | reverse complement strand
TTTCGTGCCGCAAGGCGGCACAAAAATAACGACATTATTTCAGGCTGTCGAAAAAGCCGGAGGCTTTTTCGACAGCCTGAAAGGGCCGCCGGGAGGCGGCCCTTTTTTGCGTATCAGGACTCCACCACCGGGGGGACGAAGTCCTCGATGGCGGCGCGGAGCTTGGGGTGGTGGATGACGAAGTGGATGGCGGGGCTGCGGCCCTTGGACACCATGGCCCACTTGCCCAGGTGCATCTGTATGTCCAGGTTGCGGAAGGTGTGGCTGGCGGAGAGCGTGGCCGTGTAGCCGGGGTGGGTCTCGGCGAAGCGGCGGGTCTGGTCCAGGTGGGACTGGTAGTCCTCGTAGGTGTAGTGCAGATCCCGGGGATAGAACAGGCCGGAAAGGGGCAGGGACAGGGGATAGTCCTCAAACTCCTGGCGGGACAGGAGGGGCAGGCGATCCTCCACCGGGTCGTGGGACAGGATGGCCTCCGCCATGTCACGGCGGCAGCGGGCGTAGTCCAGGATCAGGGCGCAGTCTTCATCGGAGACGTGATGGCGGGCCAGGAAGTCCCGGAGAAACATCTCGTCCAGCGTATAGATGGGCGGGGCGGACAGGATATTCCGGCGCGGGCCGGGGAGTGCGGCATCGGAGAGCAGGAAGGCGCGGAGACGCTGGGCGCTGTCCTCGCGGTAGATGTCCATCAGGGGCTTGGCGCAGCGGAGCAGGTCGTTGGCCCGGCGGGTGTAATACTCCACGTCGGACTTGACGCTGGTCAGGTGGTAGCGTCCCTCGGCGTGGTGTCCCACAATGGCTTCGCCGGACAGGGCCACCGAGCCGGAGACCTTGAGGAAGTGGTGGAACACGCTGTTTTGGGCGTTTTTCAGGTAGTAGGGGGAGATCTGGCCGGTCATATACATGGGGATGTGGCTCTCCAGACCCAGCATCATCTCGGAGAAGGAGCGGTCCAGATTATGGATGATGTGGAGGTGGAGGCCCTTTTTCAGCAGGGCGGCCATGCCGAACATCCACTTTTTGGGAAAATCCGGGTCGCGGGCCATCTCGGTCATGGGCATATCGCTATACAGGATGACCGCCTCGGCGGAGCGGGAGAGAGCGGTGGTCTTGAGAAAGTCCAGCTCCGCGTCCATCATGGCCCGCAGGCCGGTGACGGTGCGGCTGGTGGGGAGCTGGAAGGGCAGGGTGGGGATCTTCAGCTCGTCGAAGCGGATGGAGCGGATATACTCGTTCAGGTCGAACTCGTCCAGCTTGGTGAGAAAAGAGGAGACATCGTTCTCCGGGCGGCCATGACCGTCCAGCAGCCAGGTCTTGACGCGCTGGCGGCACTGCTCCGGGTCGGCGATGCTCTCCGGGGCGCAGTCCAGCAGCTCGGCCAGGACGGCGCAGCGGTCCGGATCGTTGACCTCGGCGGCCACGTGGTTGGCTACGGCAGCGGCGAACTGCACCGGCTCGGCGGGCTGGCGTGCGCCGCTGCGGAAGCGGAAGAGGGTGGAGGCATCGTAGTTGGTGTGCTGGCTCAGGCGGGGGATGCTGAGACGGAGGACGGACACCAGCGTGTTGAAATTCTGCCGCAGGCGCTCCTTGTCCACGGTGTCGCAGTCCTGACAGGCGAGAAACGAGCGGCGCACGTCCTCGGCGGTCATGCTTTGGGACTGGGCGGCGATGGCCTCACACAGGCGGGCGAAGGGCTCGCCGTGGAGGTCGGGGATGCGGCTGCCGCCGCGATAGCGGCTGAGGGCGGCGGGGGAGATATTGGCGGCGGCGCACAGCTCCTGGGCGGAGCAGCCCAGAGCGGCGATGTATTCGTTCAGTTGGTCACAAAAGCGCATAAGGGTGTCCTCCCGGATGATTTCCCTCATTATACACCAAGCCGGAGAAAAGGAAAAGACGGGAGGGAAATTTATTTTCCGCTATGGCTATTGCCGGGGCGGAAAGCACTGTTCCACCGGGGGCGGAAAACAGGTATAATAATCACTGGTATAAACTGGCTGCGGCGCAGCCGATAGCAAGGAGGGCAACACATGAAGAAAGGAAACGGAAAAAAGACGCTGTGAGCGGTGCTGGCGGCGGCGCTGGGCACGGTGATGCTCATGAGCCTGGCCTGGGCCGGAGTGACGGATGTGACCGGGGGGAGCACCAGCAACATCTATAAGCACACGTATCATACAAATGTGAAGGGTACGGCCAGCATAAAGTACGTGGATGAAAACAACGAACAGGTGAGAGAGACTACGGTGACGCACGAGAGCGGCTTTGTCGTGGGCGGCGTAGCTGATGAGGCGGTGTAGGCGGAGATCGAGAAGTTTGATAACAAAGTGAATGCGTTGATCGGAAGTCGGAACGCCTCAAAGGTGAGCGGAAGCGAGGATACGATATTTGACCATTTTGAGAGCGCCGGGCTTGAGGAAGACAACAGCAAGCTGGACGTGCATGAGTATCAGAAATATGTGATCATAGAGGAGTGGGTCGTTGCACCCAGCGGCGTGACCGTCAACACCACGGTGGAGAACCACTATACGGATACCTATGACCGCAGGAGCTTTGCGCTGACCAAGGGCGAGAATACGTTTGCGGATGCGGGCAGGTATTTTGGCGCGGGCGGTACAATGACGGTGCAGTTCAGCGGGCTGGATACGCCGGTGAGCATCACCTACTCCGTGGCCAACGACGTGGTGACCATGACCGTGGACAACTATGACCAGCTGCCCGACGGCGTTTACAGCAGCGAGTATCGGGAGCAAAAGGATAAGATGACCACCACGTATAATGGGTCGAAGCTGACGTACAACGGCACGGATTATGAAGAAGACGGCAGCACCATCAAGAGGATCAACGAGACTCGGACGGACTACTACACCCGCAACCACGTGATGGTGGCGTTTACGCTGACGGTGGGCGATGCCCCTGTTGTGCCGTCCGGCGGTTCTTCGTACAGCGGGCCGTATATCACGGCGCTGCTGACAGCGCCCGACGCTAAGAGCGCCACGGACTACTCCGGCGGCATCTACGGGCTGACGTTCAAGAGCAGCGCCGGCTTCTCCAGCTTCCAGGGGGGGCAGGTGGAAGGCAAGACCATCGACAAGAGCTGCTATATCGCCGAGGAGGGCAGCATCGAGGTATACCTGAAGGCGGTGTATCTGCGGACGCTGGCGGCGGGCAAGCACACCGTGACCATCCTCTCCAGCCAGGGGAACACCACGGCGGAGTTCACCATCGGCGGGCTGAACACCGCACCCAAGACGTTTGACGCGGGCGTGGCGGTGTACGGCGTGACGGCGGTGCTGTCTCTGGGCGGCATGGCCTGGATGGGGAAAAGGAAAGCGCACTGAACAGGGCGAAAAGGGGAACAGGAAGCACCCGCGAGGGTGCTTCCTCAGGCTGTCGAAAGAGCCGAAGGCTCTTTCGACAGCTTGAAATAATGTCGTTATTTTTGTGCCGCCTTGCGGCACGAAAATAGTCGCTTCGCGCCGCGAAGCAAGTACCCTTGGGGTGCTCCACGGAATGACAGGATAGGTTTATCGACAAGCAAAGAGGACGGCAGGGCCGTCCTCTTTGCATATTTTACTTGCCCAGGGCGGCCTTGAGGGCGTCCACCCGGTCGGTCTTTTCCCAGGCCACGCCCAGCTCCTCGCGGCCCATGTGGCCGTAGGCCGCCAGCTGGCGGTAGATGGGCTTGCGGAGGTCCAGATCGCGGATGATGGCGGTGGGGCGCAGGTCAAAGACCTTCTCCACGGCGGCCTCCAGCTCGGTATCGGACACTACGCCCGTGCCGAAGGTCTCCACCAGCACGCTGACAGGACGGGCCACGCCGATGGCGTAGGCCAGCTGCACCTGGCACTTGGTGGCAAGGCCGGCGGCCACCACGTTCTTGGCCACCCAGCGGGCGGCGTAGGCGGCGGAGCGGTCCACCTTGGTGGGGTCTTTGCCGGAGAAAGCGCCGCCGCCGTGGGGGGCGCTGCCGCCGTAGGTGTCCACGATGATCTTGCGGCCCGTCAGGCCGGTGTCGGCGGCAGGGCCGCCGCTGACGAAGCGGCCCGTGGGGTTGACGTAGATCTTCGTCTCGGCATCCATGAGGCCGGCGGGGACGGTGGGCTTGATGACCAGCTCGATCATGTCCTTGCGGATCTGCTCCAGGGAGACCTCCGGGCCGTGCTGGGTGGAGAGCACCACGGTGTCCACGCGGGTGGGCTTGCCGCTCTCGTCGTACTCCACGGTGATCTGGGTCTTGCCGTCGGGGCGGAGGTAGTCCACCAGGCCCTGCTTACGCACGTCGGTCAGGCGCTTGGCCATCTTGTGGGCCAGGGAGATGGCCAGGGGCATCAGCTCCGGCGTCTCGTCGCAGGCGTAGCCGAACATCATGCCCTGGTCGCCGGCGCCGTTGTCCAGCTCGCTCTCGCCCTTGGCCTTGGCCTCGTAGCTCTTGTCCACGCCCAGGGCAATGTCGCTGGACTGCTCGTCAATGTTGGTGATGACGGCGCAGGTGTTGCCGTCGAAGCCGTA
Organism: uncultured Clostridia bacterium; assembly: GCA_945878665.1. Lineage (GTDB taxonomy): Bacteria > Bacillota > Clostridia > Oscillospirales > Oscillospiraceae > Vescimonas. Next base: position 22,063 of record CAMDUN010000026.1, on the reverse strand, counting down.
CTGGGAGCGGTCGTAGCCGATGTCCAGCACCACCTGACGGGCGATCTTGGCGATATCCACGTAGCAGCTGGTGGTGATCTCGCCCATGATGTGGATCAGGCCGGTGGAGGCGCAGGTCTCGCAGGCCACGCGGCCATTGGGGTCCTTTTCAAAGATCGCGTCCAGCACCGCGTCGGAGATCTGGTCGCAGATCTTATCGGGATGTCCCTCGGTGACGGATTCAGAGGTGAAGAGTCGTTTTGCCATGATAATTTTCTCCTTTCTTTCGGGAAACGCAACAAAAAAGCACTCTGCCGAACCGACAGAGTGCTGGATTTCTTGCTTCTCCTCATCTTTCGATTCGTTCGTCGGATTTGGCACCTTGAAAAAACAGGTTGCCGTGGCTTCATCGGGCCGTTCCCTCCGCCACTCTTGATAAGGTATTCACTTGTAAAGCATATTGTAGCACGTATTTTGCCGTTGTCAATAGGTTTTTTCACGGAAAGAAAAATTTTTTTAAGAAAAGCCGTTGACAAACGGGGCGGCGTGGTATAGAATACTCAAGAAAACAAAGAAGGTCGGTGCATCCGCCTCACCTCCCGCTTCGGTAAAGAGGTCAACAGCGTTCGTCAAGCGCCCTGTGGGACGTTTGTGCTGCTTCGCGGATGCCCAAGGCGTCCGCGTTTTTATTTTGGATTGGAGGTGCTTCGGTATTAGCAAGGTACAGCATCAACTGAACGAAGAGATCAACGATAAGGAGATCCGACTGATCGGCGAGAACGGCGAGCAGCTGGGCATCGTGTCCGGCGAGGAGGCTCTGCATATCGCGGAGGAGCAAGGGCTGGATCTGGTGAAGATCTCCCCGCAGGCCACGCCCCCTGTGTGCAAGCTGATGAACTACGGCAAGTACAAGTTTGAGCAGAGCAAGCGGGAAAAGGAAGCCAGAAAGAACCAGCACGTTGTGGAGATCAAGGAGATCCGTATGTCCCCGGGCATCGACGTGGGCGACTTCAACACCAAGCTGAAGAACGCACAGAAGTTCCTGTCCGACGGCAACCGCGTCAAGGTATCCGTCCGCTTCCGCGGCAGGGAGATGGCGCACACCGAGATCGGACGTGATCTTCTCAGCAAGTTTGCCGACCTGTGTACCGAGGTGTCCACCCTGGACAAAGCCGCCAAGCTGGAGGGACGGAATATGTCCATCTTCCTGTCTCCGAAGGCTGGCAAATAAAGCGTTTACCCCACAGAGGATCATTTTGGAAGGAGTAATATTATGCCTAAACTGAAGACCCACAGCGGCGCAAAGAAGCGCTTCAACCTGACGAAATCCGGCAAGGTCAAGAGAGCTCATGCGTTCAAGAGCCACATCCTGACCAAGAAGGACACCAAGCGTGGCCGTCGTCTCCGCAGCACCACGTATGCTGACTGCACCACCGAGGCGACCATCCGCAAGATGATCCCTTACAAATAAGAGACGGAATCGTTAGAATAGGAGGCAATTAGAATATGGCACGTGTTAAAGGCGCAATGATGGCGCGTAAAAGAAGAAACAAGACTCTGAAGCTGGCCAAGGGCTACTGGGGCGCTAAGTCCAAGCACTTCAAGATGGCCAACGAGCAGGTCATGAAGTCCCTGACCTACGCTTACGTAGGCCGCCGCCTGAAGAAGCGGGACTTCCGTCAGCTGTGGATCACCCGTATCTCCGCCGCTGTCAAGGCCAACGGCATGAACTATTCCACCTTCATGCACGGCCTGAAGGTCGCCGGCATCCAGATCAACCGCAAGATGCTGTCCGAGATGGCTATCAACGACGCTGTGGCCTTTGCCGCTCTGTGCGACATCGCCAAGAAGGCGTAACCGAACGCAGCACATATAAACAGCGCTCTGCTTTTGCGGAGCGCTGTTTTTTTGCGCGAGGGACTGGAAAAAGTGGAAAACATCTGCTATAATGCCGCCGTGAGAAAAAATCATCACGGAAAGGATGATATGATGTACTGCACGAGAAAGGTCAATGACGATTATACTTGGGTGGGCGCGGACTGCCGCAGGCTGGCGCTGTTCGAGGGCGTGTTCGGCGTGCCGGACGGCATCAGCTTCAACAGCTACCTGCTGACGGACGAGATGACGGTGCTGTTCGACGCGGTGGACGGCGCGGTGCGCCGCACGTTCCGGGAGAACCTGACCCACGCCCTGGCGGGCCGTGAGCTGGACTACATCGTGGTTCACCACATGGAGCCCGACCACGCGGCGGAGCTGGCGGACCTGGCCCGGGACTATCCGCGGGCGCAGATCCTGTGTACTGCCATGGCCAAGACCATGGTGGGGCAGTTCTTCGGGCCGGAGCTGGCGGGGCGCATCACCGCCGTGAAGGAGGGGGAGACCCTCTGCACCGGGCGGCACACCCTGCGCTTTGTGGCCGCGCCCATGGTCCACTGGCCGGAGGTGATGATGACCTACGACGAGACGGACAAGCTGCTGCTGACGGCGGATGCCTTCGGCTGCTTCGGCGCGCTGAACGGGGCGCTGTTTGCCGATGAGGTGGACTTCGACCGGGACTATTTGGACGAGGCACGGCGGTACTACACCAACATCGTGGGCAAATACGGCCCGCAGGTGCAGGCGGTGCTGAAGAAGGCGGAGACGCTGGACATCGAGATGCTGCTGCCCCTCCACGGCTTCGTGTGGCGGCAGGAGCTGGACTATTTCCTGGGGAAGTACGACCTGTGGAGCCGGTATGAGCCGGAGGTACGGGGTGTGATGATCGCCTACGCCTCGGTGTATGGCAACACGGAGAACGCCGCCAACGTGCTGGCCTGCCGCTTGGCGGAAAAGGGCGTGAAGGTGAAGATGTTCGACGCTTCGGTAACGCCGGCATCCTACATCGTGTCCGCCGCATTCCAGTACAGCCACCTGGTGTTCGCGGCCACCACGTACAACATGGGCATTTTCGTCACCATGGAGCAGCTGCTGCTGGACATCGCCGCCCACCAGCTGGCATCCCGGCGGTACGCCCTCATTGAGAACGGCTCGTGGTCGCCGGTGAGCGGCAAGAAGATGGACGCGCTGCTGTCGCCGCTGAAGGGCTGGTCGGCCATCGAAGCGCCGCTGACGGTGAAGTCCGCCCTGCGGCCCGATCAGGAGGCCCAGCTGGAGCGGCTGGCTAACGCCGTCGCCGCCGACGTGGCGAAAGACCCGGCGGCGGACACGGACGAGAACGGCGAGAAGCACCGCTTCGTCTGCAAGGTCTGCGGCTACGTCTACGAGGGCGGCGCGCTGCCGGAGGACTACAAGTGCCCGCTGTGCGGCGCGGGCGCGGAATACTTCCGGCAGGAGGCATGACGGGCGAAAGCGCGCATTTCATGCAGTGCTCACGGAGTTGTGTATAGACACCTTCGCGGGAATGTGCTAAACTATTTCATCCGAAAAACGTTCTCAAAGGAGGATGCTGTATGAACGAAGTAAAAACGCCGAAAAAACCGCTGCTTTACTACTATATTGCGGCGCTGCTGGTGCTGCTGCTGTTCAACTTCCTGGCCATGCCGTGGCTGGCGGAGCATCAGATCAAGGACGTGGACTACAACACCTTCGTGTCCATGACGGAGCAGGGGCAGGTTGGCCGCGTGGAGATCCAGCAGCAGAGCAACCGTATTTTATTTACCGACAAGGACGAGAGCGCCGTCTATAAGACGGCCATCGTGCCTGACGACGGCCTGGTGCAGCGGCTGCTGGACGCGGGCGTGTCCACCACCGGCGAGGAGATCGAGCAGACGTCGCTGCTGGTTGATATTTTGGGCTGGGTGCTGCCGCTTGTGATCTTTATCGTTATCGGGCAGGTCATCTCCCGGAATATGATGAAGAAAATGGGCGGCAGCGACTCCATGATGTTCAACCTGGGCAAGTCCGACGCCAAGGTCTACGTCAAGTCCGCCGAGGGCATCAAGTTTGCCGATGTGGCCGGTGAGGACGAGGCCAAGGAGAACCTGGCGGAGATCGTCAATTACCTACACGATCCCACCAAGTATCAGGAGATCGGCGCGTCCATGCCCAAGGGCGTGCTGCTGGTCGGCCCTCCGGGCACGGGCAAGACCATGCTGGCCAAGGCTGTGGCCGGCGAGGCCAACGTGCCGTTCTTCTCCATGTCCGGCTCGGAGTTCGTGGAGATGTTCGTGGGCATGGGCGCGTCCAAGGTGCGCGACCTGTTCAAGCAGGCCAAGGAGAAAGCCCCCTGTATCGTGTTCATCGACGAGATCGACGCCATCGGCCAAAAGCGCAGCGGCGGCCAGTACGGCGGCAACGATGAGCGGGAGCAGACGCTGAACCAACTGCTCACCGAGATGGACGGCTTCGAGGGCAACACCGGCGTTATCATCCTGGCGGCCACCAACCGCCCGGAGTCCCTCGACCCGGCGCTGACCCGTCCGGGACGGTTCGACCGCCGCGTGCCGGTGGAGCTGCCTGACCTGCTGGGGCGCGAGGCCATTTTGAAGGTACACGCCAAGAAGATTAAGATCGCCGAGGACGTGGACTTCAACAAGGTCGCCCGCATGGCCTCCGGCGCGTCCGGCGCAGAGCTGGCCAACATCGTCAACGAGGCCGCCCTCCGTGCCGTCCGCGATGGGCGGCGGTTCGCCACCCAGGCTGACCTGGAGGAGAGCATCGAGGTGGTCATCGCCGGGTATCAGAAGAAGAACGCCATCATGACCGACCACGAGAAGAAGATCGTGGCCTATCACGAGATCGGCCACGCGCTGGTGGCAGCCCGGCAGACCCAGTCCGCCCCGGTGCAGAAGATCACCATCGTTCCCCGTACCTCCGGCGCGCTGGGCTATACCATGCAGGTGGAGGAGGGCAATCACTACCTGATGACCCAGGAGGAGCTGGAGAACAAGATCGCCACCCTCACCGGCGGGCGGGCCGCCGAGGAGACGGTGTTCGGCTCTGTCACCACCGGCGCGTCCAACGACATCGAGCAGGCCACCAAGCTGGCCCGGGCCATGATCACCCGCTACGGCATGAGCAAGGACTTCGACATGGTGGCCATGGAGACGGTGCAGAACCAGTACCTGGGCGGCGACACGTCCCTGGCCTGCTCCGCCGAGACCCAGACGGACATCGACCGGCAGGTGGTGGCGCTGGTGAAGCGCCAGCACGAGAAGGCGCTGAAGATCCTCGCCGACGACCGGGCCAAGCTGGATGAGCTGGCGGCCTTCCTGTACGAGAAGGAGACCATCACCGGCGAGGAGTTCATGAGCATCCTCAACAAGTGAACGAGTAAAAAAATCGCTCCCCGGCGGGGAGCGATTTTTTTACTTGTTCTGCTCGTACAGCACGGCAAGACCCCTGAGAATGAGGTCGTCGGCGTGGGCCATAGGGTGCTTGCAGGCCGGGGTGATGAACGGGGCGATGCCGCCGGTGGCCACCACCGTGGCCTTTTGTCCCAGCTCCTCCTCCATGCGGCCGATCATGCCGTCCAGCAGCAGCGCCGCGCCCAGGATGCAGCCGCTTTGCATACAGGCCACGGTGTTCGTGCCGATGGCCTTGTCCGGGACGGACAGGGGGATGTCGGGCAGCAGGGCCGTGTTGCCGTACAGGGCGGCCAGGGACAGGTTCGCGCCGGGCAGGATCGCGCCGCCGCGGAACGCGCCGTTTTCATCCACCACTGTCACGGTGGTGGCCGTGCCCATGTCGATGAGCAGCAGCGGCGGGCGGAACTGATCCAGCGCGCCTACGGCGGCGGCCAGCAGGTCTGCGCCCAGCGTCTCCGGCTGGTCGATGAGGATGGGCAGGTCACAGCGGACGTTCTGCCCCAGCACCAGCGGCTCTTTGCCGGTGAGGAGCAGGGCCGTGCCCTGAAGGGCACGAGTCACCTGTGGGACGACGGAGGAGATGATGATCTGCTCGATGTCCCGGCGGGGGATGTCTGCCAGCTCCAGCAGCTGGGAGATGGCGGCGGCGTAGTCGCCGCCGGTGCTGTCACGCCGGGTGGCGAGACGGTAGGCCCGGAGCAGCGTTTTGCCCTCCATGCAGCCTACGACGATATTGGTGTTGCCTACGTCCAGTGCCAGCAGCATCGCGTTGTCCCCCTTTCGTATCAGGCGTTGGTCTTGCGGGCGGCCAGCTTGCCCCGGCTGAACAGCACCGCCTTGGCGATGGCCGCGCCGGTGATCAGGCACACCACCGCCTCCACGAGGCCGTTGATGCCCACGAAAGCCACCACGAACAGGAAGGGGTTCGCGCTGCCCATCTGCTGCACGAAGCCCTGAATGAACTCCGTGTTGTAGAAGCACAGGCACAGCGTGGTCATGAACAGTGCCGTGTTGCACAGCGCGCCGATGAGACCCGCCGCGCCGAAGGACCACAGGTTGCTCTTGTCCAGCTTGTGCAGGGCCTTGAACGCAAGGCCGCAGAGCCAGCCGGCCAGAATGCGGGTGGGGACGCAGACCAGGAACGTGAGCACGGGGCTGATGCCCAGCAGCATCGTGCCGAACCAGCTCTTGCCGAAGCACTCCCAAAAGCTGATGCAGCCGAATACGCCGCCCAGGAATGCGCCTGCGCCGGGGCCCATGACAATAGCGCCCACGATGACAGGGACAAGGAAAATGGTGATCTCCAGACCGGCGGTCTTGATCATGCCAAGGCCCGTCAGCTCCAGCAGCAGCATAATGGCCACCAGCACGGAGAGACGCACCATGTCCTGCACCGTAAGGCGCGTGCGTTTCGTTTCGTTATTCATATTGTACCTCCTGCTGCCGCCTCCGTCTGGCAGAGTGCGGCGCTCGCAGGTATGATACCATATTTCAGATTTTTTGCAAGGGTATTTGTGAGATATTTCACGCATTTTTTGCGCGATGCCGAATCGGGTGTGGCGAAACGGGGAAAACCGTGGTATACTACCTGCGTAGATAAAAAGCGACAGGGAGGTCATCCGTATGAAAAAGATCGCGGTCATCACCGGCGCGTCCAGCGGCATGGGCAAGCGCTTTGCCCAGCGCGTGAACGAGTTCGGCACGTTTGACGAGGTGTGGGTCATCGCACGGCATAAGGAACAGCTGGAGGCCCTGCGGGAGACCGTGCCCTTCCCGGTGCGGGTGCTGGCGCTGGATCTGACGGATCGGGCCAGCTTCGACGCTTATGCTGCCGCTTTGGCAGAAGAGCCGGTGGAGATCGGGCTGCTGCTGAACGCCAGCGGGTTCGGCAAATTCGCCGCCGTGGCGGACACGCCCTTGCAGGTGGATCTGAACATGACCGACCTGAACTGCCAGGCGGTGGTGGCCATGTGCCAGCTGAGTATCCCCTATATGGCCAAGGGCGGGCAGATCATCAACATCGCGTCGGTGGCGGCGTTCCAGCCCATCCCGTACATCAACGTGTACGGCGCGACGAAGGCGTTCGTCCTCAGCTTCAGCCGTGCGCTGAACCGTGAGCTGCGGCCTCGCGGCGTGGCGGTGATGGCGGTGTGCCCGTTCTGGACGAAGACGGCGTTTTTCGACCGGGCCGTGGTGTCGGAGGAGAAGCCGGTGGTGAAGAAGTATGTGGCCATGTACGACCCGGAGGACATCGTCACCCGTGCCTGGCGGGACGCCAAGAGGGGAAAGGACGTGTCCAAATACGGGTTCATCGCTCGCGTTCAGGCGGGGCTGGCCAAGATACTGCCCCACAGCTTGGTGATGAGCGTATGGATGGCCCAGCAGGATCTGGACTAAAGTTTTTCTGTTTCTCTTTCCGTATTTTGTCTCCGACGGGGTACTTTTGTCATCAGCGACAAAAGTACCCAAAAACGCCGTTCAAACCTACGGTTTGAAAATCCCTTACGCGCCTTCACACAGCACGTATCGTGATCGCGTTTGCCACGCGAACGCTGTGCCGTGGAAATTTCACCTAAGTATTGCATCGTCTCTGCTTCTCTGAGCGCTGCCGCTTTTGCTCTGAAATGTAGGAGCACCAGCTTCTACCGTGGCTGATGTCAGCGGCAGCGGCGCAGGCGCAGAGACGATCCTTTTGACCGCACGACAAAGTCAAATTCCCGTGACCGTGTGGTATAAACCGCCGATAACAACAGAACATAGCGCGTAGGAAGTCTTGAAACCTTTGGTTTCAAGCAGACCTTTTGGTCACTTTTGGGGCTGCGGCCAAAAGTGACCCGCGCCGGGGCGCGGAATGTCCCTTTACATAAGGGAGGCTTGGGACGGGCGGCTTTGCAGCCCCAGCTGATAAAACGCCACGGCGGCGGCAGCGGCCACATTCAGCGAATCCACGCCGTTGGTCATGGGGATCATCACCGTGTGGTCGCAGTGGGCGATGGTGTCCGGGGCGAGACCGTCGCCCTCCGTGCCCAGTACCACCGCCAGCTTCTCCGCCCCGGCCAGCAGGGGATCGTCCAGCCGGAGGGAGTCCTGCCGCAGTGCCATGGCGGCGGTGGTAAAGCCCCAGTCGCGGAGCAGAGCGGGCCAGTCGCCCTCCGGCAGATAGGCCCAGGGAATGAGGAACACGTTGCCCATGCTGACCCGGGAGGCCCGGCGGTACAGCGGGTCGCTGCCGGCGGCGGTGAGCAGCACGGCGTCGATGCCCAGCCCGGCGGCGCAGCGGAAGATCGCGCCCAGGTTGGTGGGGTTCATCACGTTTTCCAGCACGGCGATGCGCCGGGCGTTGGCGCAGACGGCCTCCGCCGTGGGCAGGGGAGGGCGGCGCATGGCGCACAGGATGCCGCGGGTCAGATGGAAGCCGGTGAGCCGGGTCAGCACGTCCAGCGGGGCGGTGTAGACGGGGATGTCCGGGGCGCAGCGCGCCAGCAGCTCCGCGCCCTTGCCGGTGACGTGCTGCGTCTCCATCAAAAAGGACACAGGCACGCACCCGGCATCCAAAGCGCGGCCAATGACCAGCGGGCTCTCCGCGATGAAGAGGGCGTTGGCCGGATCGGCCCGGTTCACCAGCTGGTTTTCGGTGGCGCGGGCGTAGACATCCAGCGCCGGGTCGGAAAAGTCGTGTATCTCGATGATATGAGCCATAGTGAGCGCTCCCTATATAATACATATAGGGAGAGTATAGCATTTTACGGAGAAAAAAACAAGGGACGGCCTGTGCCGTCCCTTGTTTTTGTACGCTTGCGTATATGTGCGGAGAGGAGAGAAAACCTTTACTTGGAAGCCAGCAGCCTGGCAGCGCGCTTTTTGCCGTACATGCAGCAGGCCACCACATAGGCCACCGCGCAGACCACGCCGATGATGTAGGCCGGCGTCCAGGGGATGTTGAAGCCGATGTGGGCGTTGGCGATGTAGGTGATGCAGATGAAGGTGTAGAAGCAGCCGGGGATCATGGGGATCCAAGCCCACTTGCCCTTGCCGTTCTCGAACATCCACGCGGTGATGCACAGGAAGGCGAACAGGGACAGCGTCTGGTTGGCCCAGGCGAAGTAACGCCACAGGATCATGAAGCCGTTGCTGTTGGTCTTGGCGAACACCAGGATGGCGATGACCAGCGCGAAGATGGGCAGTGCCAGCTTGATGCGCTTGCCGTTGGTGGACTGGTCGATGTGCAGCGTCTCGGACAGGCTCAGACGCAGGGCGCGCAGCGCCGTGTCGCCGGAGGTGATGGGCAGAACGATAACGCCGATCAGGGCGATGATGCCGCCCACGTTGCCCAGCAGGTACTTGCAGACCACGCCGACAGTGCCGGTGGCCAGGGTGGCGCTGGGCTCCTGGAGGGCCAGGTTGTACACGCCCATAGCGCCGGCAGCCCAAACCATGGCGATGAAGCCCTCCAGCACCATCATGTTGTAGAAGGTGTTGCGGCCCTGACGCTCGCTCTTCATGGTGCGGGAGATGATAGCGGTCTGGGTGGAGTGGAAGCCGGACAGAATGCCGCAGGCCACCGTCACGAAGAAGATGGGCAGGAAGTGGCCGTTGGAGAAGTAATCAGCATAGGTGAAGGTGCCCACAGTGCCGTCAGCGCCGGTCAGGCTCAGCACGGGAGCAGCCCAGCTGTCCCAGACATTGATCAGGGGCATGCCGGTGACGAAGATGCCGATGAACACGCCGATGGCGGAGAACAGCAGGATGCCGCCGAAGATGGGGTAGATCTTGCCGATGATGGCATCGATGGGGAACACGGTGGCGATCAGGTAGTACAGGAAGATGACACCGTAGATGATCCAGGTGGAGACGGAGGTAGCCTTGCCGTCAAAGCCGAACAGCTGGGTGGCGGCGATGTCGCCGGGGGTGTAGATGAATACAGCGCCCACCAGCAGCAGCATCACGCATACGAACACGTTGTAGAACTTATAGATGCCCTTGGCGGAATAGCGGCGGATCATCTCGGGCATCTGCGTGCCGCCGTCGCGGAGGCAGATCATGCCGGAGAAGTAGTCGTGCATAGCGCCGCCGATGATATTGCCGATGGGGATGGTCAGGAACGCGATGGGCCCAAACAGGATGCCCTGGATCGGCCCGATGATCGGGCCGGTGCCCGCGATGTTCAGCAGGTTGATCAGGCTGTTCTTCCAGCCGCGCATGGGGACATAGTCCACGCCGTCTTCCTTGGTATAAGCAGGCGTCTTGCGGTCGTCAGGCCCGAAGACCTTCTCACAGAAACGACCGTAAAGAGCTGCGCCTCCGATCAGGATGACAAGACCGATGATAAATGTCGTCACAGAAACACACTCCTTTTGTAAAGTGATCTTCACTTTTTCGGGACGTCCGGATCGCCCTAAAAAATATGCTCCGATTATAGCACCGAGAAAATAAATTGCACGTTAAACTTTTTGACATACGCATAAAAGGTTCATAAATAAAGTGTCGAAACCCGTAAAACATTGCCGTATTACGAAACTTATAAAAACCTTTAACAATGGGGGATTTTTGTCGTTTTTCCTGTGGAGAACCAAAATGCAAAAACGGTAGGGAAAACAAAATTTTTTTCAGGCTGAAAACGTTTCCGATTTCCGTTTCTCCGGCGGCCCGGTCGGCTATTGTCACGACGGGGGAAACGTGCTATCATGGACGCAGATCGAAAAAGGAGGGCATTCCTGTGGAATACAATGTGCCAGTCAGCGCCATGGCGCTGAACGACGAAATAGAGGGCTTTTACATACTGAAAAGCGCCAACCCCAAGGTGACGGCCAACGGCAAGCCGTTCCTCACCGGGGCACTCAGCGACCGCACCGGCGTGATGGAGATGAAGGTGTGGGACTACGCCGGGCCGCTGACCGCCGCCGACGAGGGCAAGGTGGTCAAGGTGCGGGGCACGGTGGGTGAGTTCCGGGGCACGCCCCAGTTCACCGCCAGCCGCATCCGCCTGGCGGCGGCGGACGACCAGGTAGACCCGGCATCGTTGGTGCCCACCGCGCCCATCGACCGGGAGGCGGCCATGGCCGCGTTGCAAAAGTGGGCCGCGTCCATCGAGGATGAGGACTATCGGGCGGTGGCGGAGGCCATGCTGGAGCGTCACGGTCAGGCGCTGGAGCGCATCCCGGCGGCCAAGAGCGTCCACCACGCATTTTTGGGCGGACTGCTGATGCACACCGCCAACATGATGAAGCTGGCGGACTTTTTGGCGGAGCTGTACCGGGACACCATCGACCGCAGTTTGCTGCTGGCGGGCACACTGCTCCACGACATGGCCAAGGAGCAGGAGTTTGTGTTCTCCCAGCTGGGGCTGGCCACGGACTACTCGGTAAAGGGCCAGCTGCTGGGCCATCTGGTCATGGGCGCGCAGGAAGCGGCCCGCGTGGCGGAAACGCTGCACGTGCCGGAGGAGAAGGCGGTGCTGCTCCAGCACCTTATTTTGTCCCACCACGGCGAGCCGGAGTTCGGTGCGGCGGTGCGGCCTCTGTGCGCCGAGGCGGAGCTGCTGAGTCTCATCGACGCGGTGGACAGCCGGATGGAGATCTACCGGGAGACGTATGACACCATGGATGCGGGGACGTTCTCGCCCCGTATCTTCGCGCTGGAGAAAAAGGTGTTCAAGCACGACTGAGAGTTGATAGCCCTCAGCGTGTCGATAAACCTATCCTGTCATTCCGAGGAGCATCCCAAGGGTACTTGCTTCGCGGCGCGAAGCGACGTGGGAATCCGCAATCTTTTAGTTGCAAATTCGCAGAAAAGCGTAAAAATTGTGCGATTTGGGAACAGATTGCCACGCCAGTCTGCGGACTGGCTCGCAATGACAGGCTTTTTCGACAGCCTAATGATTTTTCCATAGTGTTTTCCTCCTGTGTTTATTGTGTTTTCATTTTACAGAAAATCAGGAAACAACACCAATGTGCCGATTTTGGAGTATAGCAAAACACCGCCTTAGAACTTAATCTAACTGATTGCTCCGCCTGGAGACCCTGCTCCGTTGTCATTTTGTTGACGCTTTGCGTCTTTTTCGGCCCTCAGAATGTCCCGAAACGCGGATAAAATTAGCGCCGTGGCGGAATATGGAAACGCCGGAAACCCGCGTAAAAACTAAGAAAATCGCGCAACCCGCACGGTTGCGCGATTTTCTGTTTTGGTGGAGCTGAGGGGAGTCGAACCCCTGTCCGAAAGCACTTCAACAGGACCTTCTCCGAGCGCAGTCAGGTTTCAACATTCCCTCCCCGCGCAGACACCGGACAGACTGCGCGGTTCAGTAGAGTCATAATGCGTGGGCGGGGCAACTCTTACCCGCCGCACGGACGCCACATCAACGACGCCTTCCCCGGCCTGTGGCCTCTCCGGTTCAGACGGCTGCCTTTAGTTAGGCAGCGACAGCAATACGATTGTTGTCAGTTAATTTTTAAGTTGCCCGTTTTATGGCGGTCAGGCGCCGCCGCTCGCTTATCCTGCCTCTGCACCCCCGTCGAAACCGGTGCAGCCCCATATTAGGTAATTATTTTTTGGGTATTTGTTTCACAAACACCCGGAGGAAACGGTGCAGCCCCATATCGGGAGACTATTTTTGGGTATTTGTTTCACAAATACCCGGAGGAAACGGTGCAGCCCCATATCGGGAGACTATTTTTTGGGTATTTGTTTCACAAATACCCGGAGGAAACGGTGCAGCCCCTTTACCCGTCATTCCGAACCAGTGACCGACGTCACTGGTGTGGGAATCCGTATCCCCGACAACGGAGAACGAACCGCTACACCAGTGCAGCCACTGGTTCACAATGACAGCGCGGGAGCACGTCCCCGCGTTTTCGCGGTGCTTATCTGTGGAACGGGTCGGCCAGCTTCTCCGGCTCAGGGTACGTCTCGCCGTGGGTGTCCACGGTGACGGAGGCGATGACCTGATCCTTCTTGGGCTTGTTGGTCATCATGTTCCGGGGTTGGTTGGCGATGGCGTCCACCACCTCCAGACCGTCCATCACGCAGCCGAAGGCGGCGTACTGGCCGTCCAAATGGGGCGCGTCCTTGTGCATGATGAAGAACTGGCTTCCGGCGCTGTCCGGCGCTTGGGCGCGGGCCATGGACAGCACGCCGCGGGTGTGGCGCAGGTCGTTGTGGAAGCCGTTGGCCTCGAACTCGCCCTTGATGCAGTAGCCCGGGCCGCCCATGCCGTTGCCGTTGGGGCAGCCGCCCTGGATCATGAAGCCGGGGATGACCCGGTGGAAGATCAGGCCGTTGTAGAACCCGGCGTTGGCCAGGGAGATGAAGTTATACACGCTCTGGGGCGCGATGTCGGGGTACAGCTCGCAGGTGATCTTGCCGCCATCCTGCATTTCGATGGTCACAATGGGATTTGCCATATTTCTATCCTCGTTTCTTTATGTTGTGGTGTCAGCGCAGGTTTTTCTCCCGCATGGCCCGATCCATCTCCCGCTTGGCGTCCCGCTTGGCCACGGCGTCCCGCTTGTCGTAGTTCTTCTTGCCCTTGCACAGGCCCAGCTCCACCTTGACGCGGGAGCTCTTGAAGTAGACGGACAGGGGGATCAGGGCGTAGCCGTCCTGCTTTTGCAGGTCGTGGAGCTTGCGTATCTCCCGCTTGTGGAGCAGCAGGCGCTTGGGCCGATCCGGGTCGCGGTTGAAGATGTTGCCGTGGTCGTAGGGGGAGATGTGCAGGCTGTGTGCGTAGATCTCACCGTCCTTGGCCACGCAGTAGGAGTCCTTCAGGTTCAGCGTGCCGGCGCGGATGGACTTGACCTCCGTGCCGAACAGCTCGATGCCGGCCTCGTAGCGATCCTCCACGAAGTAGTCGTGGTACGCCTTGCGGTTCTGCGCCGCGATCTTGATGCCGGACTTCTCCATGGACGATCCCTCCTCTCCGGCGGTTTGGCATACAGTATAGCACATTTTCCGCCGCTGTGCAAGGGGGAGGAAAAGGCGGAAAGCGCTGGTATTTTCGCGCCCACTGTGTTATACTGCTGAAAAACACCGAGAGGAGACGCACACCATGGACATGACCGAGAGAACACTGGAGAGCCGGGAGGTATACCGTGGCCGCATCCTGCGGGTGCGGGAGGACAAGGTGTCCCTGCCCAACGGCAAGACCGGCACGCGGGAGGTGGTGGAGCACCCCGGCGGCGTGGGCATCCTGGCGCTGGATGACGACGGCTGCGTGGTGCTGGTGCGGCAGTACCGCTACGCCTTCTCCCGTGTGCTGACGGAGATCCCGGCGGGGAAGCGGGAAAAGGGGGAAGCGCCCTTCGTTACCGCCCAACGGGAGCTGAAGGAGGAGATCGGCGCGGAGGCCGAGGAGTGGACAGACCTGGGCGCGCTCATCGCCTCCCCTGGCTGCTACGGCGAGACGTTGTACCTGTTCCTGGCCCGCGGCCTGCACTTCGGCGAGACCCACCCGGACGAGGACGAGTTCCTGGACGTGCTCCGCGTGCCCTTTGACCGGGCGGTGGCCCAGTGCCTGGACGGCACGCTCACCGATGCCAAGACGGTGGCGGCCATCCTCAAGGCGAAAATCCTGCTGGAGCGGTAAAAAAGCCTTGTATTTCCGCCCCGTTTCCGCTACACTGTATCTATGGGCGGCGCTGCCGCCGGGAGGGAGAAAACGGACTATGACGATGAATACCAAAAAGAACGTGGCCATGGTGCTGCTGGTGCTGTCCATGCTGCTGTGGGTGATGCGTAAGCTGAACGTGCTGTATGTGCCGGGCCTGTCAATGATCCTGCTGGCGGTGTCCATGATCATCGTGGGCATCATGATGTTCCAGCTCAAGCAGAAAAAGAAGCTGGCGGGCACGCTGATCGTGGCCTTCGGCCTGTTCTGCATCGTGGCGGCGATCATGGAGATCCTCAGCGCTATGGGCAAGACCTTCTGAATAAACGCAGCAGGGGAGAGGCTTTCGCCTCTCCCGCTTTTTCAAAATTTTTCCCGCCATCGGCGGTTTACGCCTTGACTTTTGCCCCAAAATCATGTATCATATACCCTGTTGTAAAGGCGTATAACTTTACAGAAGGAGGAAGCACCGTGAAAAACCAGACCTACCGCATGACCATGCTGTTCGATTTTTACGGCGACATCCTTACCGAGCGGCAGCGGGAGCTGTTTGACCTGTACTACAACGAGGATCTGTCGCTGGCGGAGATCGCTGAGAACTGCGGCATCTCCCGGCAGGGCGTGCGGGATGTGATCGTCCGCGCCGAGGCGGCCATGACCGAGCTGGAGGACAAGACCGGCCTGGTCAAGCGCTTTTTGCAGATGCAGCAGCACGTGGATGCGGTCATCGCCGCTGCCAACGAGATCAAGACCGTGAACTACCGGCAGTACGAAAACCCCCGGTTAGAGGAGCTGGCGGACGCTATTTTGACCAGTGCCGCCGCCCTGAAGGAGTAGACCCATGGCATTTGAGGGACTGAGTGATAAACTGAGCGGCGTGTTCAAGCGCCTGCGCGGCAAGGGCCGCCTCACCGAGGCAGACGTCCGCGAGGGGATGCGCGAGGTGCGCCTGGCCCTGCTGGAGGCCGATGTCAGCTACAAGGTCGTCAAGGACTTTGTGGCGGACGTGACGGAGAAGTGCATCGGCACGGACGTGCTGGACAGCCTGACCCCGGCCCAGCAGATCGTGAAGATCGTCAACCAGGAGCTGACGGCCCTGATGGGCGGCTCTAACGCCAAGCTGACCACCGCCTCCAAAGGGCCGACCGTCGTGATGATGGTGGGTCTCCAGGGTGCAGGTAAGACCACCAACGGCGCGAAGCTGGCGGGCCTGATGCGGCGGCAGTTTGGCCGCCGCCCCCTGCTGGTGGCCTGCGACGTATACCGCCCCGCCGCCATCAACCAGTTGCAGGTGGTGGGCAAGCAGCTGGACATCCCCGTGTTTGAAATGGGGCAGATCGACCCCGTGACCATCGCCACCGAGGCGGTGAAGTACGCCGCCGACCACGGACACGACATGGTGTTCCTGGACACGGCGGGCCGTCTCCACATTGACGAGGCGCTGATGGACGAGCTGAAGGCGGTGAAAGCCGCCGTCCACCCTAACGAGATATTGCTGGTGGTGGATGCCATGACCGGCCAGGACGCGGTGAACGCGGCCAAGGCGTTTGATGACGCGCTGGGCATCGACGGCGTGCTGCTGACCAAGCTGGACGGCGATGCCCGCGGTGGCGCGGCCCTGTCCATCCGTGCCGTCACCGGCAAGCCCATCAAGTTCGTGGGCACGGGCGAGAAGCTGGACATGATCGAGCCGTTCCACCCGGACCGCATGGCGGGCCGTATCCTGGGCATGGGCGATATGCTCACGTTCATCGAGAAAGCCGAGCAGCAGTACGATGAGAAGCAGGCCAAAAAGCTGGAGGAAAAGCTGCGGAAGAACCGGCTGACGCTGAGCGACTACCTCGACCAGCTGGAGCAGCTGCAAAATATGGGCGACCTGAGTCAGATCGCGGGGATGCTGCCCGGCGGCATGGCGAAGAATTTCGACCCGGATCAGATCGACGAAAAGCAGATGGCCCACAACAAGGCCATCATCCGCTCCATGACGCCCCAGGAGCGGGAGAACCCGCAGATCCTCAACGCCAGCCGCAAAAAGCGCATCGCCGCCGGCTGCGGCCTGGAGGTGGTGGACGTGAACCGCCTGCTGAAATCCTTCGAGATGCTCCAGCAGATGACCAAGGCCATGACCAAGGGCGGCGGTATGCGGGGCTTCGGCGGATTGATGAACGGCATGGGCGGCAAGGTGGCCCGTGGCGCGATGCACGGCTTTGGCCGGAAAAAGCGCCTGAAATAACCAACTGTGTGTAAGTGCAGAAGCATTTAACAGATATAAAATTACTTATTTTACATGGAGGAACACAACAATGGTCAAAATTCGTCTGAGAAGAATGGGTGCGAAGAAGGCTCCTTACTATCGCGTGGTCGTGGCGGACTCCCGCTATCCCCGTGATGGCCGCTTCATCGAGGAGATCGGCACGTATGATCCCTGCGTCTCTCCCGCCAAGATCAGCATCGACGCCGACCGCGCCCGCGAGTGGATCAAGACCGGCGCACAGCCCACTGACACCGTTCGCGCTCTGCTGAAGAAGGTAGACGTACTGTAAGTCGGGGCAAAGCCAATGAAGGATTTGCTGCTGTATATCGCCCAGAACCTGGTGGAGCACCCGGAGCAGGTAACTGTGACCGAGGTGGAGAACGGCGATGAGCTGACGCTGCAGCTCCGCGTCGCCCCGGAGGATATGGGCAAGGTCATCGGCAGACAGGGACGCATCGCCAAGGAGATCCGCACTGTCGTTCGGTCCTATGCCCAGCGCACCGGCGCTAAGGTCTCGGTAGATATTGTTGACTGACAACGAAAAAGAACCGCCTCCGGCGGTTCTTTTTTGCGTTAATGCGCTCCGCCTCCGAAACGCCGGGGACGGCGCGGGGGAACGGCGGCGGAGCAAGGGGGGATGCATAATAGTCTATGCATAGCCTAATGGTAGCACGCATAGCCTATAAATGCAAGTCTTTTCGGATATTCTAAAGAAAAATATCCGGGAGGGACGCTATGACAACCGTGGAAGCGGTGCGTGACCGCATTTTACAACTGTGTGAACAGCGGAACATGAGCATCAACAAGCTGGCATCCGTCAGCGCGCTGCCGCCGTCCAGCGTGAAGAACATTCTGTATGGCAAAAGTCAAAACCCCAAGCTGCTGACCATCAAGATGCTCTGCGATGGGCTGGACATCACACTGGGCGAGTTTTTTAACGCGCCGGTGTTTGATGGGCTGGAGCAGGCGATCAAGTGAAAAGAACCGCCGGAGGGATACGCATACGCTTTCGGCAGACGGTACGTAGGGGGCGATGCCCACATCGCCCCGCATAGAAAGCGCACACGCCTTGGTAGACGGAATGTAGGGGCGGGGCTCTGCCCCGCCCGTCAATGACAATCCCTCTGTCACGGCCTTTGGCCGTGACACCTCAGCTACGCTTCGCCGCACAACCCAGTGTGCGCACTGGGCCGCCTCGCAGAGGGAGGCGAGGGGATTCCGCGCCTGCGGGCGCGGGGGACAGATTCCCACGCCAGTGACATCGGTCACTGGCTCGGAATGACACCGCATTTTATTTTCATAAATCCTATTGACATGGTAGGATTTATATGCTATCCTCTACTTACCTACCAAAAAGATATGTTAAAGGAGTGATCCTATGCAGGTCTATGCAGATAACGCCGCTACCACGCGGATGAGCGACAAGGCCGTGGCGGCCATGCTCCCCTATTTCCAGACGTACTACGGCAACCCCTCC
Source organism: uncultured Clostridia bacterium (assembly GCA_945878665.1). Classification (GTDB taxonomy): domain Bacteria; phylum Bacillota; class Clostridia; order Oscillospirales; family Oscillospiraceae; genus Vescimonas. Next base: position 3,446 of record CAMDUN010000026.1, on the reverse strand, counting down.
AGCCTGCACACCGTGGGCCAGCAGGCCGCCGAGGCGCTGGCCGATGCCCGGCAGCGGGTGGCCGCGTGTCTGGGGTGCAGCTTCAAGGAGATCACGTTTACCTCCGGCGGCAGCGAGGCCGATAACCAGGCCATCATTTCCGCCGCCCGCATCGGGGCGCGGAAGGGCAAAAAGCACATCATCTCCACCGCGTTTGAGCACCACGCGGTGCTGCATACGCTGAAGAAGCTGGAAAAAGAGGGCTTCGAGGTGCAGCTGCTGGATGTCGGCCCGCTGGGCACGGTGACGGCCCAACAGGTGGCGGACGCCATCCGTGAGGACACCTGCCTTGTGACCATCATGTACGCCAACAACGAGATCGGCTCGATCATGCCCATCCCGGAGATCGGCGCGGCGTGCCATGAAAAGGGCGTGCTGTTCCACACCGACGCCGTGCAGGCGGCGGGCCACCTGCACATCGACGTGAAGGCGCAGAACATCGATATGCTGTCCCTGTCCGGCCACAAGTTCCACGGCCCGAAGGGCGTGGGCGTGCTGTACGCCCGGCAGGGCATCCCCCTGACCAATATCATCGAGGGCGGCGCACAGGAGCGCGGCAAGCGGGCCGGCACGGAGAACATCCCCGGCATCATGGGCCTTGCGGCGGCGCTGGAGGAATCCTGCGGCCACATCGACGAGGCTATCCCCCGGCTGACGAAGCTGCGGGACAAGCTCATCAACGGCCTGTCCCAGATCCCCCACTCGGCGCTGAACGGCGACCCGGTACACCGTCTGCCCGGCAACGTGAACTTCTGCTTCGAGGGCATCGAGGGCGAGAGCTTGCTGCTGCTTTTGGACGCGGCGGGCATCTGCGCCTCCTCCGGCAGCGCCTGCACCAGCGGGTCGCTTGACCCCAGCCACGTGCTGCTGGCCATCGGACGGCCTCACGAGGTGGCCCACGGCTCGCTGCGGCTCAGTCTGTGCCACGACACCACGGAGGAGCAGGTGGACTACATTCTGGAGAAAGTCCCCGGCATCGTGGAATACCTGCGGAATATGTCCCCCATGTGGAAAGACCTGGAGAGCGGCAAGCGGAAATTTATTCTGTAAAGGAGCGTTGAATATGGCTTTATATACCGATACTGTGATGGATCACTTCATGCACCCCCGCAACGTGGGCGAGATCGCCGACGCGGACGGCGTGGGCGAGGTGGGCAACGCCAAGTGCGGCGACATCATGAAGATGTACCTGAAGATCAGGAACGACCGCATCGAGGACGTGAAGTTCGAGACGTTCGGCTGCGGCAGCGCCATCGCCTCCAGCTCCATGGCCACGGAGATGATCAAGGGCAAAACCATCGACGAGGCGCTGGCCCTGACCAACAAGGAGGTGGTGGAGGCGCTGGGCGGTCTGCCCGCCCACAAGCTGCACTGCTCCGTGCTGGCGGAGGAGGCGGTGAAGTCCGCCGTGAAGAACTACTACGACCGCAACGGCATCGCCTATGACAAGAGCAAGTTCCCCGACTGCGACAGCTGCGAGAGCTGCCGCATGGTGTGAGCAAACGAAAAAGAACCGCCGTCCCGGCGGTTCTTTTTTGCCTCAGAATATCCCGTACCCCGTGCCCTGGGTGATGATGTACGACCACAGCACCGGGCCTACCGCCCCGGTGGTGCTGTACCCCAGCCGGCTCTGCACCGCCCGGACAGCCTGTGCCGTGGCCGGGCCGAACACCCCGTCCACGGTGACGGTGGGGATATCGCTGTCCTGCGCGGCCAGCTGGTTCAGCCGGGTCTGTAACAGCGTCACCTCCGGCCCGGTGTCTCCCTCCACCAAAAACCGCCCCGGAAACACCTCCCGGGCAAACTCTTGATAGTTCTCCGGCAGCTGATACAGCGTCTGCTCATAGACATTTTGCAGCGCGTTCCAGGTGTTGCGCCCCACCACGCCGTCCACCGTCAGGCCGTAGGTCTGCTGGAAGGCATACACCGCGTCCCGCAGTGTCTCATCGAACCGATCCGTGACGCGGATATAGGGCAGCTCCGGCAGAAAGAACCCCAAAAACGCCAAAAAAAACCGCACCGTCTGCACGTTGATGCCGCTGTCGCCCAGCCGCAGCACCTCCGGGAACTGGCGCTGGGCCTCGGAAAGTGTCAGCCCCTCGCTGCTGACCTCCGACAAGCTCTTCACGCCGTTGTAGATCGCCTTGACCCGATACCAGGTGGCCTTGCCCACGATGCCGTCCTGTGTCAGGTTAAAAATGCGCTGGAAGGCCCGCACCGCCTCCTCCGTGGGCGCATCGTAAATGCCGCTGGTGTCCGGGATATTGGGGATAGCGGGATAGTTCTTGCGGATACGCAGCAGCTCGCGTTGGAGCGTCCGCACGTCCTCGCCGGTGCTGCCCCGGCTCAACGGCCTTCCGGGATAGGAGGGCGTGCTGTCTCCCACCGGCGCGTTGAACACCAAGTCGATGTCCGGGCCGTAGTAGTATTGCAGGATCTCGTAGGGCGTTTTCCCCTGCCGCCCCAGCTCCTCGCTGCCCCACTGGGACAACCCGCGGCACTGGGTACGCACGCCGTCGCAGAATTGGGCGTACAGCGGCTCGATGTTGCCCCGGCGGACGATGTAATTGTTGAAAATGTCGTCCACGATGGCGTTGATGTTCTCAAACGTGGCGCGGTTCGCCGTGAACGCCTGGTCATACTGTGTGTCGTTGGTGATGTCGAAATCGTAGCCCCGGCTGCGGTAGAACTCGGTATACACCCGGTTCAGCGCCACGGAGATCTGCGCCAAAATATTGGCCCGCAGGGCGTTCTCGTTCCAGGTGGGGTACAGCTCGCTGGCGGCCACGTTCTTGATGTAGTTGGGAAAGGACAGCGTCACGTTTTCCGCCGGCGCGTCCGGCGCGCCCAGATGAACGGTGATATACTCCGGCACGACAGGATACGGCATGGCTACGCCTCCTGCCCCGTGGGCGTCAGGGACACGGCCAGCAAGCTCTCCACCCTGGGAAACACCAGCACCTGCCGGGGTTCAGCCGCGCCGTATTGGGGATGGCGCACCGCCACGCTGTACGCCGTGCCGCTGATGCCCGCCGTGTCGGCGGAGCATCCCCAGGCCGCCGGCAGCGCCGGCAGCAGTATGCCCTCCACGATGCCGGAGCTGTCGGTCACGCCGGTGTGGAACGTCTCCCGCACCGTGCCGAAATCGCGGTAGACCTCCACCTCCGCGCCGGGCACGGGGAACAGTTCCCGTCCCGAGGATACCTGCACCCGCAGACTGCCCTGCTCCGGGTGTGCGCTGCGAAACCAGCCCACCGGGTCAAGCTGTGCCATAGTCATTCCTCCCTTTCCGTTTGGGAGAGTATATGCGGGGAAAAGGTGAAAATATCCCCCGGCCTATGGCCGGGGGATATTTCAGGCTGTCGAAAAAAGCCTCCGGCTTTTTTCGACAGCCTGAAATAATGTCG
>CAMDUN010000025.1:0-28693 GCA_945878665.1 uncultured Clostridia bacterium | reverse complement strand
AGGGCACAGAGCTTCCTCTCGGAGTTCTGCACCCTGCAAATACATATTAGAACCTACCAGGCGTGCGGGGCGGGAAAGAAAGGGTGGTATTTCGGCGGCGGGTGTGGTATACTTTCCCTGTATCGGAATGAATTGGCGATTACGGACGGTAGAAATCTGACGAAATACTACGGTTCGTATATGAAATTTGCCGAGAGGTGTGACATAATGACCTATTTTACCGCATTTTTGCTGGGGCTGATACAGGGCGTGGCGGAGTTCCTGCCCATCTCCAGCTCCGGCCATTTGGCCATCGCGCAGAATCTGCTGGGGATGTCCCAGGCGGGGAGCGTGCCGGAGTTTTTCGACGTGCTGCTGCATTTGGGCACGCTGGTGGCGGTGTTCGCCGCCTATTGGCACGAGATCTGCGACATGGTGGTGGAGTTCTTCCGGGGCATCGGCGATCTGGTACACCGCACCACGCCTACGCCCGTGCCGCCGGCGCGGCGGCTGATACTGCTGATCGTCGTGGGCACGCTGCCGCTGTTCGCCGTGCTGCCCATCCGCAAGGCGGTGCAGGGGTTGAGCGACAATATGTTCTTCGTGGGCGGGGCGCTGATCTTTACCGGCCTGCTGCTGTTCGTGTGCGACGGCGTGCGGAAGGGCCGGAAAACGGAGCGCAGCGCCACGTGGCTGGACGCGCTGCTGGTGGGCGTGGGTCAGGCGCTGGCCACGCTGCCCGGTGTGTCCCGATCCGGCATGACCATCACCGCCGGGTGCTTCGTGGGCTATGAGCGGCAGTTCGCCGTGCGGTTTTCGTTTTTGCTGAGTATCCCCGCCATTTTGGGCGCGAACATTTTGTCCGTCGGTGACGCGGCGGCAGCGGGCATCAACACCGCAGAGGTGCCCATGTACCTGGTGGGCGTTGTCACCGCCGCCGTGGTGGGGTATGCGTGCATCCGGCTGCTGAAGTATGTGGCCGAGAAGGGCCGGTTCGGCGCGTTCGCCTATTACTGCTGGGCGGTGGGCGTGCTGACGCTGGTTTTGCAGGCCGTGAAGTGAGGTAATTTATGGCATCGACACAGAAGAAAAACAGCGGCGGCAAGGGGCGCAAGGCGGTGCCCCAGCCCGAGCCGCCCGCCTATAACGCCGCCGCCCGCATCGTGGGCGGCGTGGTGTGCGCCCTGCTGGCGCTGTGCATTTTGGTGAGCTATTTCAACGTGGACGCGCTGCTGCTGACGTTCACGGCCAAGGTGCTGCGGGGGGCGCTGGGCTACGGATATTATCTGACCGCGCCGGCACTGGCGGTCATCGCCTGTATCCAGCTGGGGCACAAGGGCCGCCCGGTGATCCTGCGGACGGTGTGCGTGGCGGTGCTGCCGCTGCTGGTGGGCACACTGTGCCATCTGCTGCTGTGCAGCGGGACGTATGACCTGTCCGCCGGGTTCGTAAGCCGGTTTTGGGCCGACGGGCAGGCGCTGCGCTGCGGCGGCGTGCTGGCCGGGACGCTGGCCGTGGGCGGCACGGCGCTGCTGAGTAAGGTCGTGACCGTCATTTTGACCATCGTACTGCTGCTGGCCGCGCTGCTGGGGGCACTGCACATGACGCCCCAGGAGGCGGCGGAGCGGATGCGTACCTATCGGGAGAGCCTGCGGGCGGAGGAGGACGAGGACGGCGAGGACGACGTGCCCGCCGGCTTCACCGCGCCGGCGGAGGAGAAGCCCGCGAAGAAGGCGGCAAAATCCGCCAGGAAGCGGCCCAACATCGACATACCCCTGGACGGCGAGCGGCCCGGCACAGACCCGGACACGCTGCCGCCGGTGAAAACGTTCTTCGCCCGGAAGGGCGACGATGTACGCACGCCGGACGAGGTGCTGCGGGGCGGGCCTGCGCCTGCGCCCAGGCCCATCGGCGATATGCCGGAGGAGAAGGCGGCGGAGGCCGCCGCCGAGCCGCCCGCGCCGAAAAAGCCCGTCAGCGACAAGCAGAAGAAGGCGCAGCTGCAGCAGGAGGTGGAGACGGCGGCCCAGGAGGTCAGCCAGGCCATCGAGGAGGAGCTGGCCCAGGGGGAGGAGACGTATCACTATCCGCCCATCACGCTGCTGGAGGAGAACCGGGGCGGCAACTATACCGAGGTGGGCGCGGAGCTGCGAAACAACTCCCGGCGGCTGGCGGAGACGCTGCGTTCCTTCGGCGTGGACGCCAAGGCCGGAGAGGTCATCCACGGGCCCAGCGTGACCCGGTATGAGTTCACGCTGGATCAGGGCGTGAAGCTGAGCAAGATCACCAATCTGAGCGACGACATCGCCCTGGCGCTGGGCGCCAGCGGCGTGCGTATCGCGCCTGTGCCCAACAAGATCTCCGCCGTGGGCATCGAGGTGCCTAACAAGACCGTGACCGCCGTGCGTATCCGGGACGTGATCGAGTCGCGGGAGTTCACGCAGCATCCGTCCCCCGTGGCCTTCGCCGTGGGCAAGGACATCGGCGGCAACAACATCGTGGGCAACATTGCACGGCTGCCCCACGTGCTCATCGCCGGTACGACCGGCTCGGGCAAGTCCGTGTGCACCAACTCGCTGATCGTGAGTTTGCTCTATAAGTCCACGCCGGACGAGGTGCGGTTCATCATGGTAGACCCCAAGATGGTGGAGCTTGCGCCGTACAACGGCATCCCCCACCTGCTGATCCCGGTGGTGACAGACCCGAAGAAGGCCGCCGGGGCGCTGCAGTGGGCGGTGTTCGAGATGATGAAGCGGTACAAGATGTTCTCGGAGAAGGGCGTGAAGGATCTGGCGGGATACAACGCCCTGGCGGAGACGGACGAGGACGTGAAGAAGCTGCCCACGGTGGTGGTGGTCATCGACGAGCTGGCCGACCTGATGCTGGTGGCCGCCAAGGAGGTGGAGGAGTCCATCTGCCGGGTGGCGCAGATGGGACGCGCCGCCGGGATGCATTTGGTCATCGCCACGCAGCGGCCCTCCGCCGACGTGATCACCGGCCTGATGAAGGCCAACATCCCCAGCCGCATCGCCTTCGCTGTGGCTAGCTCCATGGAGTCCCGCATCATTTTGGACACCACCGGCGCGGAGAAGCTGGTGGGCAAGGGCGATATGCTGTATTTCCCCCTGGGTGACGCCAAGCCCACCCGTGTGCAGGGGTGCTTCATCACGCCGGAGGAGATCGACCGGGTGGTGAGCTTCGTGAAGAATGCCGCCGGTGAGGCGCACTACGATCAGGATGTCATCGAGAAGATCCAGCAGGCCGTGGACGCCAAGGCGGACAAGGGGAGCAAGAACGCCCCGGCGGACAACAGCCAGGACGGCGAGGAGGTGGACGAGCTGCTTGCCGCCGCCGTGGAGGTGGTGCTGGAGACGGGCCAGGCGTCCGTGTCCATGCTCCAGCGGCGGCTGAAGCTGGGGTATTCCCGGGCGGCGCGGCTGGTGGATCAGATGGAGGAGCGGGGGTACGTCGGGCCGTTCGAGGGCTCGAAGCCCCGGCAGCTGCTCATCACGCGAGAGAAGTGGCAGGAGCTGCAAATGGCCAAGGGCGCTGCGCCTGAGCCGGTGCGGCCCGCCGATCCCTACGGGTCGATCAGTGACGTGTTCGAGAGCCATGACGCATTGGAATAAGAAAAAAGAGACGGCGGGAAGCCGTCTCTTTTTTCGCGGGGAGATCGGGGTTTACACCGTGCCGGTGACGGTGAGGGTGGCTGTGCCGGGCACGACGGTATACGCGCCGGTGGCGGCATCCTGAGTGATAGTGGCCGCCGGGACAGTGACCACGCCCGCCACCGTGGAGAACAGACCCGTGGCGGCATCGTAGGTGTACTGGGCCGGGGTGGTCAGGGCAGTGCCGTTCAGCGTGACCGTCAGGCCGCTGAGGCGGGGATCGAAGGTGTCGGTGATGACCACGTTGGACGATGCGTCCGCCGCGGTGCTGCCGCTGTTCTGAACGGTGAAGGTGTAGGTGAGTTGGCCGTTCTCCGTGACGGTGGTGGGGGAGAGGGCCTTGGTGATGGAGAGCTGGGCGGCGGCCAGGGGGGACACCGTCTCCGTGGCGGTGACGGGGTCGGCGAGGCCCGCGCCGGTGACGGCGGCGGTGTTCACCACGGTGCTCTCGACGGCCAGGGGCGCGAACTCGGTGGGCGTGGCCTCATAGGCCAGCGTCACGTCGCCGCCCGCCGGGACGGTGATGCCGGTGACGGTCAGCGGCGGGCCGGCGGTGACGGTGGGGGCGGCCTGAAGGACGCCGTTCTGATAGTAGCGCACCGAACCAGCGGTGTAGGCCAGCGGGTACAGCGTGCCCGTGCCGAAGGCGTAGCCGCCCAGGTCATCGGTGACGGTGAGACCCGTCAGGGGCGTTGTGCCGGTGTTGGTGAGGGTGATGAGATACGTCACCGCGCCGTCGCGGCGGTAGATGGGGACTACCGCCGTCTTGGCGGCAGTGAGCACCTGTACCAGCTCACCCACAGTAATGTTGGACGCGGCGCTGCCGCCGGTGTACGTCAGCCGCGCCTGGTTGGTGAATGTTGCCATAGAAATGACCTCCCTTGTATAGTTGCGGAAGCTCCGCAGTCCATTCTATGCAGCGGGAGGGAAGGGGGGAAAGAAAAACCGAGAGGCGCAGAGCGCCTCTCGGTTTCAGGCTGTCGAAAAAGACTCCGGCTTTTTCGACAGCCTGAAATAATGTCGTTATTTTTGTGCCGCCTTGCGGCACGAAAATAGTCGCTTCGCTCCACGCACGCCTTGCAAGGCAAGGCTTTGCGCGACATTTGATCTGATTCGAGGCGGGCTTTGCCCCCTCGAGCTCCCCCTGCGTAAAGGAACTGCTTGCCGCATAAAGAGGGTTTATCGACAAGCTGAAACCGAGAGGCGCAGAGCGCCTCTCGGTTTTTTGTGTAAGAAACTTACTTCAGCTCGACCTTGCCGCCGGCCTCCTCGACCTGCTTCTTCATAGCCTCGGCATCGTCCTTGGACAGGGCTTCCTTCAGGGTGTGGGGCACGCCCTCAACGGCAGCCTTGGCCTCGGCCAGGCCCAGACCGGTGATCTCGCGGACGACCTTGATGACCTTGATCTTCTGAGCGGCATCGAAGCCAGCCAGAACCACGTCAAACTCGGTCTTCTCCTCGGCAGCGGGAGCAGCAGCGCCGGCAGCGGGAGCGGCCATGGCGGCGGCGGAAACGCCGAACTCCTCCTCCAGAGCGTGCACCAGCTCGGACAGCTCCAGGACGGTCAAACCCTTGATCTCTTCGATCATAGCAGTAATCTTCTCAGACATTGTGATAGCCTCCTATTTGTAAGATTTAAGTTGATGTTGTACGGGCCTTCCGCCCGCGGGGAAAGTGGGCCGAATTACTCGGCGGCAGCGCCGTTCTTCTCGGCGATCTGCTTCAGGACGCAAGCCAGGCCGGAAATGGGAGCCAGCATGGTACCCAGGACCTGAGCCTGCAGCACGGGCAGAGCGGGGATGGAAGCCAGAGCGTTGACGGTGTCCATGGAGACGACCTTGCCTTCCATGAAGCCGCCCTTGATCTCGAACTTATCCTTCAGCTTCTTTGCGTAGTCCGCCATCACGCGGGCGGGAGCGACGGGATCATCAGTGCAGATAGCCAGGGAAGTCGTACCGTTGAGCTGATCGTCCAGTTCGTTCAGGCCGCAGTTGTTGAAAGCGAAACGCAGCAGGGTGTTCTTGATGACAGCGTACTCAATGTTGTTCTTGCGGCACTCAGCGCGCAGAGCGGTATCCTCTGCCACGGTGATGCCCTTGTAATCAACGATGACGCCGGCGGCTGCGTTCTGCAGCTTGTCGGTCAGCGCCGCCACGATCGCCTGCTTTTCAGACAGAACCTTTGCGTTGGGCATTCTTTGATTTCACCTCCGTTAGAATTGTCGGTGCGTTCAAAAAGGAAACCGTCCCCATGCCGGAAGACATGAGGACGGTGAAAAGCAATCATAACGATGTGCCATCCTCGGCAGGATTTACGGCTTTCGCCACCTGCTGTCTTTGGAACGCAACCAATATTATATCCAAGGCTTCACGGCTTGTCAAGCCCAAGATAACGGTTTTCTGCTGTTTTACAGCTGCTTGTTGGCGTTCATCTTCACGCCGGGGCCCATGGTGGCGGCGGCCACGCAGGACTTGATATACTGACCCTTGGCAGCGGCGGGCTTGGCCTTGATGATGGCGCCGATGAGAGCGGAGTAGTTCTCGAACAGCTTGTCAGCACCGAAGGAAACCTTGCCGATGGGGCAGTGGATGATGTTGGTCTTGTCCAGACGGTACTCGACCTTACCGGCCTTCGCCTCCTGCACGGCCTTGGCGGCATCGGGAGTGACAGTGCCGGACTTGGGGGAGGGCATCAGACCCTTGGGGCCCAGGACCTTACCGAGACGGCCCACAACGCCCATCATGTCGGGGGTGGCCACGACCACGTCGAAGTCGAACCAGTTCTCCTTCTGGATCTTCTCCACCAGGTCCATCTCGCCCACATAGTCAGCGCCGGCGGCCTTGGCAGCCTCGGCCTTGTCGCCCTTGGCGAACACCAGGACGCGGACGGACTTGCCCGTGCCGTTGGGCAGGACAATAGCGCCGCGGACCTGCTGGTCGGCGTGGCGGGAGTCAACACCCAGCTTGACGTGGAGCTCGACGGTCTCGTCGAACTTGGCGGAAGCGGTCTTGCAGATCAGCTCCAGACCCTCCTTGGGGTCATACAGCATAGCCTTGTCGATCTGCTTGGCGCTCTCTTGATATTTCTTACCTCTAAACATCTTTACACCCTCCTTACTCGCCGACGACGACGCCCATGGAACGGGCAGTACCGGCGATCATGCTCATGGCAGCCTCGAGAGAAGCGGCGTTCAGGTCGCGCATCTTCAGCTCGGCGATCTTCTGAATGGAGGCCTTGGAGATGGTGGCGACCTTTTCCTTATTGGGGACGCCGGAACCGGACTCAATGTTGCACTCCTTCTTGATGAGGACGGCTGCGGGAGGGGTCTTGGTGATGAAGCTGAAGGAGCGGTCGGCGTACACGGTGATGACCACGGGGATGATCAGGCCCATGTCGTTCTTGGTGCGCTCGTTGAACTCCTTCGTGAAAGCGGCGATGTTGATGCCGTGCTGACCCAGGGCCGGGCCAACGGGGGGAGCGGGGGTTGCTTTGCCCGCGGGAATTTGCAGTTTGACGTATCCAACTACTTTCTGTGCCATTTGTAGGCACCTCCTTCAATAAAATGTGGTAGCGGCGGGGATACCTTGCCGCTCTTGGCGAGACGCGGAGCGTCTCTCCCACTTTGCCGGCGCGGCTGCGCCGGACTTTGGCGCGGACGATCCGCGCTCAGTTGCTGCTGACCTCGACCTGATCCAGCTCGAGATCCACAGGAGTCTCGCGTCCGAACATGGATACGACCACGCGCACCCTGTTCTTCTCCGGCTCGATCTCCTCCACCGTGCCGGTGAAGCTGGCCAGCGGGCCCTCGGTGATGCGGACGGTGTCGCCCACATGGTACAGCACCACGATCTCGCGCTTTTCCATGCCCAGGGCCATCACTTCTTCCTCGGTCAGGGGGATGGCCTTGTTGGCCTCGCCCACGAAGCCGGTGACGCCGCGGATGTTGCGGATCAGATGCCAGGTGTCATCGGTCATGACCATCTTGATGAGGACGTAGCCGGGGAAGATCTTCCGCTGGACTTCCTTCATCACGCCGGTCTCCGTCACCTCGGTGACGGTCTCCAGGGGAATCTCGGTCTTGAGGACCATGTCCTCCATGCCGCGATTGACCACGGATTTCTCGATGGCGGCCTTTACCGCGTTTTCATAGCCGGAATAGGTATGTGCCACATACCACTTTGCGTTATCAGCCATCTCCTGTTTCCTCAGGCGAACAGGCCGATGAGCGTGTTCACCGCCAGGACAGCCACCGCATCAAAGATCCAGATGGCAGCGCCCACGATCAGGGAGCACAGCAGCACCGTGCCGGTGTTCTTGGCAGTAGTCTTGCCGTCAGGCCATACGACCTTTTTCAGCTCGCTTCTCATTTCGCGGAACCACTTGCCGCGGTCCTTGGCGACCTTCTTTTCTTCAGCCATCACATATTCTCCTTCCGATTATTTCGTCTCGGTGTGGACGGTGTGCTTTCTGCAGAAGGGGCAATACTTGTTCAGCTCAAGTTTGTCGGGGGTATTCTTCTTGTTCTTCATCGTGTTGTAGTTTCTCTGCTTGCACTCGTTGCATCTCAAAGTGATCTTCACGCGCATTAACGGCACCTCCTTATTAGATTAGGCTTCCCTGCGGGAACGCCTTTTTGCCTCCCTGCCGGGTGTGTTCCCCCTGCGCCCTCGAAGCGAAAAAGCGCGCAAAAAGAAAGCACCCACTCACAGGTAATGCCCAGTATAGCACGGTTTGGGGGAGCAGTCAACGGCTTTTTCGGAAAAAATCGGGGATTTGCGGGATTTTTGCCCGGTTTCGGTTGCGTGTGCGCCTCTTTTTGTGTATGATAGAGCCACGAAACGGAAAGCGCAGGTGTATTTTCATGAAGATCATGGCCATCGACTACGGCGACGCCCACACCGGCATCGCCATTTCGGACTATACGGAGACGCTGGCGGGACACTCGGAGGTCATCCACAGCCGGAAGCAGGAGGAGGTGCTGGCGGCCATCCGCCGCATCATCGCCGAACACGGCGTGAAGCTGCTGGTGCTGGGCTATCCCCGGAACATGGACGGCACGGAAGGGCCGCGGGCGGAGAAGTGCGCCGCCTTCGGAGCGCTGCTGCGGCAGGAGACGGGGCTGGAGGTCATTCTGTGGGACGAGCGGCGCACCACCATCGACGCCCACAACATCCTGTTCCAGAACGGGCAGAACGCCAAGAAGCGGAAGAAGACCGTGGACGCGGTGGCGGCGGCGTTGATGCTGGAAGGGTATCTGACCCGGCGGAGACTGGAGGCGCAGCGATGAGCCGGGACGTGATCGTCATCGGCGGCGGCGCGTCCGGCATGGCGGCGGCGCTGGCAGCGCTGGAGCGGGGCTGCGCCGTGACGCTGATCGAGCGGCAGGCCCGGCTGGGGCGCAAGCTGCTGACCACCGGCAACGGGCGGTGCAACCTGACGAATGAGCACGCCGCGCCAGAACGCTATCACGGCGAACAGCCGGAGTTCTGCCGGTACGCGCTGGCGCGGTATCCGGCATCGGAGACGCTGGCGTGGTTCGCGGACATGGGGCTGGAGACGGTGACGGAGGCGGACGGGCGGGTGTATCCCCGCACCAACGCCGCCAACTCCGTGCTGGATGTGCTGCGGGGGGCGCTGGGCCGGTACGAGGGGTTGACGCTGCTGGCGGGCGACCCGGTGTCGGCGGTGAGGTACAAGAACGGCGTGTTCACCTGCACGCTGGAGAGCGGCGGGGCGGTGCGGGCATCGCGGCTGGTGCTGGCCTGCGGCGGCGCGGCGGGCAGCAAGGTGGGCGGCGTGATGGACGGCTACCGGCTGGCCAAGGCGCTGGGCCACCACCGCACGGCGCTGTACCCGGCGCTGGTGCAGATCAGGACAGACCCGGCCTATCCCCGGGCACTGAAGGGCGTAAAGGCGGAGGCGCTGCTGACGCTGCGGCGGGGAGAGACGGTGCTGGCCGCCCGTAAAGGGGAGCTGCTGTTCACCGAGTACGGCGTCAGCGGCCCGGCGGTATTCGACCTGTCGCGGGCGGCGTCCTGCGGCGGCGAGGGACTGACACTGGCGCTGGATCTGTGGCCGGAGCGGTCGGAGGCGGAGGTGCTGACGTGGCTGCTGCGGCGGCGGGAGACCAGCCCGGCGCTGCCGGGAGAGCAGGTGTTCGTGGGGGCGCTGCACAACCGGCTGGGGCAGATGGCGGTGAAATACGCCGCCGTGGCCCGGCGGGAGACCTGCGGCGCATATACGGACGGCGAGCTGGCAGCGCTGGCGCGGGCGTGCAAGGTGTTCATACTGCCGATGACGGGGGTGTGCGGCTTCGACCAGGCCCAGGTGACGGCGGGCGGCCTGCGTACCGATGAGTTCTGCCCGGAGACCATGGAGAGCCGCCTTGTGCCGGGGCTGTACGGCTGCGGCGAGGTGCTGGACGTGGACGGCGACTGCGGCGGCTTTAATTTGCAGTGGGCGTGGGCCTCCGGGCGGCTGGCGGGCGAAAATGCAGCAAATTGTTAAAAAACCCAGCAGCACGGATTACTCCGGCGGCACCTACGGCCTGACAAGACAATGAAATAGGGAAAGCGCCCCTCCAGCTGTGCCGGAGGGGCGCTTCAGGCTGTCGAAAAAGCCTCCGGCTTTTTTCGACAGCCTGAAATAATGCCGTTATTTTTGTGCCGCCTTGCGGCACGAAAATAGTCGCTTCGCTCCACGCACGCCTTGCAAGGCAAGGCTTTGCGCGGCATTTGATCTCATTCGAGGCGGGCTTTGCACCCTCGAGCTCCCCCTGCGTAGATGAACTGCTTATCGTATGGAGAATGTTTATCGACAAGCTGAAATCCAGACCGCCCTAGGGCGGTTCTTTTTGTATCTCGAAAACCACTCGCTGGGCGAGTGGTTCAAAAGAGGCTGCTGCCGATGAGGAAAAATAAAACTCCCTCTATTATAGTAGCGATGCGGTCTGGCAACTGCAAACTACAAAACAAAGGGAGGTCATTCAAGAATGAAATGGCAGAAAAAGTTTAGCAAATTGTATGATAGAAGTAAAGGTTGCTGCGTAGATAGTTAGGGAAAAGAAAAGGCGTAAACATTTAGGGATGACGGCTAAATGAGAAAAGAAAGGTGACGTACTTATATCGGTGTTGGTAGGATGGCCTATGCAAATGGCAAGTCGTACCAACGCCGCATGAGGCGTGGCTGGTAACATAGGGCTTCGCCCGCATAAGAAATACCCCCGGCTAGGCCGGGGGATATTTATTGCTTATCTTAATGAGATTACGGATAAGCCTGAGGTTTTGATTTTAAGCCTTGCCGCAGATCACGGCGCTCTTCTGGGGAAATGGCGGCAGTGCTATCGGAACAGACTGCCCCCACAGAAGCATACATCGTTCTTTCGTCAGCAGTCTTTCAAAGGCATGGCGCAGTACGCAGTGCAGTGTTTCCGGTGGGAAGCCGCCGCAGGTATCCACATACCGCACCGAACCCATGGACGCCAGATGGCCATATCGCTCCACCTGAAAGTGGGAATCCGTCATGCCGTCAATCACGCATAATATCCTGCTCAAGTCTCTCCCACTTTTTCCATTGAAACTTGTTTCGTTATACTTCCCGGCGCAGCACCCGGTAGACAAAGGACATATCCAGTCCGCCGCGTACCACGTCCGCCAGCAGGTCGTACTGCCGTTCCTTGTAGCCGCAGGCATCAAAGGTTGCCAGCGCGTCAAAAGACACGCCCTTTTTGGCGCACAGTGCTTTCAGGATCGTATCCGTGATGCCCGGCGCGTCAAAAATGCCGTGGACATAGCTGCCGTATACGTTTCTGCTGCCGGTGAGGGCGGGCATCTGCTGCTGACTGCGGCCCATGTGGATCTCGTACCCCTCGTAGGCAAGTCCGTTCAGGCCGGAGAGCATTCCCTCCACACCGTGAAAGACGCCTTGCGTCTGGGTCTGCACCTTTTCACCCCGGAATTCGGTGTCCATCTCCAGCAGGCCCAAACCGTTGATCTCCGTGACACCGGCGGCCTCCACCTGCTCCGGGTCGGACACGGTGCGCCCCAGCATCTGATAGCCGCCGCAGATGCCGAAAACCAGCGTGCCGGCGTCAACCGCCTTCAAAATGGCCGCCTCCAGGCCGGACTGCCGCAGCCAGCGCAGGTCGGCAATGGTGCTCTTGGTACCCGGCAGTAGGATCATGTCCGGCTGGTGCAGGTTGCTCACCTGATCCACATAGCGCAGCGACACGTTTTCGTAATGTTCGAAAGGGCTGAAATCCGTGAAATTGGAGATGCGCGGCACACGGATCACCGCAATATCCAGGAGCTTTCGCTCTTTGGAGCGGTCAAACCGCTCGGTCAGGCTGTCCTCGTCGTCGATATCCACATGGGTGTAGGGGATGACCCCCGCCACCGGGATGCCGCATAGCTGCTCCAGCGTCTTCAGTCCCGGCTCCAGAATGGCCCGGTCGCCCCGGAATTTGTTGACCACCACGCCCTTGATGCGGCGGCGCTCGTCCTCCTCCAGCAGCGCCACCGTGCCGTAGAGCTGGGCGAACACGCCGCCCCGGTCGATGTCGCCTACCAGCAGCACCGGCGCGTCCACCAGCTTGGCAAGGCCCATATTGACGATATCATCCTGCTTGAGGTTGATCTCCGCGGGGCTGCCTGCCCCCTCAATGACGATCACGTCGTACTCCGATGCCAGACTGTTGTAGGCATCCAGCACAGCGGGGATGTAGTCCCGCTTGCGGCGGAAGTACTCCATGGCCTGCATATTGCCCCGCACCTGTCCGTTGACGATGACCTGACTGCCCACGTCGGTGGTGGGCTTGAGCAGGATGGGGTTCATGCGGGTATCCGGCTCGATTCCGGCGGCCTCTGCCTGCACCACCTGCGCCCGGCCCATCTCACCGCCGTCCTTGGTGATGAAGGAGTTCAGCGCCATATTCTGGCTTTTGAACGGCGCCACGCGGTAGCCGTCCTGCTTCAAAACGCGGCAGAGTCCCGCCGCCAGCAGGCTCTTTCCCGCATTGGACATGGTTCCCTGTATCATAATATTCATTGCCATAGCGATTTCTCCTTGCAGAATTGCCGGATGGCCGTTATCAACGCCTCGTTTTCCTCATGAGGCCGCACGGCGATGCGATACCACCCGTCGTCCAGTCCGCTGTAATTCCCACAGCCCCGGATGGCGATGCCACGCCGCAGCAGACCCTCCCGCAGCCCCAGCGGCCCGCGGAACAGCAGGTAATTGGCATGGGACGGGCATACCCAGAAGCCCAGCGCCGTCAGGTTATCCGTGAGCCAGCGCCGCTCCTTGCGGACGAGGGCCAGTGTTCTTTGCAGGAAATCCCGCTCCGCCAGCGCCGCCACACCGGCGCTCTGCGCCAGCGAGGATACGTTCCACGGCGGGGACGTGGCCGCCATGCGGCGCAGCAGCGCATTGTCGGCGCACAGGCAGTACCCCAGCCGGATGCCCGCCATGCCGTAGCTCTTGGTAAATGCCTTCAGGATCAGCAGCTCCGGGTGCGCTGCCAGAAGGGACTTGGCGCTGACGCCGTCCTCCGTGAGATCGAGAAAGCACTCATCCAGAAACAGCCGCGCCCCTTGTGCCGCACAGTATTGCAGGATCTGCTCCAGCAGCGGCAGCGGCAGCAACCGCCCGGTGGGGTTGTTGGGGTTGCAGAGGAATACCACCTCCGATTTTTTTCCCTCTAAGAAGGACAGAAACCTCTCGTCCAAATCGAAATTCTGCGCCTGATGCAGGAAATACCGCTCTACGCAGCAACCCACCTGCGCCAGTCCCGCCCCATATTCCACAAAGGTGGGGGCCAGCTCCACCGCCGTCCGGGGCCGCAGGGCGGCGCAGTATGTGTAGATCAGGTCTGCCGCGCCGTTTCCGCAGAGAATATAGGACGCCGGCACCTGTTCGTGGGCCGCGATGGCCTGCACCAGCTGGCGGCAGTAGGGGTCGGGGTAGCGGTGCAGCTGGGGCAGCCCGCGACGTACCGCCTCCAAAACGCCGGGAGGCGTACCTAGCGGGTTGGTGTTGGCGGAAAAATCCAGTGTGATACCGCCGCCGTACACGTCACCGCCATGTTGATTTTCCGTTTGATACAGCATCTGTGTCTCCTTTACAGCGCAAAGGGCAGCTTGACCCCACAGCTTAAAAGCAGGGTGAGAAGCGCTGTGACCGTCATCAGGCGGCACACACGGGGGATGTCCTCGTGGGTGATCTCCCGCGATGCGTCGCCGATATACTCCTTTTTGTGCAGCACGCCGTGGTACCACGCATCCCCCGCCAGGCGCACGCCCAGCAGTCCCGCGCAGACAGATTCCGTCTGGGCTGAGTTGGGGCTGGCGTGCTTCCGGCGGTCACGGCGGAAGATCCGCCAGCCCGCTGAAATATTCAATCCCATCAGGGCGCCCGCCGTCAGCATCAGCAGGGCGGACAGCCGCGCCGGGATATAATTCACCACGTCGTCGGCCTTGGCGGGTACAAGACCGATGTTCTTATAGGGCGGCTCCACATACCCCAGCATGGAGTCCATGGTGTTCACCGCCTTGTAGAAAAATCCCAGCGGCGCACCGCCGATGGCCAGGAACAGCAGCGGCGCCACCACGCCGTCGGAGGTGTTCTCCGCCACCGTTTCCACGGCGGCACGGGTCACGGCGGCATCGTCCAGCCGGTCGGTATCCCGCCCCACGATCATGGAAACAGCATGGCGGGAGGCGGCCAAATCGCCGCTCTCCAGCGCGTCATAGACCTTCATGCTCTCGTCCCGCAGGGACTTAACGGCCAAGATCTGCCAGCACATCACGCTTTCCAGCGCCAGACGCAGCCACGGGCTGAGCAGACCGCTCAGCCACAGCAGCAGAGCCGGGACGGCGGTGGATACGATGACCACCGCGCCCCACAGGATGGCGCCCGCCGCCCGCTCGCCGGCGGGCGTTTTGGGGCAGATGTGCCGCAGCCCCCGCTCCAACACACTGATACATTTTCCAATCAGCACTACCGGGTGGGGGAAGCCGTGAGGGTCGCCCACCAGAAGGTCTATGCAAAAGCCGATAACAAGTGCCGCCAGCGACCACATCATGCTGTTTCTCCTCCGCCCTGCATTGTAAAAATATAAATGGGATTCTGTCCGCTCATCAGGTGGTAGCTTCCGGCTTTTTTGTCCCGCGCCGCTTGCAGGGACACCACCTCCGTCTCCGCAAAGGGGAACGCCGTCAGGCAGTCCGTCAGCTCGGCGATGGATTCCAGCGAGACCGCCGTGGCCACGATGCGGACACAGGGGTTTCTTGCCAGCAGCAGCGCCACGATCTCCCGCATATTGCCGGCACTGCCGCCGATAAAGGCGTGGGTGGGCGCGGGCAGACCGGCACAGGCCTCCGGCGCGCTGCCGCAGACCACCTGTAAGTTTTCCAATGCAAACCGATTACGGTTTTGCCCCAGCAGCGCTGCGGCATCCTCTCGCCGCTCTACGGCGCAGACAAGCCCTTGCTTTGCCTGCAAGGCCATTTCCACCGACACTGAGCCGGTACCGGCGCCGATGTCCCAGCAGACGCTCCGCTCCGTCAGCCGCAGCTTGGAAAGGCACACCGCCCGCACCTCACTTTTGGTCATGGGAACCACGGGCATTCCCTCCGCACTGCGGAGAAAGGCGTCATCCGGCAGACCCGGTGTGACCACCGCGTCGGGATGGGGGTTTTCGATAAGCGCCACGCTCAGAGGGGCATAGACACCATCCGTCAGCTCCGCCGCCGTGCCGCGCACGATGCGCTCATCCGGGTAGCCCAGCCGCTGCCCCACAGACACGGGGACGCCGCCCAGACCGCCCGCTGTCAATGTGCGGCACAGGTCGTTGATGCCGCGCTCGCCGCCCACCAGCGCAAAGAGGCGGCTGGTTGCCCGCACCTCCGGCAGAATGTTGTGCTGCCGCCCGTGGAGACTCACCACCCGGACATCCTCATAGGAGGTTCGGAGCCGGGCGCACAGATAGGACAACGAGCTCAGACCGGGCAGCACCGCCGTGTCGCAGCCCTCCAGCAGGGGCAGCAGCTTTTTCGTGCCGCTGAAGAAGCCGGTGTCGCCGGACATGACCACCGCAAAGCGGCGGTACTCCCAGTGGGTGCGGATAAAGTCCGCAATATCCTGCGGCGCAATGGCGTCGCAGGTGTGCTGTCCCGGCCGCGCCACAGCCTCCAGCATCCGTTTTGCGCCGATGAGACAGTCCGCCGCCTCAATGGTTTCACTGACCTCACGGGTCATAGCCTCCCGGCTGCCGGGGCCGATGCCGACGATCCGCACCTGCGGCCGGACGGTGCAGCCGAACCGCTTACACAGCACATCCAGCACCGCCGCAAAGGGAAGACCCTCCCGCTGGGGCGGGCGGCCAATGACCACCAGACCTGCGCCCGCCTTCCGGGCGGCGGATGCCTTAGCGGGAAAGCCGCCGGCTTCGCCGCCGTCCTTGGTCACCATCCATGCGGCGTCGGCAAACCGCAGTGTAGCCAGATCCATCTCCTCGGAGAAAGGCCCCTGCATGGCGATGATGTGGGCGGCCCTCAGCCCCGCTGCGCGGCAGGCCTCCAGCGAGGCATCCATGGGCAGCACCCGGGCGTATACCCGCTGGGTAAAATCGGGGATGCCGCTATACGCCGCCAGTTCCTTACTGCCGGTGGTCAGCAGGATATTGCCCTGTGTGCGCGTCAAAAACGCCGCGGCAGCCGCCGCATTCTCCACGCAGACCACATCCTCCGTCTGTTCGGAGGATTGCCGCAGCAGGCGCAGATACTCCGTCTCCGTTTCCCGACAGGCTGTGCAGATGCTCTCGGTGATGGAGGTGGCATAGGGGTGGGTAGCGTCGATGACCAGATCGAACCGCATCCTTTGCAGCATCCGGATGATGTCCTCTACCGGGATACGTCCCGCCAGAACCGTAATGTTTTCCGCCTCCGGCAGCAGCGTTTCACCGTACTCCGTGGCCACGCATACCGTAGCCTGCACCGGCTGTCCGGCCAGGAATTCCACCAGCTCCCGGCCCTCCGTGGTGCCGGCAAACACGCAGATATTACACATTGCGGTATCCTCTGGGTGTGACCAGTTGACCGGCCACCGTTTTGACGGCGGCGCTGCCGATCAGCACGGTGCAGAACATATCCACCTCCGCCTCCCGCAGCTCTGCCAGCGTCAGGATGCGGCTGCTCTGCCCCTCACGGCCAATATTGCGCACGATGCCGCACAGCCGCTCTCCCGGCAGACGGCGCAGCAGGATATCGCAGGCCCGCTTCAGGTGGTCTGGTCTGCCGTGGCTGGCGGGGTTGTACAGGGCGATGGTCAGATCCGCCGCCGCCGCGCAGTCCAGCCGCTTTTCGATGGTTTCCCACGGCGTCAGCCGATCGCTGAGGCTGATGACCGCGAAGTCGTGGGTCAGCGGCGCACCCAGCACCGCTGCGGCGCTGCAAGCCGCCGTCAGACCAGGCACAACCTGAATTTCAGGCTCCTGCGATTCGCCCCGCAGCTCATAGACCAGCGCCGCCATGCCGTAGATGCCGCTGTCGCCGGAGCAGACCATGGCGACGGTCTTACCGCTGCGCGCCAGCTCCAGCGCCAGCTGGCAGCGCTCGGCCTCCCGTGTCATGGGGGTGGAGTGAAGCTCCTTGCCGGGATAGCGATCCCGCACCAGATCCACATACACCGGGTAGCCTACGATGGCGTCACACGCCCGCAGGGCGGTATCCGCCCGAATGGTCATATCCTCATAGCTGCCCGGCCCGATACCTACTGCAATTACCTTACCCAAAGCGCACCTCCCAATGCTCCGCCGCGACGGCGACGGTCACGCCGTCCCGCGCTGTTTTTTGTACGATCAGTTTTTCGGCATCCAGCAGCGCCGCCCGCTCACAGACATTGTCCACGCCGGTGACGGAGCGGACGAAGTCGGAGGGAGTGAAGTTACCCGCCACATCCCGCAGCTGCTGCGCCGTGTAAAAATGCACCGGCCAGTTGTTTTTCTCACAGGCGGCCAGCAGTCCCGCCTCGTCCTGCTTCAGGTCGATGGAGTAGACGCCGCAGATGGCCGCCGTGTCCAGCCCATTTTCCGCGAACACTGTCTGCACCGCACGCACCACCGCCTCGGCGGAGATGCCCCGCCGGCAGCCTACACCTACCCGCAGTACGCGAGGGATCAGCCGCAGGGTGCGGGCAAAGGGCGATTTCGTGCGCCAGCCGATGAAAATGCCCAACGGGCCGGTCTCACCGGCAAACGTACCCTCCGGCAGGGGGGAGGGCAGGGGAAACTGGCTGCAAAGGGGGATATCCTCCTCTAAGATCGCCACCGAAACCGCCTTGGCAAGCCCCATGTCAGAGATGACGCAGCCGTGCCGGGCAGCCCATGTGTCCACGGCGAATTTCCCCCGGACATCGGTGGCGGTGGTGACCACCGCTGTGGCGTCCAGCTTCTCCGCCAGCTTCTCCGCCAGCGCGTTGGCGCCGCCGATATGGCCGGAGAGCAGGGGGATCACAAACCGCCCTGCCTCGTCGATGCAAACCACCGCCGGGTCGGTTTTTTTGCTTTTGACATAGGGGGCGATCTCCCGCACGGCGATGCCGCAGGCCCCCACAAAAATCAGTGCGTCCATGGAGGAAAAGCTCGCGCCATATACCGCCTTGTCCAGCGGCAGAAAGCCCGGCTCTTCAAAACGCGGCATGGTATAGCACATCCATGCCTCCTCCGGCAGCGCCGCCAGTATCCGCCGCGCCGTGGCGCAGCCACCGCGGCTGAAAGTGAACAGGGCGGCTCTCATTGCGCCCCCTTGCGGAACTCCGTTGTAAAGTTGGGGTGATACAGCAGTGAGCGCAGATAGGTGTCACCCAGACAGTTGCCCACCACGATCAGCGAGGTCTTGGTCAGACCGTTGCCTGTCACCGTCTCGTGGAGCGTGCCTACCGTGCAGCGGAAGATCTTCTCCTCCGGCCAGGTGGCCTTATACACCACCGCCACCGGCGTCTCGGCGGCATAGCCCCCTGCCAGCAGCTCGGCTTGCAAATGCTCCGTCAGTGAGGTGCTGAGAAACAGCACCATGGTGGCCTGATGGGCCGCCAGCGAGCGGATGGACTCCCGCTCCGGCACCGGCGTGCGGCCCGGGGCGCGGGTGATGATGACGGTTTGGCTCACATCGGGTAGGGTGTACTCCGCCCGCAGAGCGGCCGCTGCGCCGCAGAAGGCACTGACGCCGGGGCAGACATCGTAGACAATGTCCCGCTTTTCCAGCTCGTCGAACTGCTCCCGCACCGCACCATAGATGCTGGAATCCCCCGTGTGCAGACGCACCGTGGTCTTTCCCTCCGCCTCCGCCTTCTCGATGAGGGCGATGACCTCCTCCAGCGTCAGCTTGGCGCTGTCGTGGATCTCGCAGCCCTCCCTGGTGTAGTCCAGCAGCGCCGGATTCACCAGTGAGCCGGCGTAGATCACCACGTCGGCCTCGCCCAGCAGCTTGGCGCCCCGGACGGTGATGAGGTCGGCAGCGCCGCTGCCCGCTCCCACAAAATGTACCATTGTCAGTCCTCCTTTATCCGGCGCAGCAGCTTGGATGCGCCCTTCGTCTCACAAAGATAGCCATATTCCTTGGAAAAGAGGATGGCTCCCGTCTCTATATCACTGCATTTATAGTGCATCATGTCGTCAATGCGCCCGGCCAGCCGGTGCAGCACTGCGTCATAAAGTCCCTGCTCCTTCAATAGCCGCAGGGCGTCGTCACAGGTGGCGCAGCAGAGCATCTCCGCCGCCGCACCGCCGTGCAGCCCCTCTGCGGCGGCACAGGCCGTCAGGATGTCCATGCGGCAGTCGCCGTAGCGGGAGTGGGTGTTCCACATACCGCCCGCCAGCTTTACCAGCTTGCCGATATGACCGATGAGCAGCACCCCTCGGAAGCCCAGCTCCCGGCACATCTCCAGCGCGTCGCCGATGAAGTTGGAGGTCATCACCGCCGTGGCGGGGTCGATGCCCATGGTGTCCTTGATATAGTCTACGCCGTAGTTGCCGGGGGAAAGCAGTACATAATCCGCGCCGCCCTCCCGCCGCTGCCGCAGCTCTACATGGATGGTGTCCACCAGCGCCTGCTCGCTCATGGGCTCTACGATCCCCGTGGTGCCTAAGATAGAGATGCCGCCCTCAATGCCCAACCGGGGATTGAATGTCTTTTTCGCCAGCGTCTCGCCATCGGGAGTGGAGATCACCACCCGCAGGCCGCCGGTGTATCCGAACAGGCCGCAGACCTCCTCCACATTCTCCCGGATCATCCGGCGGGGTACGGAGTTGATGGCCGCCGCGCCCACCGGCTGGTCAAGTCCCGGCTTGGTTACACGGCCCACGCCCTGTCCGCCGTCGATGACAATACCAACAGCCTCCGTTTTCCGCACTTCGGCGTAAATCAGGGTGTCGCGGGTGATATCCGGGTCGTCGCCGCTGTCCTTCCGAATGGCGCAGCGCACACAGTCCGGGGACAGATAGATGTCCTCCACCGCCAATGTCAGCTCCATGCCCTTGGGTGTCAGCAGGCGGATGGACTCCTTTTTGCTGCCGCTCAGCAGCATCCATGCGGCGGCCTTGGCTGCCGCCGCGGCACAGGAGCCGGTGGTGTAGCCCAGACGGAGCTTTTTTCCGTCCCGTATGATAAATTCCTTCATGACCTACCGCCTGATCTGGTAGAGCATGGCGTTGCAGATGGCCGCCGCCACATTGCTGCCGCCCTTGCGGCCCCGGGCCACGATATAGGGCGCGGCAGCGGCCTCGATGATGCGCTCCTTGCTCTCCACCACGTTCACAAAGCCCACCGGCACGCCGATGATGAGGGCGGGACGGAGCTTGTCTGCCTCCATCAGCGCCTCCAGCGAGAAAAGCGCCGTGGGGGCGTTGCCGATGGCGAAGATGCAGGGCTTTTCCAGCGCCGCCGCCCGCTCCATGGATACAAAGGCACGGGTCACGCCCCGCTCCTTGGCCTCCGCCGCCACGTCTGCGTCCGACATGAAGCAGTGTACCTCTCCGCCCAGCGAGGCGAGGATGGTCTTGTTGATCCCGGCCTTGGCCATCTGCGTATCGGTGACGATGTCACAGCCCGCCCGCAGGGCGGCGATGCCCTTTTCCACCGCGTGGTCGGAAAAGGCCAGATTGTCCACATAGTCAAAGTCCGCCGTGGTGTGGATGACCCGCTTGATGACCAGCTCGTTTTCCGGGGGCAGCGTTCTCTCGCCCAGCAGCTCTGTGATGATGGCGAAGCTGCGCTTCTCAATGTCCATAGGCTTCATCTGCTCCATCATAGCGTCTCCTTTCTGCAAGCCGCCAAAAAGCGCTGTGCCATGACAGGCTTGGCGTAAAAATGGAAGTGGGGGAAACCCGCGTACAGCGTGTCCGTGGCATACGCACAGCGCCACTGCTTGCCGGAGGGCTTTTCCGCCAGAAAAGCGCCGCCGGGCTGGGGGGTGTCCCAGTGGTGAAATTCATGCATGGGTACCTGCTCCCCGGCGCGGCAGAGGAGATTGTCCTCCCGGGCCGTGGCGGTGATATAGCCGAACCGGGTCAGCTTCCCCGTATCAAAGCAGTCACCGGGCAGCGCGCCTACCATGGCGTGGCCCGCGATGGACTGCGTCAGATACATGAAGCCGCCGCACTCGGCGATACAGGGCATCCCCGTGTGTACAGCGTCTCGGATTTGCCTGCGCAGGGCGTGGTTTTCCTCCAACTGCGCCGCGTAAAGCTCCGGGTAGCCGCCGCCCAAGTACAGGCCCTGCACACCGTCGGGGAGCTTTTCGTCCGCCAGTGGGCTGAAGGGTATCAGCTCCGCACCCAGCTGCCGCAGCAGGTCGAGACTGTCCTCATAGTAAAAGCAGAACGCCCGGTCGCGGGCCACGCCGATCCGCACCGGCGCGCCCTTTTCCGGCAATACCGGCGGCGTGAAGTCCAGCACCGGCGCATTGTGGGCGATCTCCAGCAGCGCGTCCAGCTCCAGCGTCTTTTCCGCCGCCTCCGCCAGCTGCCGCAGCTTCTCCCGCAGATCCTCTACCTCGTCCGCCGTCACCAGCCCCAAATGGCGGCTCTCCAGCGTGCACTCTGGCAGCCGGGGCAGATAGCCGCAGGCGCGGACGCCCAGCCGGCTTTCCAGCTCCCGCGCCAGCGCGCCGTAGCTCATGGCGCTGCATCCGTTCAGAATGACGCCCTGCACGTTGTTGTCCGGCGCGAAGTCCAGAAAGCCCTGCACTGCCGCCACAACGGACAACGCCGCCCCCCGTGCGTTCACCACCAGCACCACGGGGCTTTCCGTCTCCCACGCCGCCTCATAGGTGCTGGCGCGGGTGGAGGTGAGGCCTAGACCGTCATAGTATCCCATGACGCCCTCAATCACCGTAACGTCGCAGCCCTGACTGTTGTGCGCCAGCAGATAGCGCATGGTGTCGCGGTCAAAAAAGAAGCTGTCCAAATTGGAGCTTTTCGCGCCGATAACACGGCTGTGGAACATGGGGTCGATGTAATCCGGGCCGCATTTTGCCGCGCCTACCCGCAGACCCCGCGTTACCAGCGCCTGCAAAACGGCGCAGGTAACGGTGGTCTTGCCGCAGCCGCTGTTGGTACCGGCCAGCACCAGCCGGGGCACTCGTCTCTGCATAGTGTCCTCTCAATCCGCCACAATGGTGGCAAAATAGCTGATCTCCTCCGGCAGCTGCCGCAGGTCGGTATAGACCTGCTCCGTTTCCAGCCCGCAGTCCGCCACCATCCCGGCACGCGCTGCAAGACCGTGCCTTTCCAGCGCGTCCACCGTCTCGCGGATGGCCTTGCCGGATTTCATGATGACCTTCGTTCCCGGCAGCGCCAGCGCGTTGTTCAGCTCGGCGCTGCCCGGCAGGATGTGGAGCGGCTCATCCATGCGGGTGAGGCTGCGCCCCAGCCGCGCCGCCACGGCGCAGAAGCTGGTGACACCGGGACACATCACCGCCTCAAACCCGTCAGAGCGGATGCGCTCCAAAATATAGTAGGCAGTGGCGTACACGGATACGTCGCCCAGATTGACCATGGCCACATCCCGTCCCACCGACAGCTCTGCTTTGATAGCGGCTGCCGCCGTGCGGTAGCTATCCTCGCGTACCGCCTCACTTCGCTCCATGGTAAAATCCAGCGGCAAAATGGTCTTGTTCTTTATATCCACCGCACCGGCGGCGATGTCCAGCGCCAGCATCCGCCCGGCCTTGGTTCGAGGGGCCGCTATAACATCACACGCCTCCAGAACCCGACACGCCTGCCGGGTCAGCAGCTCCGGGTCGCCGGGACCCACGCTGACGGCGTAAAAAACACCCTGTTTTTCCATGATGGCACTCCTTACGGCACGAATTCCAGACTGTCGAAGCAGGGGTCGTACTTCCCATGCTCCATCTTGTACAGCTTTGCGATATATGCGCGGGTGAAGATCTCCTCCGGCGGGCCGATGCGGTCGATTCGGTCGCCTGCCACGCACACCACGGTGTCGGAGATGCGCTCCGCCAGCTCCAGCTCGTGGAGCGACAGCAGTACCGCTAGATGGTTCTCCCGCACCATGCGCTTGAGCACCGTCAAAAGCTCCAGCTTGTAGCGGATGTCTAGAAAGCTGGTGGGCTCGTCCAGCACGATAATCTCCGGCTCCTGACACAGCGCCCGCGCCAAGAGGATGCGCTGGCGCTGCCCATCGCTGATGGCGGAGAAGGGGCGGTCGGCAAACTCCATGCCGCCTACTTGCTCCAAGGAGCGCTCCACGATGGCCTGATCCTCCGACTGCAAAATGCCCAGCCGGCCTGTGTAGGGATAGCGGCCACTGCTCACCACGTCCCGGCAGGTCATCAGCTCCGGCTCCATGCGCGCCGTCATCAGAATGGCCATGCGCCGGGCGATCTCGTTGCGGCTGCGCGCTTCCATGGCCTTCCCGTCCAGAAACACCGTGCCGGACACCTTGGAGAGCTGACCGATAATGGTTTTCAATATGGTGGATTTTCCCGAGCCGTTGGGGCCTATCAGCGTGACGATCCTGCCCCGCTGCACATGGAGGGCGACATCCTCGATCAGCGGCTTGCCGTGGTAGCCCACGGACAGGTCTTTTGTTTCCAGATATGCTGCCATACTCACGCCGCCTTTCTGTGGATCATCATGTAGATGACGATGGGTGCGCCGAACACCGCCGTGACGGAGCTGATGCTCACCTCTGTGGGGGCGAAGGCGGTGCGGGCGATAAGGTCGCAGAACAGGCAGAACACGCCGCCGCCCAGGAAGCAGGCCGGGATCATGCACAGCGGCTCCGCCGATTTGAACAGGGACTTCATCAGGTGCGGCACTGCGATGCCAACAAAGGAGATGGGGCCGGCAAAGGCCGTGACGCAGGCGGACAGCACACTGGACAACAGGATCAGCGCCGTCCGAAA
The DNA here is from genome assembly GCA_945878665.1 of uncultured Clostridia bacterium. Taxonomy (GTDB): domain Bacteria; phylum Bacillota; class Clostridia; order Oscillospirales; family Oscillospiraceae; genus Vescimonas. Next base: position 4,622 of record CAMDUN010000025.1, on the reverse strand, counting down.
CGCCCGCAGCGGCACGCCCATGTTCTGGGCGTAGACCTCGCCCAACTGGTACGCCCGGATGGGCTTGGAGAGCAGGAAGGTCAGCAGCAGCGTGATGCCGCAGACGACGGCCATAGTCTTTACGTTGTCCCAGCTCATGCCGGAGAAGGAGCCGAGAGACCAGTTGTGCAGATTCACGATGCTGGAATCGTCGGCAAAGGTCACGAGAAAATCCGTGAGCGCCGAGCAGATATAGCCGATCATCACGCCGCAGACCACCAGCAGGCTCATGCGCTTGACCCGCTGGGAGATCAGCAGCACGAAGCCCATGGATACCATAGCGCCCACGAAGGCCGCTGCGATGAGAATGGCGGAGGAGGTGGTCTTGCCACGGCTCAGCAGCGCCAGCATGGCCACGCACACCGTCATCTTTGCGCCGGAGGAGATGCCCAGCACGAAGGGGCCTGCGATGGGGTTGTGGAAGAAGGTTTGCAGCAGATAGCCGGACAGAGACAGCGCCCCGCCCAGGATCAGCGCCGACAGAAGCCGGGGCAGACGGATCTTCATAATGATCTGGCTTTGGGTAAAGCCCGCATCGCTGCCCAGCAGGATCCGCCATATCTCAGACGCGGAAAGAGAAACGCTTCCCGCGAAAATGTTCCAAATCAAAAAAACAAGCAAAAGCAGGAGGAGAAGCAAAAAGCCTCCCCAGATGCGAAGTGTTCGGGTCCTCTTCATGCCGCTCCTCCTTATGATGTAAAAAACGCTCACTTCATCCGTGTCAGAAAGTGAAAAGCCGTATCCGGCGCGTCGTTCAACGCATGGTTCACGTCCAGAATGAGATCACTCAGCTCCAGCGACTCCTGATAGAAGTTTTTGGTCAGGCACCACACATTACCGCTCTTGACGGCCTTGAAGTCGGCCATCAGTGGATCCAGTGCCACCAATTCGTCCAGCGTGTGCAGCTCACCATCGATGATGCTGTTGTAGATCAGTACATCGGCGTCCACTGCACCGTGGTAGAAGGATTCCATCTGAATGTTGATGGTGGACTGGGCGTTGTCCTCCGCCGATTCATCGAAGGAGACATAGTCTCCGCCTGCGATGGTGACGCACTTCGCCACATAGTCCGTGGACTTGCGGACGTTTACAGCGCCGCTGCTGGTGATGTAAAAAAACGCCACAGTCTTGCCGGTGGGCTGCTGCTCCAGTACGTCCGCCACGCTGTCCATCTTCTCATTAAACAGCGCCTCGGCCTCGTCCTCCTTGTCCAGCAGCGCCGCGTACAGCTTGATCCACTCCATCCGACCCAAGGGCTGGGTCTCGTAGCTGGATGTCTCCACCAGCACGGGGATACCCAGCCGCTCCAGTTGCTCCAGCACCGCCGGAGAGTGATAGATCATGGTGTTTTCCACCGCCAGATCGCAGCCCTGCGACAGGATCAGCTCATAATCCGGCTCGGAGTACTTGCCGGCGTATACCAGCGCTCCGCTGTCCATGGCGTCCTTGGCGCGCTGGATATACCAGTCCGACTGCTTCTTACCGCTGAGGGTGATACAGTCGATGGCGTTCAGCTTGTCGAAGTAGTCCATGGCAGCGGCGGCTACCAGATAGATCTGGTCCAGCGGCTGGTGCAAAACAGTGACGCCGGAGGGTGTTCCGTCAGGCACCGCCGCGCCCTCCGCTACCAGCAGGTACACCCGGTCGTTGTTGATGGTGATGCGCTTGTAGCTCTCTCCGGCATACTCTACGGTAAACTGCTGGGCATAGCGCAGGGGCATGGTACGGTCAAAGACCAACTCATCCCACGATATGGAGGCAGCTTGTCCATCTGTTTTGGCAGGGGCGTCTGCCGTGCCGCAGGCACAGAGGGACAGTATCAGCAGCAGCGCCAGTACCGCGGCGGTCAGCCGTTTCACTGGGCTGCCTCCACCGCCGTGGCGGAATCAAAGGTCAGAGTGTACTCGATCTCGTGGGGGGTGCTCATGGCGGTGGTGTCGCCGATCACCGTCAGCGGGGTATCCAGCGCCCGCACGGGGATCTCGAAGGTGGAGCCGCCCTCGGTGGTGAGAACGTCATAGCGCTGGCCATCCACCAGCATATAGTCATACTTCTCACTGCTCCACACGATGGTGGCGGTGGCAGCGCCGTTCTCCACCTTCAGGGTGCAGGGGGTCAGCACATGGGACTTGCCGGAGCCGCCCTCAAAGCCTACCTCAATGGTGTAAGTGCCGTCCGCCAATGCGATGGCGGCAGCGTCATCGCCGTCATCCTCCTTCAGAACAGGGTTGGAGACGGAGACCTTGTGGTCATACCATACGCCCTTCTTGCCGATGAGGGCCACGTCGAACTCCGTGTCCAAGGCGGGCACGGGGATGTCAAAGCCGTTGACCTCCTCGGACAGACCATCGGGATAGGTGACGGTATCCTTGGTGGGCTGCAGCAGCATGGCACCATCCTTCTGTGCGTCTTCCTTCAAACCGGGGAACAGATTCACGATGCTGGTGGAGGCGAGGCTGACGTGAATGGTCATCTGCCCGTCCTTCACGGTCAGTACGCCCTTGCCGTCGCAGGTCTCGTTGGCGTGGAACATACTGCTGTCGGTGTTGAAATCCGCGGTGTACACGCCGTCCGCCAGCGCGGGCTCGGCGGCATCGCCGCCGTTGTTGTCATCTGTTTTCTGCTGTCCGCAGCCCGCCAGCAGCGATGCCGTCATCAGCAGTGCCAGCAGACAGGAAAGAAACTTCTTCATTTTTATGTGTCCTCCTTGCTCTGAAAAAAGCTCCGAGGCGATAATATACCGCCCCGGAGCCCGTTCAGTCCTTGTTACGCGATGGCGTCAATGGCAGCCTTGGTGTGGGCTACATAGAGAGCCTGCACGTCCGCGATACGGCCCAGGCCGGAGATCTGGCAGTTCACGGTGAAGCCGGCGGCCTCGAACATGGTCTTCCAGGAATCATCGTCTGCACCGGCCATGTCGTTGTTGGCGTGGTCGCCAGCCACGACCATCAGGGGACGCAGCACCACGGTGGTGTAGCCGGCGTTCTTGACGGCCTCGATCACGGCCTCGCAGGAGGTCTCCTCGGGCTCACCCTCCACGGTGCCGACGAACACGTTCTCATAGCCCAGCTTGGCCATTTGGGTGGCCATCTGGCTGTAGGTGACCTTGGCCACATGAGCCGTACCGTGGCCCATCAGCACATAGGCAACACCGGCATCCTTGGCGGCAGCGGTGGACTCATAGCCGCTCTCCTCGAGGGCAGCAGCCACGACGGCCTTGGCGGCGGCTTCCTTGTCGGCGTTGATGACGGTGGCATCGTTGCCCACCTCGCCCAGCATGGGCTCGGCGATCTCAACGGACTCGAACTTGTCACGAACCTTGTCAATGGCGGCGCACATCTCATCGTACTCAGCACCGTGCATCAGGTGGGTGGGCTGGACGACCAGCTGCTTCACACCGTTGGCGATAGCGCGCTCCAGAGCCTGCTCCATGTTGTCGATCTTCTCGCCGTCACGGGCCTGGATGTGGTTGATGATGATCTGCGCGGTGAAGGCGCGGCGCACGGACCAGTCGGGGTTGGCCGCCTGCAGGGCGTCCTCAATGCTCTTGATGTCGGCTACGCGGCTGTCGTTGAAGGAGGTGCCGAAGGACACCACCAGCAACTCCTTCTCGCCGATCTCGTCCTGGTTGCGGGGATCGTCCTTGGAGGCGTCGCCGGTGTCCAGACCGAAGTACTCGGGGCTGGCCTCCTCGCCCTCCACCAGCGCCTTCTGGGCGTCGGTCAGGGCATCCCAAGCGGCCTTGGCGGCCTCGCACTGGGCGTCGGTCTCCTCGGTGCGCTCCTGCACATAGATGGCGTCGATCAGGGCGGCGACCTTGTCGGCGGCGGCCTTGTCGGTCTCCTCGGTGTTTACGTCGTTGTTGTCCTTGGTGTCGTCGGCAACGTCCTTGTTGCCGCAGGCGGTCAGCATGCTCATCAGCATCACAGCCGCCATCAGAAAGGCAAGTGCTTTCTTCATGGGGGATCTACCTCTTTCCAAATTATTTGTTCTGAAAGAAATATAAAAGCGGCTGTGTCTCACACAGCCGCCCTCGGTGTTTCTTACTACATATACACCCGTGCGGCGCTCCGCGACGGATCATAAGTTCGTAGGAAAACCAACCCGTTGGCAGCAGGTTTGAGATTCCACACAGAGGCAGGTCTCCTGACTTCGTTCATCACGGCGTTGCCCTTCCCAGTTTCCCAGTGGATTGCAAGGCCGCTCCCGTACACAGTGACTGCATCGCTCCGGATTCCCACCGGATTCCCTTTTCATCTGCTTTTGAGCAGACACCTCTGTGTTACAACTTTATATTTTTCCAGACGGTGGGATTATATCACATTTTGTCGAATTGTCAATCCGTTCTGATGGCGGGGCTGTCTAAAATCTGATGTGGGATTTTTTATTATAGGTATTTGGGAGTGGGCGGTTGCTCACACGAGCAGAGGTCAAAGACCCCCTTACCGCAGCGTACTGACCTGGCACAAATAAAGTGCCGACCGCATGGAGCGTTTTATCCGTACAGTTTCCGCCGGTTGACCCAATAAGATAATGTACAATAACTTGCGCAAATTGAAAAGAGCATGAAGAAAGACATAGCT